>JBGSOE010000030.1:0-16178 GCA_041739295.1 Thiohalobacterales bacterium | reverse complement strand
CGTAGTGCGCGTGAGCAAACGCACTCCAAGCCGCTCTTCCAGTTCCAGCACGGCGCGCGTTACCGCAGGCGGCGACATCTTCAGGCGACGCGCCCCGCCGGCGAAGCTCTCGGCATCGGCAACGGCGACGAAGACGTTCATCAGGTGGAAGCGGTCCATTATTATTCCGTAGAATGGAATGATAAATTGCATTCTACGGGTATTCTTGTTTGAAATCACCTTTGGCACAGTGGTGACCGTCGGCAACCCAGCGACTTTCAACCCCTACGTACGCAAAGGAGAAACATCATGGCCCGCATCAACGTCGTCACTCACGAAACCGCCACCGCTGAACAAAAGGCGCTTTTCGACGCGATCCAGTCACAGCTTGGTATGGTCCCGAACTTCCTCAAGGTGTTCGCCAATTCACCCGCCGCGCTAAAGGCCTTTCTTGGTCTGCACGGTATTGCCAATGGCGGCAGTCTCGACCCGCAGACGGGCGAACGCATCGCGCTGGCGTTGGCACAACAGAATGCCTGCGAATACTGCCTGTCGGCGCATACCGCAATCGGTCGCAAGGTCGGACTCAACAGTGCCGAGATCGAAGCCAACCGTGTCGGCACCAGTCATGATGCCCGGGCCGCGGCCGCCGTTAAATTCGCCCGGGACCTCGTCGCGAACACCGGTGATGTCACCAGCGCCGAACTGGCCGATGTGCGAAACGCGGGCTACAGCGATGCGGAGATTGTCGAAATCATCACCCACGTCGGCATGAACATCCTGACGAACATCCTCGGCAGGGCCAGCCGCATCGACATCGATTTTCCGAAGGTCGAACTGAAGTTCGCTGTTTGAGTTCGTGGTTATCGCGGAAGGGGGCAGCCCCTTCCGCCCATCGAATAGGAGAGTTCCATGACCAGCGCATTTGCCGATATTGCGTTCACCGCGAACGTCAAGGAAATGCAGACGCGGATGGGAAGCCGCGAGGCCTACGGTCGCCATGAGCAGGAACCGGTGCAGTCGACCGAGCTAGGTCTGTCCGAAATCGGCTTCATCAAAGAGAGCAACAGCTTTTATCAGGGCACGGTAAGCGAGACCGGTTGGCCTTATGTCCAACACCGTGGCGGTCCAGCAGGATTCCTTAAGGTGCTCGACGCACGCACGATCGGTTACGCCGATTTCACTGGCAACCGGCAATACATCTCGGTGGGCAATCTTGCCGGTGATGACCGAGTCTGTCTGTTCCTGATGGACTATCCTAACCAGGCCCGCTTGAAGATCCTCGGCCGTGCACGCGTGATTGACGAGGACAGCGATCCCGAACTGCTGGCGCGTCTCGACAATCCCCACTACCGGGCGCGTGTCGAGCGCGGCATCGTCATCCACATCGAGGGTTTTGATTGGAACTGTCCGAAATATATTACGCCACGCTATACGAAAGACGAGATCGCGCAACGCATCCAGGAGGCCAGGTCGGCGCAAGATTCACAGCCGCCTGCGCAGGCTGAGGAACCGATCGGTAACGGTGAACTCGCGCTGACAGTCACCGGTGTCCGCCAGATGACGCCGCGTATCCGTGCCTATGAACTGCACGCCGAAAATTGGGGCGAATTGCCCCCGGCTGAGGCCGGTGCTCACCTCCAAGTACCAGTGCGACTCGCCGACGGATCGGTGGTCACAAGACAGTATTCACTCGTGACGCATCCCGGGCGCCACGACATCTACGAAATAGCCGTGCTTTGCGAGAGCGATGGTCGCGGAGGTTCACGAAGGATCCACGAGACTTGGCGGATCGGCACGCAGTTGCGCGTCGCGCCGCCCATCAACCATTTTTCGCTGCATGCCGATTTGCGTCCCGCGGTATTGATTGCCGGCGGCATCGGCATTACGCCGATCAAGGCCATGGCACAGGCGCTGCGGAGCAGCAACATACCATTCGAATTGCACTACACGGGGCGGACCCCCGCGGATATGGCCTACCGTGACCAGCTCGCCGTCGAATTGACGAGCTGTTATTACACTTATTTCAGCCGTGTTCCCGGTCATCGACGCCTCGATGTCACCGAAGTTTTGCGGCGTGCCGCCGGTGATGCCGTGTTCTATGTTTGCGGCCCGGTCGCGCTGATCGAGGCGGTGCGTGCCGCCGCAGGTCGGCTCGGCATCGCGCCGGAGCGTGTGCAGCATGAATCATTCTATTGATACGAGGAGAATCGCCGGATGATCCAGCTCCATGAAGTCGCCCTGTCGGGCAACTGCCACAAGGTTCGCATGCTGCTTTCGATGCTCGGCCTGCCGTACGAAAAGGTTGCCGTGGATCTTGCCGCCGGCGAACAGCATATGCCTGCCTACCTTGCACTGAACCCTTTTGGAGAGGTGCCTACGCTGGTCGATGGCGATGCCGTGATCCGCGACAGCCAGGCCATTCTCGTCTACCTCGCCAGCCGCTACGGCGGGGAAATGTGGTGGCCACGGGATCAGGTTCGCCTGGCTAGAATCGTCGGTTGGCTGTCGACCGCAGCCAACGAGATAGCGGCCGGACCGAACAGTCTGCGAGCACATCACAAGTGGACACGCTCGATCGACCTGCCGTATGCCGAGAAGGTCACTGTTGCGACGCTACAGATCATCAACGCTGCACTTGCACAAACACGCTGGCTGGTTGGCGACGAAGTGAGTATTGCCGATCTGGCAGTCTATCCCTACCTCGCACTCTCCCCGGAGGGGCATGTCGACATTGCACTGTATGCCAACATCCTGCGCTGGTTCGGGGATGTCCGCCGTCTCGACGGTTACGTTGGCATGCCGGGAATGTGAGAATGAAAATGTCGATGTTGCATGGCTGAACTGTGTTGGACGTCTCTTCATCAGCGCTATCGCACCACCGTGTATCGGTTTACCTCGGATGTTGTTTGCAGGCATAGGTAACACGTTGGCCATATCCGCGCGGTAGGCGAGAGCCATCAGTCTTGAGATTGATCTGTCGACTCTGTCCCGCATTCACCAAAAGACTCATTGCTAATCTCGGTCTGAAGTTTCTCCAGCTCATCCAGGATGCGGATAAACTTCGTGCCGAACGGCGTGATCACATACTCGACACGTGGAGGGGATTCGTCGTAGGCAATCCGCTCGATGATGCCGAATTCCATGTTCTTGCGCAGGCAGGCGTTGAGCACCTTCGTCGTCAATCCATCAACGCTTCGCACCATATCGCCCGGTCTATTAATCCCATTCGCAAGGAGCTGATACACGGTGATCGACCATTTGCAGCCGAAAATCGTTTCAACCATGCGCGCGGTCTGCTCAGGAATGGATTTTCTGGATAAAAGTTTTTCTTGGTTGCTCATGAATCTGTACCACAAAGTGCCTGACGTACCGATTTGTAACTACTTTTCAGCACGCATATGAACTACTTAACCTAGCGTCTCCAGTCACTACTGAAGATAGGAAACCTTATGAAAAACTCGGCTCAGAGTACAGCGTTAATTGTTGGTGGGAGCAGTGGGATAGGTTTTGCTAAGGCAAAGCTATTGTCGGGCAAGGGTGTGAAGACCGTCATTGCCGGCAGCTCGATGAGCAAGCTGGTCGCGGCAGAGCGCGAACTGGCCGCACATGGCGATGTCGAAGCTATCCAGGCTGATCTCTATAACCCGGGTGATGTGCAGCGCGTTATTGCCTATGCCGAAAACCAGGACCGACATATCAAGTATTTCGTGAATGCAGCGGGGTACTTCAAGCCGACCCCATTCCTCTTGCATGAGCAGGATGACTATGACAGATATCTAGACCTTAACCGCTCAACATTCTTTATTTCCCAAGCAGTGGCAAAGAACATGGCGGCGAATGGTGGTGGCTCGATTGTGAACATCGGTTCGATGTGGGCCAAGCAAGCCATTAAGGCAACCCCGTCTTCCGCATACTCCATGGCCAAGGCGGGCCTGCATGCCCTGACGCAGCATTTGGCTATGGAACTTGCTGATAAGAACATCCGTGTAAACGCAGTATCACCGGCCGTGGTCAAAACCCCCATCTATGAACATTTCATTGACCCAACTATGGTTGACGAGACACTGGCCGCATTTAACGCTTTTCATCCTATCGGCCGGATTGGAACACCGGACGATGTCGCCAAGGCCATCGCATTTTTACTTGGTGATGACGCCAGCTGGGTTACAGGTGCAATCTGGGATGTTGATGGCGGAGTGATCGCTGGGCGGAATTAAGCTTGGACGATCAGGCATGACTCCAGGCGTCTACGACATAGTTTTCGGGACTCTAAATAGCTAGCCTTATTGCTGTTGATAAACACCATGCGTGGATAACGCACTATCCATTCACATGTTTAGGAGATTCGATATGAAGGTGACCAAAATTTCTGCTTTATGCACATTGTCTGCTGTTCTTGGACTGTCTGGTATGGCCGTTGCCGGAGACAACCCCTTCGGCATGCAGGTCCTCGATCAGGGCTATCAGGTGGCCGAGGCCGATACGAAGGCTAAAGAAGGAAAATGTGGCGAGGGTAAGTGCGGCGGCAAAACCGAGACCAAGGCTAAAGATGGGAAGTGCGGCGAGGGCAAATGTGGCAGCAAGGCCGACACCAAGACCAAAGACGGGAAGTGCGGTGAAGGCAAGTGTGGCGGCGCCAAGTAGGGCGTACTGGCGAGTGACATTGAGTCAACAACAGGAGCACGCTATGCAGAAAGTACAGGTGCATGGCGCGGGGCTCGGTCTGAGGCGGGAGCTTCTTCCCTACCTCAGGTCCAGCATCCCCGATGTGATCGATTTTCTGGAGCTCGCGCCCGAGAACTGGATTGACATGGGCGGCGCGTGGCGCAGGGATCTACATGCGATCGCCGAACAGCGTCCGCTGGTTGCGCACGGGTTATCGCTGTCGCTCGGCGGATCTTCGCCGTTGGACGAGGCATTTCTCGCTCGCGTCAAGCGCTTCTTGGACGAACACGGCATTACGCTCTACACGGAACATCTGTCCTGGTGCAGCGATGACGGGCATCTCTACGATCTGCTG
Organism: Thiohalobacterales bacterium; assembly: GCA_041739295.1. Classification (GTDB taxonomy): domain Bacteria; phylum Pseudomonadota; class Gammaproteobacteria; order Thiohalobacterales; family Thiohalobacteraceae; genus JAHJQQ01. The sequence goes on along the minus strand of JBGSOE010000030.1, from coordinate 11,176 downwards.
CCGATCCCCTTCACCGAAGACGCTGTTCATCACGTCGCCGCGCGTATCCGTCGTACCCAGGAGATCCTGGAACGTCGCATCGCCGTGGAGAATGCTTCCTATTATGTCGCGCCGCCGATGGCAGAGATGAGTGAGAGCAAATTCATTCGTGCCGTGCTCGACGAGGCCGACTGCGATCTGCATCTGGATGTGAACAATGTCTACGTCAACAGCGTTAACTTCGGCTTCGATCCCTGGTCCTTTATCAAAGCGCTGCCCGCCGAACGCGTGGGTTATGTACATGTCGCTGGCCATTACCGCGAGGCCGAGGACCTGATCATTGATACTCACGGTGCCGAAGTGATCAATCCGGTGTGGCGGCTGCTGGAAAAAACTTACGCCTATCTGGGAACACCGCCGACGCTGCTGGAACGCGATTTCAATCTGCCGTCCTTGGACGAACTGCTTGACGAGGTCCGGCATATCCGTGTCCTGCAATGCCTGCATCGAGAAAAGCGTCATGTCCGTGTCGCCTGACGTCCCCAATTTCCGGGCCTTCCAAGCTGCCTTTGCGACACGTATTCGCGATCCGCGCCGTCAGCCGCGTCCGCACGGCGTGCCCGCCCGGCGCATGCGCGTTTACGAGAAGCTGTTATTCAATAACCTGGAAGGCTTCCTACTGGCCTGTTATCCAATCACCCGCAAGCTGCTCGGCGCACGCGCCTGGGGTCGCTTGGTCCGGAGCTTTTTCGTGGAACACCGCTGCCACTCGCCGCTGTTCCGCGACATCCCTGGTGAGTTCCTGGCGTGGTTCGAGCCGCGGGCGGCCGAATTGTTCCCGCAGCGGCCCTATCTGTACGAGTTCATGCACTACGAATGGGTGGAACTGGCGGTATCGGTCACCCCTGAGGATGCCATTCCGGCGGATGCAGACACTCGGCAGGATCTCCTAGCGGAGCGGCCCCGACTTAATTCCACCGCACGCTTGGTCTGTTACCACTACCCGGTGCACCGCATCCGGCCACGCTATAGACCGGATGGGCGTGATGAAGGCAATAACTGGTATCTGGTTTATCGCGATGCAGAACATGCTGTCCGGTTCATTGCATTGAGCCCAGTTTCTGCGCAGTTGCTGGAGCTGATCCGCGATTCGGAGATGAGTGGGCGCGAGGCTATGCTGCAGATCGCCCGGGAGCTTAAACATCGGACACCGGAACTCATTGTCGAGGTTGGACGCGCCATGCTCTACAAACTCCGGCTTGCTGGAGCTGTTTATTGAACCTGGAGAAGAGAATGTCGAAATTGTTAAATGCCTGTTCGATTCGCTGGCTACAGCACTGGATTAGGTGTTGAGCGTACGTGTAGTCGATTGAGATAAGGCTCGGGAGACCTCAAACAGGTGACTGAACGGAATCTGGATGTTGGAACCAGTCTGAGCGCGATTGCAAACGAGCTGCATCATCATTTGCACGAGTATCGTCATCAAGTCGACGTGCGTGTCAGCATCATGAGCAAGTTGGCGCGTTATTACATTGGTGCGACCTTGGCAGCCGCGGTTCTGGCGGGTTTTTTCTCAGCGCCTACCTGTCGTGTATCCAGGAACGTCAGCTGGATATCCTCCGAACCGGTAGATACTCATTTACATTAAGGCCCCTAAACCAATCATTATCCTTAGGCAATTAACCGAGTACTGGCCAGATTATTGACGCCATGAAGGAAACCCAGCCTTATCTTCTTGCATAAGACCTGCAACTACCCGAATCAATTTCAGTGGCATAGTTGCTATTGCTTAATAGATGACCGGTCAAATATAGTTGTTGCAGCTAATAATGCTAAATGGATGGCCACTCAGAGGATTTTGACTATGAAAAGCAGCCTCGACTCACCTGAACGGTGGGTGGAAGAGCATGGCAACGCACTTTACCGCTATGCACTTGTCCGAGTGCGTGACGAACACATCTCTGAAGAGCTGGTGCAGGAAACATTTCTCTCTGCATTGCAGGCACGAGAACGTTTCACTGGTGGCTCGTCTGCACGCACCTGGTTGATTGGAATACTCAAGCACAAGATCCTTGATCAATTCCGGCGCGACGCTCGTATGGTAGCTATGGATGATGACGAAAATTCCGGGTATGAAGATAACAGTCTCGTTGAAAGCAGTTTTTCCAGCACGGGTCGCTGGAGTGCCACCCTCTCTGACTGGGGGGATCCGGAACAGGCTATGGAAAATGGTCAGTTCTGGGCCGTCCTGCAATATTGTCTCGACAACTTACCTAAACGTTTGGCCCGCTTATTTGTACTTCGCGAAATAATGGAAGGTGGCACGGAAGAAATTTGTAAGGAACTGGCGATTACGCCGACTAACTTATGGACGATGCTGTATCGGGCCCGATTGGGGCTACGGCAATGCCTCGAACAGAACGGGGTCGGTACGGCCTGAGGGTAGAGGGATATGTTGACGTGTAAAGATGCTAGCCGGTTGGTTTCGGAGACTCAAGATCGTCCTCTGGGAATCTGGGAACGATTGGGCTTGCGTCTACATATTCTGATGTGTGTGAACTGCAGGCGTTTCGAAAGGCAGATCCAGTTGCTGCGGAAGGTCGTGCGTAAGTCGACATCGCATGCGGAACAGGATCCACAGGGACCGAATCTTACCCCTGAGGCACGCGAACGTATCCGCAAGGCGTTGTCCGAGCGGGATGAACATTCGCACTGAACCTTACCCGTTTCTTCCGAGACCATCGTCGTGAACCGCCCATACCGGGCTTATGACATGACATCAAAATCAAGGAGTAATAATTTATGAATACGACTAAGACTGCTATCACGCTGGCTCTGACCGCTGCCTTGGGCTCCGCCGGCATTGCGCATGCGAATGGGAATCCCTTTGGTATGCAATCCCTCGATCAGGGTTATCAAGTTGCTGAGGCTGATACCAAGGTCAAGGACGGTAAATGTGGTGAAGGCAAATGCGGTGCCGGCACGGCTGCCACCAAAGCCAAAGATGGTAAGTGCGGTGAAGGTAAATGCGGCGCCAACAAGGATGCCAGCAAAGATGCCGCCAAGGCGACAGATGGAAAATGTGGTGAAGGCAAGTGCGGCGCCAACAAAGGCAAGTCCGCGGATGCGAGTCAGGAGTGAATTAGGAGCAATCTGATCATATCTAGTACAGCTTTTCATTACTGATTATTGAGCTGACGCGGTCACTGTACAACGGGTACACCACACAGGCATCGTGTTCTTAATGCGGAGATTATGTATGACAAATTTATTGGCAATCAGTACCCGCTGGGTCGCACGCGATGTATTCGGGTTTTTGAATCGCATCGGTGAATTTCTTCCCCAGCTTGGACTGAGATTTCTGTTGGCTTATGAATTCTGGGAATCCGGGGTGGAGAAGTTCAATGGAGAAAACTGGTTCGCCAGTATTCAAGATCAATTTCCCTTCCCGTTTGATATTGTGCCGGTAGACATCAGCTGGTTCCTCTCAACCTGGAGCGAGCTTATCGGAGCCGTTGCGCTGGTAGTAGGCTTGGGTACACGCTTTTTCAGTGTATCACTCGTTATACTGACAGCTGTCGCCTGGGTCAGTGTCCATGCGGATAATGGTTACAATGTTTGCGACAACGGCTTCAAGCTGCCGCTGATCTACCTCGTGCTGTTTATACCTCTGGTGTTCTCTGGGCCAGGTAAGCTCAGTATCGATCATTTGATTGCCCGACGTCTTTCAGCGGGCTAAAGGTGGTGGATGATGACCAAGGGAAAGAGGGTTCTACCGTACATAATGGCCCTCTCCACCGTGGTCTTCGTTGTGGGTGTAGTCGTGTCCGTGAGTATATACAGAGACAACAGCGCCCAGCATGATCACGCGATTGCTCTCATGGATGAGGGCATATCAGTACAGAATCAGCTTGCTTCCCTGCGGAGTGCCATCGCCACACAGGAAGCGATCCTTCACGAATATTTCACCACATCAGATCATGTTGCTTTTATTGCCCGTTGGGAGGAGAGCCAGCGTGCGATAGGGAAGCAGTGGACGGTTGTGCGCGAGTCATATCCAGATCATCCGCGTATAGCGGTTATTGAGAATGGCCAAGCCAGGGTGCGATCTCTAAGTAGTGAATTGGGTCAAGCGCTGCAAACAGCACACAATGATTGGGATTCCACGCGCGCGATATTAGGGCGGATTACACAACAGGCAGTGATCATCAATACCGGCTTGGCTGCATTAGCTGACGATATGCAAGCACGTATGCATCCACGCGGCAGGCAGGCCAACGACAAGCTCAATTTATTTAATGAGGCCGTGATTTATTATGGTATTTCGCTGGTCACTATCGCATTGCTGGCAGGTTACTACCTGACTATTCACTTGATTAATGTCCGGAAACGCCGCCGCCTGGCGATGTTTGTCGAACGAAATCCCAGCCCGGTGCTACGGCTGACACGTTCAGGTGAAGTCGATTACTTCAATCCCGGTGCGTGCGCCACATTGATGGCGCAAGGTGCGTCGGCAGACATGCCTTTGGCGTTACTGCCGGCCGATACTCGAATTCGCCTCACCAGGTTGATCGAAGAAAGTACGGACTGGGCGCTGTGGCAATACGAAGCACTGGAGCGGGATTATGAAGCTGTTGTGTATTACTTGAAGGATTCTGATGCCTTTCATGTTTATTTGCGAGATGTTACAGATCGAATAACGGCCGAGCGGCGCCTTGAACACATGGCGTTTCATGACCAATTGACTAATCTACCGAATCGTTGGCGGTTCGTCGCGGATATCCAACAAGCCGTTGCCAGTAATGAAGATGGCGTGGTCTTTCTGCTAGGTATAGAGCGGATGCAGCGAGTCGTTGACAGTGTTGGGCATGATATCGCAGATCGGCTTCTTCAGGTTTTTGCTAAACGTCTACAGCAGGTTGTTTCAGAATGCTCCGACGGTTGCCCGAATGCCGAAGTGTACCGTTATGATGGGGATGTGTTCGGTATATTATTGCCGCAAATCGCATCAGCTGGAATGCCCTCGCAGCTTGCTATGGAGATTATAGTCAGGTTCAACGAGCCGCTTACGGTCGATTATTTTGAACTGTTCGTAGGTGTTAGTGTGGGTTTCTGCGTCTATCCTGACGATGCGCGGGACGCTGTATCCATTATCAGTAAGGCTGATCAAGCATTGCAGCAAGCTAAGCTAAACGGTGGTGGATTTCATGTCTATGAGCCCGCGCTTACAACGGCAGCCAGGGAGCGTTTGACACTGGAAAATCACTTACGACGCGCCCTTGAACGTGGTGAGTTAGAGCTTGTTTATCAGCCACAGGTTGCATTGAACAGTGGTGATATTGTCAGCGTAGAGGTACTGCTCCGCTGGAGACACACTGTATCTGGTCTTATACCTCCGGAACGATTTATACCCATTGCCGAGGAGACAGGACTCATTCTGCCCATCGGTGAATGGATGCTCCAAACAGCTTGTTTGCAGGCCCAGGCCTGGCGTGCCGCCGGACTACCGCCCATACGGATAGCTATCAATCTTTCTGTCCGACAGTTTCTTAGCAAGAGTCTGATAGGAACTCTTTCCGACGTACTCGAGCAAACAGGTTTTCCGCCCCAGGATCTTGAATTGGAGGTCACTGAATCCGTCGCTATGGACGACGTGCCATTTTCGATCGAGATGCTGCGTACATTAAAGGCACTGGGTGTTGGAATCGCATTGGATGATTTCGGAACAGGCTATTCGTCACTTGCCTACCTCAGGCAACTGCCGCTCGATAAGCTCAAGATTGACCGATCATTTGTGTGTAATCTGGAGAACGCCCAAGGAGACGCAACGCTAGTCCGATCCATCGTTGATCTGGGGCATAGTCTGAATCTGAAGGTGATTGCGGAAGGCATTGAGACTCAAGGGCAACTGGACTATTTGAGAAAAGCCGGCTGTGAGGAGGCGCAGGGTTACTATTTTAGTCGGCCCGTGAGTGCGGATGCGTTTGAACAATTACTGCAAGAACGTATTCAAAATTGTCACTCTAAAGGCAAGCATGATTCTCCAGTAGCCTATATCAGGCAATGACTGTACCTAGTGATCCGATAAGCGCATGTGGCTTAGGTTGTGATACTTGAAGGCGCTCGATTTGTATAAATCTTGCCCGAAAAAATATCTGCTGCTACTGATCATTTTCTCGGTATTGGCGATCTTTTATGAGCTCGGTGGACAGAATCTATTGCATCTAGAGAGCTTAAGGTCGGACGCTAATAATTTATACAGTTATACGCAGGCACACTACTGGAAGATGTTTGTCCTTACCATTGCGATATACACCGTAGCGACCGCTTTAAGCATACCTGGCGCCTGGATGAGGTCACTCGCAACCGGGTTTCTGTTCGGATCATGGGTTGGTACGCTGATCATTGTTTTGTCAGCGACCTGCGGGGCGGTTCTGACATTCATGGCAGCACGCTATTTATTTGCCGATCAGCTGCGCCTGCGCCTTGAAAAGAACGCCTCGGCCGCGAAGCTTATAAATGGGTTCCATCGTGATGCATTTAATTATCTGTTGTTTCTGCGTATCGTCCCGATGTTTCCCTTCTGGCTGGTGAATATTGTCCCTGCTTTCACGCCTGTGGAAATTCGTACTTTCGCCGTTGCAACGTCCATAGGTATAGTGCCGGCCAGTTATACACTGGCAATGCTTGGCCAGAAGATGGGGCCGATGACGCCATCAGGTAACCCGCTAAGTCCGGTAATGATCGGCGCTTTGGTGATGCTCGGATTCCTGGCGCTTGTACCGGTTATTTTCAGAAGAGCGTCAACGCGCAAACGTCCTATATGAGTCCGCTTATGATATAGCGATCACTCATTTTGATGCGAGCGTGCCGTTAAGCGAACTTCTGAGAATCAGCGAGAAATCACAATCGCCAGCGATGTTTCGTAAAGTATCATTTGGGATTTATGTATGTTCGAGGCTGAACTGAATGTCTACTAGTTATCATCTGCGCCGTGCGTTAAAAATCGCTTGTGCCAAGGATATTGTGCGCAGTGCCCTGGTGACGGCCATGGTCGTGGGCTGCGTCTTGAATCTGGTCAATCAAGGGGATCGCTGGCTTGATGGTGAGGGGTTATTGCTGGGACATTTTCTGCTTAATTTTACGGTGCCCTACCTTGTCGCCACCTACAGTGCTGTACACACACGCATACAGGATATCGCAGCGAAAAACATATGCTCGACAGGGAATGATTCATGAATATCCGTGGTGAGCCAGGGATCATGAGCCTCTATAAAATGGATCTGATCAGACAGGCTGCTAGCAGGGGATTATGAAAGAGTGACCTCGTCATTGATCAGCGCAATGATCCATAGCATCGGGTTACTTTAACGGTCTCGAATCGGTCACAGCCCGGGCTGCTATTAGCAAATCCTCAACCGATCTCAACCCGCGTAGTGGCTGCTCATTAAAATAGTAGGTTGGTGTCGCATCGACACCTAATTCGCGCGCAGCGAGTGCATATTCCTGCAGGTTTCGCTCATAGCGTGGCTGGTGCCAGGCGCGGTCGGGTAGTTCGGGGTTCAGGTTCAGGCTCTCGACCAATTCGCGCAGTACCTTCTCATCAGCCAGGTTGCGGTCTTCGCAGAGATAAACTTCAAATAAACGTCTGTGTAAGGCATAGAAGGCTTCGGGTCCTTCCTCCTTGGCGGCTTCGGCGAGTAGCAGTGCGCGGTGCGAGTTGGTCGTGCAGTGGAGTCCGCCAAAGTGCACACCTTCTTCCGCGGCGAGTACATCGAGCTCAGTGGTCATCCGACTCCATTGTTCATCGGAGTAGCCGAGTTCGGTCGGCGGTCTGCCCTCGGGAGGGTTGTCGGCATGGATTTCGGTCATGCACCAGTTCACCCGGAGTTCATATTCGTTGCGCAGTTTCTCCAGGCGTAACCAGCCCAAGTAACAATAGGGACAGATGTAGTCGGAAAATACAGTGACTTTGAGCCGTGGTTTTATATCCGCATTCATACTTGCCGCCCCTTTTTTAATCACGGATATCGGATTTCTGATCGGGTTCATAGAATGCGGTGTCCGGATAAAACGCATACCACGCAAACCAATAGGCGGTGACGCTGGGTAACTCATCGCCAGTGGCAGCATCATGAATGGAGCCTGTACGGTGCTTCGCATCGTAGCGAATGATTATGGCGTGCCCATTGATTTCATCATGAATATCGCCCGCATTAGCGGCCAATTCTGAGAATGAATAGGCTTTCGCCAGGCCGTCGATCACTATGCCGATGACTGGTTCCTTGGGGTGATAGCGGTCGCTGTAGCGACTTACCTGGAACATAATCTTGAACGCTCGGTCGTAGCCAATGTATGGGTCATGGCTATAATCCCGGGAATAACCGGTATCGATGGACAGAACTTCGGATTGAGGGTGGCGAGAGCGCCAGTCCTCCCAGCTGGTGTGGGTCAGAGGAATCATTTCCAGTTGCTGTCCACGCAGTGGTCCAGATACGGCTTGCTTCATTATCTGTGACCATAACGAATCGGTCTGCCGATCGTAGAGCAGTACATCGCTGTTGTAGAGCAAGCCAGATACACCAAAGTCGAGTGTTTTCCCATTCGCTTTTGCGATGAAGGCCATGCCCGTACCACACAGTGGACAGTACGTGAGCACGACAGGGTCACCGCCGTAGCGATCATTGACGATCTCATGCCAGTTGAGGATGGCCACGGGATAGGCGCGGGCAACGCCATTGCGGTAGATACCGAGTACACGGTCCGTGGGACTCAGGAATCGTGCATCATCCGCTGCGACGAAGCGTGGCTTATCCAATGCAGGTATACCATCACGACCTGGTCCACCGGACTCGATGGCCCTGATTGGAATGAGTGCGTCGTTCAGATCGAAGCCATTTTTATTGGGGCTGGCCAGCGCTACAGAAGACAGCAGTAGCGCGCCCAGTATCAGCACGACCCGCTTTGGCAGGGTGGTGTTGTGATGCTGGCAAATAAGAGCTTTAGATTCTTGCATGGGTAGGCTCGGCATATAGGTGCTCCATTGATGTATGGAGCGGACCACATTACTGATGATGGGTTCCCGCAGGTGTCGCGATTAAGCGGAAGCCGATGACTGAATACACAGCTTCCGGTGTGTCTGCGCCACGATATCCGGGACGTACCATATGCTGTGGACAGTGATAGGAACCTCCACGCCTAACGCGTTTTCCACCATCACTCGGTCCCTGTGGATTCACGGTGGAAGACTCTGCATAGGTGTTAGGCGTGTACCAGTCCTGCGTCCATTCCCAGACATTGCCCAGCATGTCATATAGCCCCCAGGGATTGGGTTTGCGTGTGGCTACCGGGTGCGGAAAGTCACCTGAGTTGGCGATATACCAGGCGTAGTCGGGCAGTTCCTTGACTGTCATGGGGCGAAGGCCCTGCGTGCCGGCACGCGCCGCGTACTCCCACTCGGCTTCCGTCGGCAAGCGATAGCGGGTCTTCGGGTCACGCTCATGCAGCTTGAGGATGAAGCGATCGACGTCCTGCCAGCTCACGGAGACGACGGGTAGCCGTTGCCATTCGGCGGTTGTCCAGTATTCAGCAGGCCCCGGTTTTGTATCCATGACTTCCAGCCATTGCTTCTGTGTCACCTCGGTGATACCGAGAAAAAACGGTTCGCGCAGTTCGACTCGATGTATGGGGGTTTCGTCACGTACGATGTCGATGCCGTCCTCGGGGTTTTCGGCGGCAGCCTCCTCCAGATTTTCCGTCCCCATCATGAATGCACCGGCTGGAATTTCGACGAATTCCATGCCGATGGGATTCGTGAAAACATTGGGTGTGGCCTGCGCCAGGGAGACGCAGAGGCTAAAAATGGCAAGCAGTGGAAGGTATTTCATTGGATCGATTCTTCGCGTGGATTCGAGATGGATTCGAGGTTCGCCAGGGCCGCGATGATGGCCGCCGGTTCCATGCGCTTTTTGTAGTCAGTATCGGCGAAGGCCGCGCGCACAATCCCTTGGCGATCGATGACGAAGGTGCCGGGCACAGGCAGACCGTAGCGGCCTGTGCCGTTGTAATCCGCGATGTCCAGCTTGAAATCCTGTATATACATCTCGCGTAATGCTTCCGGCACTTCGAAGTACAGGTTGTAGGCCTGCATCACACTGTTGTCGAGATCGCTCAGGATGAGGAAGGGGTAGGCATCCTTCTCGATCTGTGCGCGTGAGTGGTCAGCGGTTTGTGGTGTGATCGCAACCAGTTGCGCGCCGTAACGTTGGAAGAGCGGCAGACTTTCCTTCAACGCATGTAACTGGAGGTTGCAATAGGGACACCAGGCACCACGATAGAACGTCAGAATCACCGGGCCTTGTGCGAGTAGGTCCTTCATCCGCACCGTGGTACCTAGCGCATCGGGCAGCCTGAAATCCGGGGCGCGACTCCCGACTTTGATACCGGGTTCAGGCATGGCTATCGCCAGATCGCTCGCGGCCTTATCCATGATGGCGCGTTTGCGTGGTTCCGGAGCCGGTCGTTGGGATTGGAAATCGCTGATCCGCTCACTGAGGTTTGGCACAGATGCCTGCTCCTCGGCCTGGACAGTCAAGGCCGGCAGAAGACAGAGCAGGCAGGCGAGAAAAATATTTTTGAGTGATCGTTTCATAATGATCTCCAGTATTTTATGGCGGCATCTTATGTTGTTCAGGTGAGACTTCGGCATTGGAAGAAAATTCATGTTCCCAGCGCTCTTGATTACGACGGGCATTGCGCACCAGCAGACTGAAGCGCGCGACGAAAACGACGACCCGGTTCAGCCAGCTCACCGGCCAATGACACGGACGCAGGAAGTCGATGAACAGCACGACACGCACGCCGTCGGTATCGTTGTGCACCTCATGGTTCAGCGCATCATCGAAAATGAGCATCTCGCCTGGCTGCCAATGACGGTGTTCCGACTCGACGCGAATCGAACACTGCTCGGCGGGTTGCGGGACGATCAAACCAAGATGCAGGCGCAGTACGCCGTTGTACGGGCCGCGATGCGGCGGTAGTCGTTTGCCCGGTAGAAGAATGGAAAAAAACGCGGTACGGATGCCCGGGATATGCCGCAACGCGTTCTCGGTTGAGGGACAGTGCCGCAGGTTTTGCTCAGAACGGATGCCATAACCGAGCAGCATGAAGGTCTTCCATTGGTCGTCTTGCGAGATGT
>JBGSOE010000020.1:0-18556 GCA_041739295.1 Thiohalobacterales bacterium | reverse complement strand
ACCCGCGCGCATCGCCGTCTCGATAGCGAAGAGATAGGCCGCGCCGACGCGCGCCGATGACTTCTCCGGTGGAGTTTCTCGCGAATATCCGAGCGCATGCAACAGTCTCTTCGTCTCTTCCTCTGTCGGCCGCCGGGTACGTGCCGCCGTGGGCGGTGGCCGCCTCACATCGCTGACAGGATTGACGCGCAGCCAGCCCCACTCGCGCCGCGCAACCGAACAGGCATGCGAAAGAATCGTCATCTCTCGTTCCACTGTTGAGCCGGAGACCTTCTTCAAGCGGCGGTCACGCCAGGCAGCGAGATCCGTCGGCGCGAGCATGCGCAACGACACGTCAGCGATTGGATCGCGGAGAATGACGTTGATCATCCTCTGCTCTCGGACAACACCACGCTTCGTCGAACTGACCTCGCGACTGTAACGATCGAGTAGGTTGCGGAACGGCTTATTCGGCACCTTCCCGGCCGAGTCTTCCCGCAATTTGGTCTCTTCTTGTGCCGCCCAGGCCTGGGCCTCCAGCTTGGTGGTGAACGTCGCCGATGCGCGCGCGCCTTTAATGCAAACTTCCGCACGCCAACCGCCGTTCCGCTTTCTGTATGTCGCCATGTACGGTCCCCCTTGATTTACGCCAATGGCGTAAATCTGGCGTAAACGGATCATACAATAACCCGGAAAAAGAGGGAAAACGCTGAGTAGAGAAAGTGCCTAAATCTTTATAAACTGCTGTTTTTATGTAAAAAGAAGGAAGAAGTGGCCGGAAGTTGTAAAAGGTTGATTTTTAATAATGGTGCCCGGAGCCGGGGTCGAACCGGCACAGTGTTGCCACCGAGGGATTTTAAGTCCCTTGCGTCTACCAATTTCGCCATCCGGGCGGATGCATGGTGATGCGCGAAGCACGCATTGTAGCCGTATGGCGGGGGGAGGATAAAGAATGGAGGCTGGGCCCGGAATCGAACCGAGGTACGCGGCTTTGCAGGCCGCTGCATAACCACTCTGCCACCCAGCCAAAGACGGTAAGCTTCGCATCGCTACTGACAAAAAAACCCCGGCTGGCGCGGTGACCACGACCGAGGTTTCTATGCGAAGCCTCAAATATTTGGAGCGGGAAACGAGATTCGAACTCGCGACCCCAACCTTGGCAAGGTTGTGCTCTACCACTGAGCTATTCCCGCTTCGAAGAGCCCCGTATTTTAGCGACCGGTCTTGTGCTGTCAAGCTGATTCGTCCGGTTATTGCCACATAGGGGCATTAATCCCGCATCAGCACTGGCCAGGCCGCCCGTAAATAAATAACCATGGACCAGAGGGTGAGGATGGCGGCCACATAGAGCGCCACCATTCCCAGCGTAATGGTCGGTATGCCCCAGAGGGGCTTTTGATAGAGTAACAGCAACAGGGCGATCATCTGGGCGGTGGTCTTAACCTTGCCGATCATAGACACCGCAACATGTGCACGTTCACCCAGCTCGGCCATCCATTCACGCAAGGCAGAAATGGCGATTTCACGACCGATGATGACCGCCGCCGGCATGGCCAGTATCCCGCCGTGCATCCCGGTCGGATTGACGTCGATCAGTAACACCAGTGCCACAGCGATCATAAGTTTGTCGGCCACCGGGTCCAGAAAGGCGCCAAAGGCCGACATCTGGCCAAGCCGTCGCGCCAAGTAGCCATCCAGCCAGTCGGTCGCGGCTGCCAAACCAAAGATGGCCGCGGTCCATGCATGCACCCAATTGAACGGCAGATAGAACACCACCACGAACACCGGTATCAATGCGATGCGCAGCAGTGTGAGTAGATTGGGTATGTTATGGCGCATTCATTGTTCCATTGTTCATTCGCACATCAATTGCCTTCGCCGTGGAAGACATCATAAATCTGTTGCGCCAGTTCGCGGCTGATACCCTTGATTTTGGTCAGATCTTCTACACCAGCGCGCGCTATTTCACGCATGCCCCCGAATTGACGCAACAATTGCGCGCGTCGCTTTGGACCGATCCCCGGTATCGCCTCCAGGGGCGACTCGGTGCGACTGCGCGCACGCCGTTGACGATGGCCGGTGATGGCAAACCGATGCGCCTCATCGCGGATCTGTTGGATCAGGTGCAACGCCTGATCATCGGCTGCAAGGCGTATCTCTGTGCCATCTTGAATATGCAGCACTTCCCAGCCAGGTTTACGCTCGCGCCCTTTTGAGACTCCCACTAGCGGTACCGATGTCATCTGCAGTTCTTCCATGACCTTCTCCGCTGCCGCGAGTTGGCCTTTACCACCGTCGATCAGGACCAAATCCGGGATCTGCCCTTCGCCGGCACTGAGGCGGGTATAACGGCGCAGGAGCGCCTGAGCCATCGCGCCGTAATCATCGCCCGGCTCTACCCCTTCAATGTTGAAGCGGCGGTAGTCGGATTTTACGGCGCCTTCCTGATTGAATACTACACAGGAGGCGACCGTCGCCTCTCCACTAGTGTGGCTTATATCGAAGCATTCTACGCGCCCGATCGGGTCGTCGCTGCCCAAGGCCTGTTGTAACGCCTCAAATCGCTGCGCCATCCCGGCTCGGCTGACCAGCCGCGCTTGTAGGGCATGCTGGGCATTTTGCTCGGCCATCGTTAACCAGCGGGCGCGTTCGCTACGGACGCGACAGCGCACAGCAACCTGATGACCGGATTGCTCGCTAAGGACTTGTTCCAGCCAGTCTGCGTCAGTCAGATCGGCGTTGACGAGTAGTTCACTCGGAGTTTCGCGTCCCAGATAATACTGCGCGACAAAGGCGGACAAAATATCACCGATATCCGCATCCAACGGCACACGCGGAAAGAAGGTCTTGTTACCGAGATTACGCCCGCTGCGAATAAAAAACACCTGGACACAGGCACTGCCACCCTCCACCACCGCCGCGATAATATCCAGGTCACCGCGCTCACCGCTGACATACTGGCGTTCCTGGACGCGGCGCAGACTGATGATCTGATCACGGAACCGGGCTGCTGTTTCATACTCCTGTGCGTCCGCCGCCGTTTCCATGCGTTGCGCCAGTTCATCGATGATCTCACTGTTCTTGCCATCGAGAAACTGCACGGTATGACGTACATCATCCGCGTAATCTTCCGGCGAGATCAGGCCAACACAAGGTGCCGTACAACGTTTGATCTGATATTGCAGACAGGGCCGTGAACGGTTGCTGAAAAAACTATCTTCGCATTGGCGCACCCGAAACACCTTCTGCAATAGATGCAGACTTTCGCGGACCGCCGATGCATTCGGGTATGGCCCAAAATAGCGCCCTTTGTGCTTGCGCGCGCCACGGTGCACAGTCAACCGCGGGTAAGTTTGCGTACTCGACAGATAGATGTAGGGATAACTCTTGTCGTCGCGCAGTAGCACGTTGTAGCGCGGCAGCAGACTCTTGATCAGGTTATTTTCGAGAAGCAACGCCTCGCTTTCGGTATGCGTGACGGTGACCTCGATATTGACAACCTGATTCATCAATACCTGAGTCTTGGGACTCAAGCCTGTTGCGCGAAAATAACTGGACACTCGTTTTTTTAGATCGCGCGCCTTTCCGACATAGAGTACTTCGCTGTCGACACCCAGCATGCGATAGACGCCGGGATGCGAGGTCAGATTTTTGAGGAAATTGCGTGCGTCGAACCCCGTACCGGCGGGCATGTCATCATTCCGCGGCAAGCAGATCCCGTGCTCGCGCGAACACCGCGCGGAACATATCGGCTGTCAGCCGACGGGTCTGAGTGTTGTACCGGCTACAGTGGTAGGAATTAATCATGCGCAGGCCGTTGCTCAACTTATGTTCGGCGGCATGACCAAAGACATGATCACGTGCTCGCTCCCCCTGCGCGCGCAGAACGGCATCGTGGGCGATGCGCCCCAGCGTCAAGATTACCGCTCGGGGTTGCACGCCTGCCAGTTCATTCTTCAGAAAATCATTGCACTGACGGATTTCGCTGGTCTGAGGTTTGTTCTGTGGTGGCAAACATTTTACGGCATTGGTAATCCGGCAGTTATGCAGTTCCAGGCCGTCATCGCGTGAACGTGATTCCGGGGCTGTTGAAAAACCGAAATCATAGAGCGTCTGATACAGCAGGATGCCGGCATGATCTCCGGTAAACGGCCGGCCGCTGGCATTGGCGCCATGCATGCCTGGCGCAAGCCCGACGATAAGAAGACGCGCTTGCGGATCGCCGAACGGAGGCACGGGACGAGCGTAATAGGCGGGATAGTCACGCCGCACATCATCGAGAAATCCTGCCAGTCGCTCACATTGACGACAATTCGCGTCGAATACGGCCTTACTCACCTTCACGTTGTTCAATGTTAATTACCTGCACTGCTCGATTGGGGATATTCACGCGTAAAATTTCATGTGCGTTGGTGTTGGCGATGAACAGGTCATCACCGAGGATACTCAGCCCACCGGGTTCATTCAGGGGATGGTAGATATTGAAATCGGTTACTCTATTGTTAGTCAATGAAAGACTTTTGATCTTCGAG
Source organism: Thiohalobacterales bacterium (assembly GCA_041739295.1). Taxonomy (GTDB): domain Bacteria; phylum Pseudomonadota; class Gammaproteobacteria; order Thiohalobacterales; family Thiohalobacteraceae; genus JAHJQQ01. The sequence continues at coordinate 14,045 of JBGSOE010000020.1, read as the reverse complement.
TTGTAGGTATCCGCGATCCACAACTGGCCACGTTTGCCATCCATGGACAATCCCATCGGATGTTGCAGGCGTGCCGTGTGGCCAAGGCCTTCCTGGTCGCCAAAGTCAAACAAACCTTGACCTACCAGCGTAGCAACAGTCTGAGTCGGCATGCGCACAACCCGGATAGCGGAACTCTCGGCATCCGCGACAAACAAATGCACATCAAACACGGCAAGCCCCGAGGGCTGGGCAAAGCTGGCCGTGCGCGCCGGGCCATCTTGCAACAACTCTTGGCCATTGCCCGCATACACCGAACATCCGGACGTATTGAGCGGCATTTGCCAGATCTGGTGCTGACCTGCCATGGCGATATACAGCACGTTGTTGTGATGTGCCAAATCCCAGGGGGAATTCAGATCAGCGCCAGTAGCCGTTTCAAAGCGCTCTGGCATTTTTCGGCCATGTACACCGGTACCCGCGAGGGTTTCTACCTCACCGCTATCGAGGCGGATTCGGCGGATGGCATGATTGCCGGTATCTGCGACATACAGATTATCGTCGACCTTGACCAATCCCTGTGGATTGTTGAAGGAGCTGTATTCGCCATCGCCATCAACAAGCCCTGCGCTACCGCTGCCAAATACGCGCCGAATCTGTCCCGCGAGGTTGCATTCCAATACCCGATTGCGGCCGCTGTCGCTGATGAACAATCGCCCTTCCGTCGCCAGCACTTTACCCGGGAAGCGCAGTTCCGTTACCGATTCCGGACGCAGATTCGTACTTGGTGGTGCACTCACTGCATCGGCGGGCAGACTGGTCAGATAGCCTGCAATCAGTTCATCCATTTGTTTACGCTTACCCTCGCCGCGCGAGACGCCGACGATATAACCCTCGGGATCAATTACCACCACGCTGGGCCAAGCCTTTACTGCGTATAGGCTGGTGAGCAGCAACTCAGGATCATGTACGACGGGATGCTGGATGAACTGGCGGTTGATCGCCTTCTGGAGCTGGGCGGGAATTTTTTCGTTGGGGAATTTCGGCGAATGCACACCGATGACCACCAGGCCTGCCTGATATTTCTGTTCCAGGAAGCGTAGATCCGGCTGGATATGCTGGCAATTGATGCAGCCGTAGGTCCAGAAATCCAGGAGTACAACCTTGCCACGTAGATCGGCAAGCCACAGCGGCTCTTCTGTATTAAACCATTCAATCGATCGGGGGATTTCCGGGGCGCGCACGCGGGATTTGTTCATAATAGGTTCACTTCGTAGCCGGAGGTGACGCCTGATTCATGCTTCAAGTGGGCGTGGGATCGATTGATATCATGCCGTGGCGCATGGCTAAATGGGTCAGCTCCACATCGTTATCCACGCCGAGTTTTTCATACAAACGATAGCGGTACGTACTTACCGTTTTCGGACTCAGGCACAAGCGGTCAGAAATATCCTGGATGCTATGGCCTTGTGTGACCATGAGCATGACCTGCATTTCGCGTTGTGAGAGCTTCTCGAACAGCGAACGCTTGCCGCCAGGCAACATCGACAATGCTACTTGGCGCGCAATATCCGCACCGATATAACGTTCCCCCTTGGCGACAGTGTGAATCGCCGCGACGATCTCATCCACGGCGCAGGACTTGGTCAGATAACCAGCTGCACCGGCTTCGAGTAAGCGCGTGGGATAAGGTTCATCAACATGCACGGTCACGATGATCACCTTGATGTCGGAACTAATCTGCATCAGCTTTCGGGTGGTTTCAAGGCCACCGATGCCGGGCATGTTCACATCCATGATGATGACATCCGGCCTGCGCAGCCGGACCATCTGGATCGCCTCCTCGCCGGTGCTGGCCTCAGCAATAACCTTAATGCCTTTGGCATCTTCAAGAATACGCTTGAGACCCGCACGAACCAGTTCGTGGTCATCGACTAGCATTAGTTGGATCATTCCGCCCCCCATCGCAAACCTCCAAATTCCATTTGTTGTTGCGTTGTTTCTAACGGCTCCAATCTACCACTCGGCGCCTAAGGCTAATGCATTGTTGTAGGAGACTACACCACAACTTTAACCTTACGTGGACTTTCAGCCCGCTAAGATCAAAGGTTTGCGGGCAGGGTGGAATTACTCGCGCCCTAACGGCCACTACGCCCAAGCGTTGGCTTCTTATCATGCCCACCCAAACCACAACTATCCTTACCCGGACTTTCAGCCCGGGTAAGGATAGTTGGCGGAGAGGGTGGGATTCGAACCCACGGAGGGTCGCCCCTCAACGGTTTTCAAGACCGTCGCTTTCGGCCTCTCAGCCACCTCTCCAGCGCCGCATACGATACCCGATTTTCTTAAATTTGTCTCAGGCATCAGCCGGTTCCACGGTGTTGCCCTGACAACCAGACATGCTATGCTGAACTCCATTGCAAATTCGCGGTCCTACTGCGTAACCGATTAACCAGGAGGTTTTACCATATGAATACATTTGATCGTGTTCTGGCCCCTCAACAGGACGCCATCATTGCCACCAACAAGCTCATCCGCAACACCTATATGTTGCTGTCGATGACCTTGCTGTTCAGTGTCGTCACGGCTGGCGCCGGTATGGCCATAGGTATCTCACCCGGCATGTCCATGATCGCCTCGCTCGGCGCCATCGGTCTGTTGTGGCTGGTCCTGCCGCGCACCGAAAATTCCGCCGCAGGCCTCGTTGTTGTGTTCGGTATTACCGGCTTGCTGGGTCTGGGCCTTGGCCCATTGCTCACGCATTACCTGGCCATCCCAGGTGGCGGTAAGCTGGTCGCAACAGCCTTGGGGGGCACGGGTGTGATCTTCCTGGGCCTGTCCGGCTATGCCCTGACCACCCGTCGCGACTTCAGCTTCATGGGCGGTTTCCTGTTCGTGGGTATGGTCGTGGCCCTGGTCGCGATGATCGCCAACATATTCCTGGATATTCCGGCCCTGTCGCTGGCGATCTCCGGCGTCATTGTGCTGCTGATGAGTGCCATGATCCTGTTCGATACCAGCCGCATCGTTAACGGTGGCGAAACCAATTACCTGCGTGCCACGGTGTCGCTATACCTCGACTTCTATAACCTGTTTATCCACCTGCTGAGCCTGCTTACAGCGTTTGCCGGCGGCGACGACTGACAGCACCGCATCGGGGTGCCATACGGGGGGCAGGTCATGTAAATGGCCTGCCTTCTTCATTTCCAGAATCGCTTTAGGACGCAACGATGGACATGTGGATGAAGATTGCCCTGGCTGTGGTGCTGGGTATTATGGTGATGCGCCTCTGGCCGGCCGCTATGCATATGCTGAAACATGGGCCCGAGGGTTCCAACGAGGATTGGCGTGCTGCCTTGCTGCCAATCGCCGCCGTAGTTGGCTTTATCATCCTGTTGATCCTGATGGTACGTGGTAATTAGGAAACCTCTGTTTAATTCGCTGAAGCGGCATAGCTGTGTTGCTGCCAGGCTCAAAATACGGGGCCTGGAAGCGGCAGACGCCGTGTAACTCGCTTGTTTCCCGGTGCTACGCACCTCGCCCTTAGGCCGGCTGGCGCCGTTCTCACCGCTTCGCTTCGAGTCGGAGCTGCAAGCTCACCTCAACCTGCACCGCGCAGTACCGCAATCTGTTCGAGCAACGGCTGGGTGATGGGCTCCAGTTTGCGGCGCATGACAGTGCCAATGGCATCGGTACGGGCAAAGACGGGGGCAACCAGTTGCTCGCCTATTGCTGACAAAATCAGCATAGCCTCAATCACAGGTGTGAGTTCGGGTAGCTGTGACAATAATGATGCCAGCTCCGAATCTTGATTGTCGCCAACATCACAACGAGCCTTTGCCTGGGCCAGGATCAATTCTATATTCGGCAGACGTTCACCCGGCGCAGCGACGCTGCTGAAAAAGGCCTGTATGGCATCCATTAACGCAACCATGACATCTTGATTATTTGGCTTGCGCATGACGGTTTCGACGGTCGTTAGATAGGCCTGCCCGGATGCACATAACACGCGTTGGAGTTGCTGGGCATACACATTACCCGCATCAGCTGGATTACTGAGTATCCCGGACAGACGCTCCCAGGCAGGATGTGGAGCTGCGGTTTCTGGCAGATCATCGGGTGTCGCCAGCAGAAAGCCCACGCAGTAGGTGTTTTTGATGCTCGCCTTTTTCCAGATCTTATCGCGCGCCTCTGCGCTGATAAGTCCAGGCTGCAACACCAGGCGCACACTCTCGATCATCGCATGATGATCTTCTTCAAAGGGTAGATAGTCGATCAGGTACTCGGCCAGCACCGGCCCCATATCACCTTTGCAGATGCAGTCGCGGGTGAGCATCTTGCGCGCATTGTCCGCGGTAGGCATCGCCCACCAGGCGCGGCGAGCCAATTCGTCGGTCAGCCCGGTGGCGTGCACAACGGCCACGACAGCCTCAGGTTCACCTAGCAGCAGTAGTTTTTCCAGACTGTCGTCGCGCGCCTGGCCCATGCGCGTCCAGCGCCGTAAATAAATGGGATAACCGCCAGGGGAACCCAGCACATGGCTGGAGAGCATTTCACGCACACTGCGAATGTACTTCTCATCTCGGCAAGTCGGGTTCAGACGTATCTTTGATTCACCCTGGACGGAAAAACCGTAGAGCATCATTGCCGACTCATCAATCCGTACCGCATGCGGATCGTTGGCCAGCAGTACATTCAGTCGCAGCGCGTCTTCAGCTGACAAATCCATTCTGCCGATCCTGTCTTACCGACTCAGCGATCAAAGCCTGCCAGTTTGTAGAGACGCTTGGCCTCTTCAAGGTCTTGCGCAATCCCATTACCTTGCTCGTACATCATGGCCAGGGTGGTCAGCGAACCTGCCAGTCCCTGATCGGCAGCCAGTTTAAACCAACGCACAGCCTGCTCCCCGTCCTTTGGTACGCACTCGCCTTCCAGATACATGAATCCGAGACCGTGCTGCGCCAGAGCATGTCCCTGTTCCGCCGCCATGCGCATCCACTTCACGGCCGCCGCTGGATTACGTGCCATGCCCAGACCGTTCTGGTACATGATCGCCATCCGATGTTGCGCATCGGCATTGCCCTGATCGGCAAACGGCGACAGCAATTGCATGGCACGGGAAAAATGCTTGGCCTCAAAGGCTGACATGGCACTGTTAAAATCCATATCGTCGTTATCAGACATAATCATCTCCGGATGAGGTCGCAAGGCAATGAAGTTACCGCGCGCCTGGAATGGTTTTACATTTAATAACAGCATCTTAACTGATTCACATCAGGGGACGTATATCCCAGGTGGGCGATGCATTTTCACCGCAAAACCAAGTCATTTAAGGCCAATTGTGGCGTGAGCCAAAACCCACCTCTATAGGGATATACAGGCTCTGCATGGCTGACCTGTATACTCGCGGATCGAACAACTGCCCGTTTTGCGCGGAGTATTGCGTCTTGTCGCTGTCAAACTGATAGCGCGAAGGCGCCCATGGTATCGAATATGAACGCATTGAACGACACCGCACCTCTGGCCACCCTGAGGTCGTGCATTCAGAAGGTCGCCACCGGACCGGAATACAGCAAGGACCTCTCCTTTGAAGAGGCCCACATTGCAATGCGTACGATTCTCTCAGATGCAGCAGATCCTGTGCAGGCGGCGGTCTTTCTCATCGCCCTGCGCATGAAACGCGAGACGGACGATGAGAACAAGGGAATACTGCAGGGCATTATTGATACAGCAACCCTGGTCGAGGCGCCTGTCGATGAACTCGTCGATGTCGCGGATCCCTATGATGGCTATTCCCGTGGACTACCGGCCTCGCCGTTCCTGCCCGCCGTGCTTGCAGCCTGTGGCGTTCCGGCAATCTCGCATGGTCTTGAGACAGTAGGCCCGAAGTTTGGCATAACCCACCGTAAAGTCTTACGTTCTGCTGGCGTAAATGTCGATCTATCCACGACCGCCGCCGCTGAGCAACTGGGTAATACAGCCATTGGCTGGGCCTACGTTGACCAACGCAGCTATTGCGCCCCGCTGCATGAACTGATTACCCTGCGCCAGCGTATTGTTAAGCGCCAGGTGATTACCACGGTCGAAGTACTGGTACGCCCGATACGCGGCCGCAAGAAGACCCATTTGCTGACTGGCTATGTGCACAAGGCCTATCCCCCGATCTACGCCGAACTGGCCCGATTCGCAGGGTTTGATTCTGCGTTGATCGTGCGTGGCGTTGAAGGCGGCATCATTCCCTCACTTCAACAGCCGGGAAAGGTCTTCTACTATCACGACAAGGGCACTGAGCAGTTCATCGAGGTGGAACCGGGCGCGCTGGGAATTCAGCAAAAGACCCGCGCGGTCCCTATCCCCAAAGATGCGCCAGGCGCAATTCTGGCCGAAGACGATATCGCCACTGCCGTCGACAGTGATGCGATGGCGCAGCTGACAGTTGGATTGGGCCTTGATGCCCTCCAGGGTAAATCAGGGCCGACCTATGACAGCTTGGTCTATGCCGGGGCGATTACCCTTGCCCACCTCAAACGGTATAGTTCGCTGCAAGACGCAGCCAATGCAGTGCGCAAGGCACTGGACTCAGGCGCCGCCGCTGCGCACTTCGCTGCGGGTCGCTGAGATTTTAGGTATTCGTGCCAAACCTTAAAGTAGGCGCGCGTGTTAACGTAAACTTTGACGAAAAGCTCTTTTGAGAAGGAGAGGTATCATGAGCAACCCTTACTACGAAGCGATCGACAAGATGGAAAAAGCTGGTGTTGACGGCGAATATATCCAGGGCTGGGCCAGCGCCTATTACCAGAACCCGATGCGTGAAGAGCAGCGTCTCAATGACGCCTATAAAGCCGGCTATGAAAAGGGCAAGGCCAAAGATGCATCTGGCTTCGAGGCCTGGAAGAAGAAGTAAGCATCGCGCTTTCTTTGTGGATAAAAAAGGCGGGATTCCCCGCCTTTTTTATTGGCTGCCAGAACGTTTTAACCCGCCGGCTGTTGCTCGGGAATCAGGCTGCTGATGGCACGCCGCAACGTCTTCACGGCTTCGGGAGCCTCGATGTCGATGACCTGGGTACCCACCCACTTACGTTGGCGCTCACCTAACACGGTAGTCATCCGGTCACCAAAGTAGCGCAACAATTGGAAGCTAGGCTCGTGATCGATCACGGCAAAATCTGAATATTCATCCATGCACACATTCAGCCGCTCGATAAACGGCGTTCGGTAATCGCCGTTACCGAGAATATCCCGGGTATTGTCCTGCACATAGTCAGATATCTTGCGCGCCAGTGCCGTAATAAACTCCGCACGCTCTTCGTCATCCATGCGCTCATAGGCAATGCGATCGACCATATGGATCAGGAAGATCGTAAACTCCTGCATGACCTCTACCCGCTGTAATTGTGTGTCGGTCTGGAAGCCTTCATTCTCCAGATTGAGCAACGCACCCTGGCCGATGCGCCACAGCGTAAAACTCAGTGCACTGACAATATCCTGAATAGAGCGCACCTTATCCACTTTATTCCAACGGGTCTTTATTCGCACACCGAACTCCACAGGTTACAGACTACATTTTCACTACAATGACTGTATGTTTTCAGGGCCGATCACGCTGGTAAACGGCGTGCTAGGATGCAATAGTATACTAGCTCGCTAGGGATTTATCTTCAGCTTACTGCCCGATTAAGAAGCAACGCATCCATGGATCACGCCTTCCAACCATTACTGGCCGCAGTCCAGAAGAACTGCAACATCTCGGATGCCCTGCACGCGGGTGACTACACCCTGTGCATCTATTTGCTCAAGATGCGCGAGTATTTCCGCTGGGAGAAAGGCTATGCCTTTTCTGCGCCATTGCCCCATTCCGACATAGGCAGTTGGCTGAAAGAACGAGAGCAACTCTGGGAGACGCTGGAAAATGAACCCTTTGCCATGCTTCCCGTCGCAAACGATACACATGATCCTTTTGATACTCAGCGGATCAATCAGGCGTTGAATCCGCATGGACTGGTCTACAGTGCCGGCCTCGGTCAATACGGCCGACCGCACTTCTTCCTGGGTACGCTTGAACAACGCCAAGAGCATAAGGATTTCACCGTACTGATCGCGGCAAATGAATTCGCCCGTGACCTGACAGCACCACCAGCCATGTCGCTGGGCAATACCATTTTCGTACGCCGCGAATCCTTGCGCCGGATGATCTGGGAGAAAATCGAGGAGTGGAACTGGAATAAACTCGACAATCCCATGGGGCGTGCGATTCAGTGCTATGACTTCGATCAAGATGCCGACAGTGCTCTCAAGCAAATGGCCGACGATCAGATTTCGACCCTGCTCCTGCACGAAATCGGCGAAGTCATGGCCGGCGATCATCTTGGTGCCGATTGGGAGGATATGCTCTCTGAATTACCCAGATCACGTACCGAACTCATGCTGCGCGCGATTCGCGATCACCTTGCCGACAGCCTCTCGACACTGCCCGCCCTAATAAGCGAAAACACCGCCTCCAAAATCCATTTCTATTTTGCGATGTTGACCAATCTTCGCAAGTCCCTAGCGCCGGGATTGATGTCTGCCTATGACGATTGGCGTACAACACAATCCAATACCGCTTTCAAAAACCATATCTCGGCAGCACAGTCACATTGGAAGGACCTGACTCTACAGGTACTGCAGCTACATACCCATGGGGCTTCGCTGGAAGCTGTACAAGACTTGATCGATAGTCGTCCACTGTAAGACAATCATCAGCAATTCATACCTCACAGGTTATCCGTCTCATGTCGTCCATCACGCCTGCCCGTCCCGTGCTGCAGAGCATCCAGGAAGTAAAGCCACACACCTTTATCTTTGAGAAGCGTCAGGCGCTTCCCGATTTCCTGTGTCGGGATATGATTCAACGTTTTGAAGCCCATCAAGACGAGCAATACCAAGGCCGGATCGGGCAGACCGCATACGAAGATAGCAGTATCAAAAAATCGACAGACCTCGTCGTCAGCGGCAAGGGACACTGGAAAGACGTGGACAATAATTTGTTTCGTTCACTGGGGCTTGCGCTCAAAGAATTTCGCGAGGTCTATCCCTATTTTAAAGGCCCGTTTAAAGATATGGGCTATGCGATCCAGCGCACCAATCCTGGCGAGCATTATCACTGGCACATCGATGGTGGCAGCCACGATTTCAGTCAACGTCAGTTAGTAGCAGTGTGGTATCTGAATGATGTCGAGGGTCCAGGCGGGGAAACTGAATTTTTGTTCCAGGATGTCGCGGTAAAACCTGAAGAAGGCAAGTTGCTGCTCTTCCCGCCCTTCTGGACCCATGAGCATCGCGGGGTGACTCTGGAAAAAGGCGTCAAATATATCGCAACTACCTGGGTTATCTTCGCGTAAGTTTGCAGCAGGCGTCATTCACGTTCCATGCAGATACTCATCCCTGAAACTGCAGAAGATTTCGCGCGCTATTTTGACTTACGCTGGCGCATCCTTCGCGCTGCTTGGAATCAGCCACGCGGTAGTGAACAAGATGAACTGGAGTCTTCAAGTTGGCATCGCATGGCCTGCGAGGACGACCGCATACCGATCGGTGTTGCTCGTCTGCATCTAAACTCACCTACGCAGGCACAGATCCGTTATATGGCGGTTGAGGTGGCGCATCGCCAGCAGGGCATCGGAACAGCATTGGTTCAATCATTGGAAGATCAGGCACAACGCTCAGGCGTGCACGAGATAATGCTACATGCCCGGGATGAGACACTCCCCTTCTATACGCACCTCGGCTATCAGATACTCGGGCCATCTCACACACTGTTTGGCTCTATCCGCCACCACTTAGTGTCTAAACAGCTGGCGTGAATCATACAACCTGAGCACCTGCTTCACGCGCCAATGCCAGTATGGCCGCTGGTGTCGGATAACCCGGCGCGCCTTGCTGCAGATAGGATTGCCACTCAGCGTAGGCAGCAGCCAATTCTGGATCCGTTCCCTGACAGCCAAGCACACTGATGACGCTGTCACCGACTTTCCAGGGACCATCCCCTTTAGTCTGTCCGACGATGCAATGAATGGCGTGGCGTGCTGGCCGTTGCAGATGCCAGAATATTTCAAAATAAACCAGCCCCTCCCCTTGCGCCAAAGGGAAACGCTCGACCATGATGTGCCGCTCGCCGTTCTTGTGACGTATCAGAAGCGGTGCAATCATGCTGAATAAATCCGCCATAGGAAATCGGTGCCACTTTGATTAGGGAACCTCTGATTAATTTGATCAAGCGAGCAGATGCAAGGCGCGGACAGGCGAAAAAACGGAGTTTACACGACGTAAATGGGTATTTTTAGCCTGTCTGTAACGCAGCAGATGTCGCTTTAGCGAATTAATCAGAGATTCTTTAGCTTAAAATAAGCTCATGTTCCAGCATGTCGCCTTCCGAACTCAGGCGTACCCCGGTAGCATTTGGCATACGTGCCAGAATATACGCCGACATCATAATACTGAGTTGCTGATTCTCCCGGTGAATGGCATCCAGGATTTTGTCAGCTACGATTTGGCAACGCATAATGCGATCAGGATTATCCACCCAGGTACGGCTCATCTGATAGCCGTTATCCATATCACGATCAAGTTTGGCAAAGAATTCTTCCGCTTCATCAATGATGAATTGCGGCACTTCGAAGGGGTAGGTCTGATCATCGATCATAACGTTGAAACGCATTCGGGTATCCCCTACTTATTGATGTGCATCGACATAACGTCTGTATCCGGCTATTTTACCTGCAACCTGACTGTCATGGAAAATACGTATGTTGCTGACGATACCGGGGGTCATCCCCCAACCACAGCTGGAACGCATTCAACAGCTATTACAGCGCGGCGAATTCAAAGATGGAAAGTTGTCTGCCGGACGTGAGGCGCTGCACGTCAAAAACAACCAGGAGCTGGTTCAGGAGCCTGATCTCTATTCGGCGCTGAACAACCTGCTCATGGGCTGCCTCGTACAGCATCCAACCTATCTACAAGCAGTGCTTCCACGACGCATCGCTGCACCCTATTACGCACGTTACAGCGCGGGCATGCGTTATGGCGACCACATCGATGATCCCATCATGGGCAGCGGCACTGCTCAATATCGTTCAGATGTCTCAATCACCGTTTTTCTGAGTGATCCCGCCGACTATGAAGGCGGTGAACTCGTGATTCGCAGTAGTTATGGTGAACAAAGCATCAAGCTCAAGGCGGGTGACGCAGTCCTCTACCCTTCTTCCAGCTTACATCACATCAACGCAGTGACCCACGGTGAACGACGCGTGGCGGTAACCTGGGCACAAAGTCTGGTACGCGATCCAGGTCAACGCGAGTTGCTCTATCAACTTTGTCAGGCGCGTGAAAAGCTGCTGCTGGAGCAACCTGATAGTGAGGAAACAGCTTGGGTCAGCAATAGCTATGCGAACTTGGTCCGCATGTGGTCCGACCTCTAAGGACTCTCAACGGTGTCACAACAACAAAAAAGGCCGCTGTAGCGGCCTTTTTTGCGCCCCCGAATTGCTGGGGTTAGGCAATCGCAATTAACGATGCGAGCCCTTGTCGGCATGCGCCAGATCAACAACCTTCATGGCCATTTCCGAATACTTCTGGCGGTAACCATCGAGAACATCACCGGAGGCAGGCGTAAAGTACTCTTCCTGAGACACACCTTGCTTGTGCTCAAGTTCCATAAACTTCTTCTGCATTTCCAGCATCTCTTTGATCAACTTTGCCTTTTCGCTCATGTTCTTTGCCTCCGGCACTGCTTAGTGCCTCTGGTTCAGTGAATTACTACCGCGTGGGCTGACAGGAATATAGTACCCCACCTGTCCGGTTACTATATCCCTAACGGGCAGCCCAGCAATAATACAGGTATTAGTAACCGCCCTTGCGCGCGATGTACGGCAATCCAGCAATCCGATTACCCTGCTTACTCGGTGCACCTGGAAACAGCTCATAGAGTTCTTTACTGGTGACTTTGGCGCCCCATATGTCGGACATGCCCTTATTGATGGCCCGCTCCATGGGTTGATCACCGTTATTCTCAATGTACTCTGTACGCAGAAAATTCAAGACATCAAAGTGCTTCTCAGTCAGCTCAATACCGTCCTCGGCGGCGAGTGCTTTAGCAACATCCTCATCCCACTCGGTGTAATCAGTGAGGTTGCCGTTTTCATCACGCTCGATGGACTTGCCGTTTACTTCCAGTGCCATTGCTATGCTCCTGATTCAACTTTAAAAAGAATTTGAGGTGCAGAACTGTATAAAATTTGCGGTGCGGAATTGTATTGTAAAGCGATCATTTTCGGAAGAGGACTTAGGCTAGCTGCCAGAAGGACAAAAGTCATGAAACCCCCGCATTGCGTTCTACTAGATACCGACCCCCGTGTAGGACAGACTTCAGGGATGGCTCGTTTGCAGCTAGAATATCGACCATACGCCCTAGCCACCCTGATAACGACATGTTTTTTCAAGAACTATCGGTAGAACACCCACACATGCTCAATGCCAGCCTGTATGCAAGGTACATGGGGCTGGTTGGATCAGACCGTATACGCCAGACACATTTTTTTGCGGGTCGATTCGAAAATAGCTATATCGCTGAGACGGACATACCCGGCATCACCTCATTACTCACTCACGTGAAGCTACAGGCAGGACGCAGCCTGGGTCTGGCGGTGGAAACATTGAAGATCGGATTCTGGTTCAACGCCATGGGGCCCGGGCAGCGAACTGCTCCGCATCACCATGACGAGAACGATGAGTTACTCTCGGCGGTGTATTACATTCGTGTACCCGAAAACTCCGGTGACCTGATCCTGCACGATGCGGGTAACAGCATCAGTATCCGTCCGCAGGAAGGCAAGCTGGTGTTGTTTGCGCCCAATGTATTGCATGAGGTGACTACGAATCTTAGCCCTGAGCTACGGTTGTCTGTAGCTATGAATATCGGGCCGGTAGATGAGTAAAATGCAAGCAGGCTTCTAATGCGTTTCCTTCACAGCTTTAATCCCCTTATGAGGCAGGAACAGCCCACAACCCATTTTTCGGTGTGGACCAATCCCCTTTTGTTGCAAAAGCACTGACATTTCCGGTTCCAAATCCGCGACCATGACGCTCTGAGTGTGGACAATGCTGTCCGGCAATCGCAGATCGTGAGAACGGCCACACAATACTTTACTGATTCGTTTGAAGCCTAACTCGCGCATTTCAGCCACCACTTGCTCGAGAAAGGCCTCTTCGTCCATGTCCGGATCGTCCATCACAACATGACGCGCGAATAGCGTGGACAGAACGGATAGCGGTTTGATCACGCTCTCGCCGACCTCCAATGAATACCCAGCCACGTCCATAACTTTGCCCTCAAGAGCTCGCGCGTCATCAATACGATCTTTAGGGACGCGCAACATCATGCGCGTGCGGCGAGAAAGTTGCAGTAGCGCATTCTCGGTTTCTTGCGGACGAAACCAACCATTACCGGATTCGGCTACGTGGATCAGATGCACACCTGATGATGCGTCTTGATGTAGCCAGGGCAAGTCCGCTAGCAATGCTAGCGACAGTGCGTAAGCGTGATCCAGCGGAAGGGACTTGCAACTGATGGCAAAGCTCAGATCGACAATGTCATCCGGTACTTTGAACGTAGCATCAGCCTCATTTTCATCATTCCAGTACATGGTCAACCTCTATACATACACGCTGGTTAATTTGCCGAGGAGAAAGCCGCTTCCAGGCGCTCTTCCCAGTCTTCAGGCGTGTCTTGAAAAGGAGGCTTGACATCGATACGAAAAAACATCGCACCATTGCGAGCACGCACTTTTACACTCTCGATGAGTTGCTCAAACGAGACGAGGTCGTGTTCTTGCAAGAGGATTTCACTTAACCACAGCATGCTGATATTGCCTCCGGATCTGGGATGCCTCGTGGAGCATCCTAGACTGAAACCTGATCGCCGAAGAGATCCAAGAGTGTCGCGCCCCTCAGTAAGTGCAACGGGACATCCCAGTCAGCCCTTGCACCTTCGGGTTGCACGACAGTTAATTCCTTTTGCCCCGGTTCGT
>JBGSOE010000016.1:0-13529 GCA_041739295.1 Thiohalobacterales bacterium | reverse complement strand
CTCCGCTTCGCTACGAGTCACCCGACTGCGCCTTGTAGCTGCTCGTTTGATCAAATTAATCAGAGATTCCCTGGGCGAGTATCAGCTGGTCATCAGGGTCTTGGCGCGATATTCACACAGATCGGCTATCAGGCAGCGGGGACATTTGGGTTTGCGTGCGATGCAGGTGTAGCGGCCGAGTAGTATCAGCCAGTGATGCGCATCCTGTTTGAATTCGTCGGGCACGAATTTGAGCAGTTTCTTTTCGACGTCCAGCGGTGTCTTGCCGGGCGCGAGACCGATGCGGTTGGATACGCGGAAGATATGCGTGTCGACCGCGATGGTCGGTTCGCCGAAGGCCGTGTTGAGAATGACGTTGGCGGTCTTGCGGCCAACACCGGGTAATGACTCTAATGCTTCACGATTCTGTGGCACCTTGCCCGCGTAGTCTTCCTCCAGAATCTTGCATGCGGCCATGATGTTCTTGGCCTTGCTGTTGAACAGGCCGATGGTTTTGATGTGCTGCTTCAATCCAGCCTCGCCCAGCGCCAGGATGTCGCGCGGCTTTTTGGCGATTTTGAAGAGGCTCGCGGTCGCCTTGTTCACGCCTTTGTCTGTGGCCTGCGCCGAGAGCACCACGGCCACCAATAATTGAAACACATTGCCGTAGTGCAGCTCAGTGGTGGGTGCTGGATTCGCGGCGCGCAGGCGCTGGAAGATTTCGCGGCGTTTGGTAGGGTTCATAAACCGAGTCGTATAGTGATAAATAAAAATTTTTTCAACGCAAAGGGGTAGAAGGCGCGCGAAGGGAAATTTTCATTAACTGTTAATCCATGAATTCCCTCTCCCCTCGCGGGAGAGGGCCAGGGAGAGGGGGCTGCCTGATAGTTAATCACCCTCTCCCTGGCCCTCCCCCATCAAGGGGGAGGGGAAGATCCTTTTAATATTCGTATTTGGTATCCCTTCTGCGCCTTTGCGTTGAAAGCATTTATGGGCTTCTATCCCGACACTGCCACAGGTTCACCCATCGGCACTGCCTGCGCACGCCGTTGCAGGCGGGCGTCGATGATGTTTTTCATGGCGATAATCAGCCCCAGTCCGATGAAGGCGCCCGGTGGCAGGATGGCCAGCAAGAAACCGCGGTACTCCGGGATGATTTGCAATATCCAATCACGCGCAGCCTCACCGAACAGTAAGTGCGCCTGCGAGAATAGCGTTCCCTGGCCGATCAGTTCGCGCATGCCGCCCAGTAAGGTGAGTACCAGCATAAATCCCACGCCCATACTGAGTCCGTCCACGAACGCCCGCCTGGGTGGGTTTTTTGAAGCGAAGGCCTCGGCACGACCAATGAGATTACAGTTGGTGACGATCAGCGGGATGAATATGCCGAGTACCAGATAGAGATCGTGCAGGTAAGCATTCATGGTCAGTTCGATGACCGTGACGATTGAGGCAATGACCAGCACGAACACTGGAATACGTACTTCAGGGCGAACGATGCCTCGGATCAGTGATACGCTGACATTGGATGCCGTGATTGCTAGGCAGGTAGCGAGTCCCATGCTGAGACCATTCACGGCATTGGCGGTCACGGCCAGCAGTGGACAGAGACCGAGTAATTGCACCAACGCCGGGTTGTTGGACCAGAGACCGTCGCGTGTGATGTCGCTGTAACTGGTTTCACTCATGCGCAGGCTCCGTGGTTTGTGCGTTGTTCGCAGGCAGCGGCGTGGTGCGCGTACTGTCGGGGGCGAATAAACGTTGGCTATTGCGTTCGAAGTATATCAGAGCCTTTTTGACGGCTTTCACTACGGCGCGTGGGGTGATAGTGGCACCAGTGAATTGGTCAAAGTCACCGCCATCGCGCTTCACGGCCCATTTCTTGAGCACAGGATCGTGTAGCGAACGGCCGGTAAAGCCCAGTATCCAGTTCGAACGCTGTGCATCAATGGCATCACCGAGCCCGGGAGTTTCGTGATGACTGACGACGCGCACACCGGCCAGAGTGCCGTCCAGATTGATGCCGACCAATAGTTTGATGGCGCCGCTGTAACCGTCAGGCGCGATCACAGTCAATACCGCCGCGACCGGCCAGCCTTGCTGGCGTGCTCGATACACGGCGACGGGTTCGCTGGTACCGAGCAAGTCCGCATTGGTCACTTCGATGATGTCATTGAAGATATCGTTGTCGTGCGTGTCCGGTGGGATGAGTACATGCAGATTACGCAGCAGTGCGGCGCGCTCGTTGGCGGCGATGCGTTCGTGGGTGTTGTCAAAAGTGAAGGCGACCAACGCCGTACCGAATGCGGCAAACAAAAACAGAAACGCGGCGGTCATCAGAATTTGGCGGCTGTTCATTTGGGTTGGCCAAACACGCGCGGCTTGGTGTAGTAATCAAGGGTGGGTGCTGCCATGTTCATCAGTAACACGCCAAAGGCGACACCGTCCGGATAACCACCCCAGGTGCGGATAACATAGGCAAACAAACCAATACCGGCGCCGTATAGGAGTCGGCCACGCGGCGTGGTGCTGGCCGACACCGGATCCGTGGCGATGAAAAAGGCGCCCAGCATTGCAGCGCCGCTGAACAGATGGAACAGTGGCGAGGGAAAGGCATCGGTATCGCTGGCGTAAAACACCAATGCGACCAGGAACAGCGCGCCGAGCATGCCAGCGGGGATATGCCAGCTGATGATGCGCCGCATAAGCAGATACAGCCCGCCAATCAGGTATGACAGGTTGAGCCATTCCCAACCCACGCCGCCATAATGACCGAACAGCGGTGAGGCCTTTATTTCATTCAGCGTCTGCCCCAGGCCCAAGGCGGTCTTGGTAGCGTCCAGGGGTGTGGGCATGGTGAGCGCATCAATCGTGGTTTCGGCGGGCAGGCTGTTGGTGAAAATCAGCGCCAGCGTCTGGCTCAGATTCAAATGTTGTGCCTCGATGCCGGTGGGCGGATTCCACAGGGTCAACTCGCGCGGGTAGGAAATCAGCAGAACGACATAGCCGATCATGGCCGGGTTGAACGGGTTATAGCCCAATCCGCCATACAGTTGCTTGGCGATGACAATGGCAAACAATGAACCGATCACCGGTATCCACCAGGGCGCGAGTGGCGGCAGGCAAAGGGCCAGTAACACGCCAGTCAGCAAGGCGCTGCGATCGCCGAGCGTGGCGCGTACGGCGCGGCCACGCATTGCCAGAACGACTGCTTCTGCGGCTACGCAGGTTGTCGCGGCAATAATGATATTGACCAGCACACCCCAGCCGAAGAACCATGCGGCGCACAGAATGCCGGGCAGCAGTGCCAACAACACCTCGCCCATGACACGCGCGACGTTGCTCTGGGCTGGCAGGTGAGGCGAACTGAAGACCGGGAATTGCATCAGGTATCCTCTGGGCGGGTAGCTATCGCTGGGCCGCGGTTGCGGCGACGTTCATCGGCGCTGGTGATGGCTTGTTGCTGTGCCTCGGTGAGATTGTCGGTGTTCTTTGGCGGTATATTTACGCTGGCTTTCTTGGCCTTGGCACGTTCCAGCGCGGCTTGGATGGCCGCCTTCTTCGGGTCCTGGTCGGCATCTCCGTTGCCCTTGTTTGATTTGAGCGCGGCCTGTTTTTGCTTCAGACGTGCGGCGCGCTCATTCTTTTCACGGTCCAACCGGAAGATGCGGTATTCGTGGCGCTGGCGGGCGATATCGGCCTTTTCGCGTTCACGTTCCTGATTCCAGATCTCGGTCTTGGCGAAACGGTAATACTGCACCAGTGGTAAATGACTTGGACATACATAGGCGCAACAGCCGCATTCAATGCAATCGAACAGGCTGTAGTCCTGAACCTTATCGAAGTCTTTGGCATGCACATGCCAATAGAGTTGTTGCGGGAGCAGGTTCGCCGGACAGACGTCTACGCAGGCACCGCAGCGGATGCACGGTAACGGCGCCTGTGGCAGTGGCAGTTCTTCACGTCCTGCAACCAATAAGCAGTTGGTGGTTTTGATCACGGGCGCGGCGTCACTGCCAAGCGCAAATCCCATCATAGGGCCGCCCATCAGCAATCGGTGTGCGGCATCGGTGTAGCCGCCGCAGGCCGCGATCACATCGGCCATTGGCGTACCGACGCGTACGTCGACATTGCCCGGCTCGCGTACCCCTGCACCGGTTACCGTCACGATACGCGATATCAACGGCTCGCCTAATGCGAAGGCGTGATGCACGGCGGCCGCGGTACCTGGGTTATGGCAGATGACGCCGACATCCGCCGGCAAGCCCTGGGACGGCACTTCGCGTCCCGTGACGATTTTGATGAGCTGTTTCTCACCGCCGGTCGGATAGAGTGTTGGCACAACGACGACTGAAAAATCCGTCGCGTGACACTGTTCAATGGCGTCGCGCAGGGCCTGCGCGGCCTCGGGTTTGTTGTCTTCAATGGCAATCACGCATTCTGCAGCGCTTACGGCATATTTGAGAATGACTGCACCGTCGACGACTGCCTGTGCCCGTTCACGCATCAGTCGGTCATCACAGGTTATGTAAGGTTCACACTCCGCGCCGTTGATCAGCAGTGTCGCAATAGGTCGGTTGGGTCCGGGATTTAATTTGATAAAACTCGGAAAGCCGGCACCACCGAGTCCGACGATACCGGCCTGGCGGATGCGGTTGCGCAGCTCACTCGGATCCAGCTGTGTGTAGTCGGCACTCAAAGTATCGGCCACGGCAGTATCGTTGCCGTCGGTCTCGATAATGATGCAAGCTGCGCTCAGGCCTGAGGGGTGCGGTATCAGATGATCGGCAATCTCCACGACCGTGCCGGAACTGGAGGCGTGAATCGGCACGCTGACATAGCCATGCGCGCGCGCGATCATCTGACCCTTAAGTACATGCTCGCCGACCTTCACAACCACGTCTGCCGCAGTACCGATGTGTTGCGCGAGTGGGATAGTCAGTCGTTTGGGGGTTGGCAATGCACGGATAGGGCTACCTGACGATTGCGCCTTATTTTCCGGCAGATGCAGGCCACCGTGAAAGCGGTGAAGTTGTCGGGTTTTGTTGCCCATGCGCAGGTTGTAGCGTCCGTTGTGCTCGTTAAAAAAAGTTGGTCCGTACCCTTGGCGGATATTTGCTCATGCGTTTTGCTGAGCGTTTTTCGATTCATCCGGTGATGGCCACTTCCAGGTGCTCACATCCTGTTGGAGCGGCACCATGTCGATGCAGTCGACCGGGCAAGGTGGGATGCAAAGCTCACAGCCAGTGCATTCCGCTTCGATCACTGTGTGCATGTGTTTGGCCGCGCCCAGGATGGCATCCACCGGACAGGCTTGGATGCACAGGGTGCAGCCGATGCACACCTGTTCATCGATCACCGCGACCATTTTTTCTTTGTGCTCACCGTGCTCTGCGTTGAGTGGTTTGAAATCACGTCCAAGCAGATCGGCCAGCGCGCGGATACCGGCTTCACCGCCGGGCGGGCACTGATTGATATCAGCTTCGCCTGCAGCAATGGCTTCGGCATAGGGACGGCAGCCGGCGAAACCGCATTGACCGCACTGTGTCTGCGGCAGTATTGCATTGATCTGGTTGGCGACCGGGTCACCTTCCACGCGAAAACGTATCGCACTGTAACCGAGTAATAGCCCGAATAGCGCTGAGAGGATGCCGAGGGCGAGGACGGCGGTGATCATTAGACTTTAATCAACCCGGCAAAGCCCATGAAGGCCAGCGACATCAGTCCCGCTGTGACCAGCGCAATCGCCGACCCGCGAAATGCCACCGGCACGTCGGCCACGGCGATGCGTTCACGGATGGCCGCGAACAAGGACAACACTAATGAGAATCCGACTGCAGCACCGAAACCATAGACCGCCGATTCCACAAAACCGTTCTTCTCCTGCACATTCAACAACGCGACGCCCAACACCGCGCAGTTGGTGGTGATGAGCGGCAGGAAAATACCGAGTACCTGATACAGCAGCGGGCTGGTCTTGTGCACGACCATTTCAGTGAACTGCACCACCACGGCGATGGTGAGAATAAAGGCGATGGTGCGCAGATAACCGAGGCCGAGTGGCTCCAACAGATAGGCGTTGACCAGATAGCTGCACACAGATGACAGTGTCAACACGAAGGTGGTTGCCAGCCCCATGCCGGTCGCCGTTTCCAACTTGCGCGACACACCCATGAACGGACACAGTCCGAGAAACTTCACCAGGACGAAGTTGTTCACCAGGATGGTGCTGATCAGAATGAGCGCGAGTTCAGTCATAAAATATAGGGACTAGGTTCTAGGGCCAAGGTGCTAGGGAAATTACGCAAGCCATGGTTGCAGAACCGGTCTTTCCCCTCAACATTGCAGATAGAAGTGGATTCATGTTTTTTCCCCTCGGCCCTAGAACCTAGTTCCTAGTACCTGCTATTTAACCCTCATCCCCGGTTCGGCGCCGCTGTCCGGATTTAGAATGAACAGATCTTTTCCGCCGGGGCCTGCGGCCAACACCATGCCTTCCGACATGCCGAACTTCATCTTGCGCGGAGCAAGATTGGCGACCATGACGGTCAGACGACCTTGCAGGTCTTCCGGTTTGTAGGCGGATTTGATGCCTGCGAACACGCTGCGGTTTTCGCCGCCGATGTCGAGCGTCAGATGCAGCAGCTTGTCGGCGCCTTCGACATGTTCAGCCTTGACGATGCGCGCGATGCGCAGATCGATCTTGGCGAAGTCGTCGATGCTGATTTCAGCCGCGATGGGGTTAGTCGCTATTGCGCCAGGAGCAGTAGCTGGTGAAATCGGCGCGAGGTTCTCTTTGGACGCATCTTGCATGGCGGCAACCGCTTTGGGGTCGATACGCATCATGAGGGGCTCGTAGGGGGTAACAGTATGGCCGCAGAGCGGCGCGGCGAGATTGTCCCAGGTCATGAAATCGATGCCGAGGAAGCGTTCGGTCTGTTCGGCCATGCGTGGCAGGACCGGCTTGAGATATGTCATGAGAACACGGAACAGATTCAAGCCAACGCTGCAGCTGTCCTGTACGGCCTGCTCCTGACCTTCCTGCTTGGCCAACGCCCAGGGTTTTTTCTCATCAATGTATTGATTGGCTTTATCCGCCAGCGCCATGATTTCGCGCATGGCCTGACCGAATTCGCGTTTCTCGTAAAGTCCGGCGATCTCTTCACCCGAACGCACAAAGACGTCGTACAAATCGCGTTCGGTACAGGTCTTGGACAGCTTGCCGTCGAAACGTTTGCTGATGAACCCCGCGCAGCGGCTGGCGATGTTCACTACTTTGCCGACCAGATCGGCATTCACGCGCGACTGGAAATCATCCAGGTTCAAATCCAGGTCGTCGATGCCGGCACTGAGTTTGGCGGCGAAGTAATAGCGCAGGTATTCCGGATTCAGGTTATCCAGATAGGTGCGCGCCTTGATGAAGGTGCCGCGCGATTTGGACATCTTCTGACCATTGACGGTCAGGAAGCCGTGCGCGTTGATGGCGGTCGGCGTGCGGAACTTCGCACCTGCCAGCATCGCTGGCCAGAACAGGGCATGAAAATAGATGATGTCCTTGCCGATGAAGTGATACAGCTCGGCCTTAGAGTCTTTGCCCCAATAGTCGTCGAAGTTCAGGCCGGTGCGGTCGCACAGGTTTTTAAAGCTGGCCATGTAGCCGATCGGCGCGTCCAGCCATACATAGAAATACTTACCTGGAGCGTCGGGAATTTCGAAACCGAAGTAGGGCGCATCGCGTGAAATGTCCCATTCACGCAAACCATCGGTGAACCACTCGCCGAGCTTGTTGGCAACCTCGGCCTGCAAGTGCCCCGCGCCGGTCCATTTACGCAGCATGGGCTCGAAATCGGCAAGCTTGAAGAAGTAGTGCACGGATTCTTTTTCGATCGGCTTGGCACCGGAGATCGCTGACACGGCATTCTTCAGATCGGTCGGCGAGTAGGTCGCGCCGCAGGATTCACAGGAATCGCCGTACTGATCGGCTGTGCCGCAGCGCGGACACTCGCCTTTGATGAAACGGTCCGGCAGGAACATCTCTTTGACCGGATCGTAGGCTTGCGTGATGGTGCGGGTGTTGATGTGGCCGGCATCGCGCAGACGGGTGTAGATCAAACTCGCGAGTTCGCGGTTCTCGTCCGAATGCGTGCTGTGGTAGTTGTCGAAGCCAATCAGGAATTCCGCGAAATCGGCGCGATGCTCGACGCCAACCTGGTCGATAAGCTGTTCCGGCGTGATGTTTTCGCTCTGGGCACGCAGCATGATCGGTGTACCGTGCGCGTCATCGGCACAGACGTAATAACAGCTGTTACCGCGCAGCTTCTGGAAGCGCACCCAGATATCGGTCTGAATATATTCGACCAGATGACCTAGGTGGATCGATCCGTTGGCGTAGGGCAGGGCGCTGGTGACCAGGATATTGCGTGGGTGGTCGGCCATGGGTGGGCTGTCTCCAGACGATTCGGGTTGCCAATTATCACGTATTTGCGTTTATTCCCCGCAGTTGGGCGAGGGTTAAGCGCAAGAAAGTACGGAATTATGCCATACCGAGCCCGCTTACCCACCGATATACGCAATGATCTATCTCCAATGGGCGAGGGCTAATACCCCACGCACCGGCGTGAAGACAGTCAGGATTGGATTTGTGTACAATGCGCGGTCAGATTCAGGCCCGTTCGATGCGCGTTCGCCGCATCGACCCAAGCTACAAGAGGAATAAGATCATGGCAGAGCTGTCACGCTTGCAGGTGGAAACCGCGCTCAAGGAATATGTGGATCCCTATCTGCAGAGGGATTTGGTCAGCGCCGGTAGTATCAAGGACATCGTCGTCGACGGCGGCAAGGTCACGGTGGATGTGGTCCTGGGTTTCCCAGCCAAGGGCTATCACGCCGATCTGTCCGCCAAGCTCAAAGAGAAGCTCAGTGCCATTCCTGGTGCCAGTGACGTCACTGTCAACGTGATCTCTAAGATCATGGCCCACGCCGTACAGAAGGGCGTCGAGCCCATCAAAGGCATCAAGAACATCATCGCCGTGGCCTCCGGCAAGGGCGGCGTCGGCAAGTCCACCACCGCCGTGAACCTGGCACTGGCGCTGTCCGCCGAAGGCGCCAACGTCGGCATCCTCGACGCCGACATCTACGGTCCCAGCCAACCGCGCATGCTCGGTGTACACGGTAAGCCGGAATCCAAGGACGGCAAGACCCTCGAGCCCATGACCAGCTACCACCTGCAGGCCATGTCGATCGGCTTCCTGGTCGACGAAGAGACGCCGATGATCTGGCGCGGCCCGATGGTCACCCAGGCCCTGCAACAGCTGCTGAAGGACACCAACTGGTCCGATCTGGATTATCTGGTCATCGATCTGCCGCCGGGCACCGGCGACATCCAGTTGACCCTGGCCCAACAGGTGCCGGTCTCGGGTGCGGTGATCGTCACCACCCCGCAGGACATCGCCCTGCTGGACGCCCGCAAAGGCCTCAAGATGTTCCAGAAGGTCGAGGTGCCGGTGCTGGGTATTGTCGAGAACATGAGCATCCACATCTGTTCCAACTGCGGTCACGAAGAACACATCTTCGGTCAGGGTGGCGGTCAGAAGATGTCCGAACAGGCCGATGTCGATTTCCTGGGCTCATTGCCGCTGGACATCCGCATCCGCGAAGAGACAGACAGCGGCAAACCGACCGTGGTTGCTGAACCGGAAAGCCGTATCGCACAGATCTATCGTGAAATCGCCCGCCGCACCGCTGCCAAGCTGTCGCTGCAGGCCAAGAACTACGCGGCCAAGTTCCCGAAGATTGTTATTCAGAACAACTGAGACAAGCACCACGGGTCACCCGGGTTACATAGCTATAGCCACGAAATCCACGGAAACCACGAAAACAGGGCGTTGTAAAAGCCCAAACACTCCTGCCTCGGCATTCCGGTGTTGCCGGAATGCCGATTGGGTTTAATAAGTAGTTCTCTTTTGTGGGGTTCGTGGATTTCGTGGCCATTGAAAAAATCTTCGTCGGTGTTTCCCGTGGCTAACAAAACAAGGCAGTCGTAATGTCCATCAAAGCAGATAAATGGATTCGCCGCATGGCTGAGCTGCACGGCATGATCGAGCCCTTCGAGCCCGGTCAGGTGCGTGATGTCAACGGCAACCGGGTGATCTCTTATGGCACCTCGAGTTATGGCTACGACATCCGCTGTGCCAATGAATTCAAAATCTTCACCAACATCAACTCCGCCATCGTCGATCCCAAGAACTTCGATGCCAACAGTTTTGTCGATGTGAAGTCGGATGTCTGCATGATCCCGCCCAACTCCTTCGCGTTGGCGCGCACCGTGGAATACTTCCGTATCCCGCGCAACGTGCTGACCATCTGTCTGGGTAAATCGACCTATGCGCGCTGCGGCATTATCGTCAACGTCACCCCGCTGGAACCGGAATGGGAAGGCCATGTGACGCTGGAGTTTTCCAACACCACACCGCTACCCGCGAAGATTTACGCCAACGAAGGTGTCGCGCAGGTGCTGTTCTTCGAATCCGACGAAGTCTGCGAAACCTCGTACGGTGATCGTGCCGGGAAGTATCAGGGGCAGACCGGTGTGACGCTGCCGAAGGCGTAACAGCTTTACATTACGTAGAGCGCATTAGGCCGCAGGTCGAAATGCGCCGAATGTTTATTGCGCGTTCTGGTCTTCCGCTGGCGGCTGTTCACCAATCGTTGTCTGCTTTAACTCACTCAGATACGTCACACCATCTTCGTGTTCGATCTGTTCTATACGCACAGGCAGATAATTCAGTGATGGCGCGCACCATAGATAGGTGGTGCGGTCGTTGTCTTTGCGTAATCGTTCGATCTTGAGTGCTTCGAATTCACCTGCGGGTACGCGGATGGTTTCCTTGCCGACCACGGCGAAGCTGTATTCCTTGAGTTTGCCGCCGTCGGCGATGTCGTAGACAAGTTTATCTTTGTCTGCGGCAAGGTCCATCATCACCGCGATCTGCACCACCAGTTTATCCAGGGTGTTTTGCGGAATCTCCATTTCCCAGGTATGTCCTTCGACTGTGTTGGAGACTTCCATCTTCTTCCAGTCGAACTTGAGTAGCGCGTGGCGTTCTTTCTTACTGCCGGAATGGTCGAAGCTATATCCCAGCGGGCGGATGTGGTTGCGGTGGAGATCGAACCGGCTCGATTCCTGTACGATATCCGAGCGGAACAGGCGCGCTATACCCGTCGAACGGGTATTGGATGTGTAGAGGTATTGCGACTTCGGTTGCGCTTCCAGTTTGATTTCGGATTCGCCGATCACGAACCTGTTCAGACTGATGGCGTAAACAGCTTTGAAGTCGTCCGGAACAGTGCCGGCGCGCACGCCTGATGTGAGCGACAGACTGACCAATGCAGCCAGTAATAAGTGGAACGACTTCACTGCGCGTTCTCCAAACGGCTGATCACATGCCGTGGTGTCAGTAAGGGTTGGTCGTCAAGATAGGCCAGGCCGTTACGGTAACGCAAACGACCGGTTGCAAACCAGCCTATGACCGTTGGATAGAGGTGATGCTCTTCGCTCAGTACCCGTGCACCAAGTTTGGTCGCGGTATCATCGCTCAACACCGGAATCCTGGCCTGGGCGACAACTGGTCCACCGTCCAGTTCTTCTGTGACGAAATGAACGCTCGCACCGTGCTCGGTCGCGCCTGCATCCAGCGCGCGCTGATGGGTGTTGAGGCCGCGGAACGCCGGCAGCAGTGAAGGGTGGATGTTGATCAGTCGCCCTTGGTAATGCTGCACGAAAGCGGGTGTCAGAATGCGCATGAAGCCGGCCAATACCAGCAGTGCAGGTTGATATTCATCAATGGCGGCTTGCAGGGCCTGATCATAGCTATCACGATCGGCATAGTCACGGTGATCGACAATTGCGGTAGTGATGCCGGCGGCCGCGGCGGTCGTCAGGCCTTCCGCATCGGGTCGGTTGCTGATCACAGCACGGATGTCGACATTGAGGTCGCCGCGTGCGGCCTGCTCCAGAATCGCGAGCATATTGCTACCGCGACCCGAGATCAGAATGACGATGGGGATTTTATCCATAAATAGGTGCTCGGTCCTAGGTGCTAGGGTAGGTGAATTCCTTGGCCCTGGCGCCTAGTATCTCGGCCCTAGTCGATAGAGACATGCGGCACGCCTTCACCCGCCTCAATCTGCCCGATGCGCCAGACCTGCTCGCCGGCAGCACTGAGTTGCTTAAGCACGTTGTCGGCCTGATCGGCGGCCACGACCAGCACCATACCGATGCCGCAGTTGAAGGTGCGGTGCATTTCGGTGTCCGCGACATTGCCCTGTTCCTGCAACCAGTCGAACACGGCCGGGCGCTGCCAGCTTGATGCGGAGATGACGGCGCGGGTGTTGTCGGGCATGACGCGCGGAATATTTTCCAACAGACCGCCGCCGGTGATGTGTGCGAGAGCGTGCAAATCCACATTCTGCAGCAAGGCGAGCAGTGGCTTGACGTAGATGCGCGTTGGCGCCAGCAGACGTTCGCCCAGCGTGGCGTCGTCGAACGGCATGTTCAGATCCGCACCGCTGACGGCGACGATCTTGCGCACTAATGAGTAGCCGTTTGAGTGTGGACCGCTGGAGCCGATGCCGATCAGTGTGTCGCCGACCTGAACCTTACTGCCATCGATGATGCGTTCTTTTTCGACAACGCCGACGCAGAAGCCGGCCAGATCGTAATCGCCTTCGCCGTACATACCGGGCATTTCGGCGGTCTCGCCACCGACCAACGCGCAACCAGCCTGTTCACAGCCGGCGGCGATACCGGAGATCACGTCGGCGCCGACGTCCACGTCCAGCTTGCCGGTGGCGTAGTAGTCGAGGAAGAACAGCGGTTCAGCGCCGGTGACCAGAATGTCGTTGACGCACATGGCGACCAGGTCGATGCCGATGGTGTCGTGGCGTTTGAGATCGATGGCGAGTTTGAGCTTGGTGCCAACACCGTCGGTGCCAGATACCAATACCGGCTGTTTGTAGCGGTCGGTCGGCAGCTCGAACAATGCGCCGAAACCGCCTAGACCACCGAGTACGCCGGGGCGCTTAGTGCGCGCGACGGCCGGTTTGATACGTTCGACCAGAGCGGCGCCGGCATCGATGTCGACACCAGCGTCGCGATAATTCAGGGAGGCGCGGGGGTTGGACGGCTTCTGATTCACAGGGGCTCCGACTGTGGATAGGCTGTTGGGCGGTACAATATCCCGCACAATGCGGGGCTTGGCGCCAGAATGGGCGGGGTTGGGCTCCCGCGGTTCTGTGCTATTTTACCGCGGACGCCGCCGCTGTCGTGGATTAGTTTGCACAGCGGTGGGCAGGTCGGCATGGGGAGCCCGAGACGATAATGCGCTGGACAGGATTAAAGACGGTCGGTCTGCTACTGGCCGGGTTGCTGGTGTTGCTGGCCATCGAGCCGGCCCTGGCGCGGGAATCGCAATATTCCGCCACGGTCCCGGTGGCGGATCGCAGCGAGGCCGCGCGTGGCGTAGCGGTGCGTCAGGCGCTTGGCGAGGTGC
>JBGSOE010000003.1:0-5238 GCA_041739295.1 Thiohalobacterales bacterium | reverse complement strand
GAACCTCTGATTAATTCGCTGAAGCGGCATCTGCAGCGTTGCGGCCAGGCTCAAAATACTCATTTACTCCGTGTAAACTCCGTTTTTTCGCCTGTCCGCGCCTTGCATCTGCTCGCTTGATCAAATTAATCAGAGGTTCCTTAACTTTCAGATGTCCCCTTGGACAGTAGTCTGCTGTGCTGCTCTATGAAGTTCCGAATGAAATGCGCCGGTCTTGCGCTCGTGAATCGACCGCGCTCCTCTGCATCCTCAATCAGCAGGATGGTCGGAAAACCACGCGCGCGAAACCTGCCGGCGATCTTCATGTTATGTCCATCGTCGACTTCAATTTTGACAAGCGCGATGGCTCCCGCGTATTCGCCGACTACTTTTTCCAGCAACGGCCCTATCACGAGACAGGGCGGACACCACTCCGCCCAGAGATCTACAAGGATGGGACGATCATGCGACGCCTGAATAACTACCTCTTCGAACGTCTCTAAAGAGGCCGTATAAATATAGGGTTTCGTCATAGTGTCAATAAGTCCGTTACGTTTATATCACCATACCGCAGCCGACCTGAACGAAAAATATAGCTGTCAATCGCACAGACCTGCTAATGACGTCGGGGCTTGCGGCGTATCATCTCAGGAGTTATCTAAGCCTTTACTGGCGCAGGAAGCGTGGCGCACTCCTTAAAAATGCGCTTATCACAGCGCGCGCATACTGTGCGATCCAGGCGTTCAAAAATATGCGTGAGTGCCTCGGTCTTACCGGCGAAGATATTTTCGCGGCCTATGTCATCAATGAATCCGGCGCGCTTGAATTCTCCACAAACATCTTCTTTTACGCGGATAAGATACAGCTGGCCACCGAGCTTGCGGCGATGTTTCGCCTCTTTGACCAGGAATTCGCCCCCCGCCAAGTCGATGAAATTAATTCCTGAAGCGACGATGGCGAGATTCTTTTGTTCCGGATGCATTTCCTCGAAATCACGCAACGTCTCCTGTACGTAATTTATAGCACCAAAAAACAACGATCCATCGATACGCACAAAACGCAATTGCGGACATTCAGGCAATTTCGGGTCAGTCGCGAATTTGCGTTTTTCCTGCTGAGGATCGGGTGCACGTACCCGGACTGACGGCGTGGATGTGCGCTTAAGATACAAACCCAGCGACAACATCACGCCCAGGAAAATGGCGAACTCCAACTCCAAGAATAATGCCGAGAAGAAAGTGGTGGCCAGGATAGTCGACTCTGACTTACTGGCTCGCAGTATCTGTACGATATGGTGGAAGTCAATCAATCCCCAAGCCACAAGAATCAGAATACCGGCCATCGCGGCATTCGGCAGATAAACCGCCAAGGGCGCCACAAGAACAACGATGATCATTAGCAACCCACCGGCCAAGACGGCAGCCATCGGCGTTTTTGCCCCGGCACTGTAGTTCAATCCGCTGCGATTAAAAGAACCCGTCGCGACATAGCCAGAGAAAAAACTACCCGCGATATTAGACAGACCCTGACCAAAGAATTCCTGATTACCGTCTATGTGCTGGCCGCTTTTGAGCGCGATTGAGCGCGAGATCGACACGGCCTCGGTTAATGCGAACAGTGTTGCCGCGAGCGCAGCCGGCGCCAGGTTTTTAATGGCTTCAAGGGATAGATTCGGCATAGACAATGGCGGCAAACTTGCCGGCAGTGCGCCAACCGTTTTAATGCCAGTCACATCCACGCCTAATTTACTGTTCATCAAAACGGAAAGCAGACTGCCGCCCACCATGGCGATGATCATATATGGCCATTTAGGGCGGAATGTTTTGATAATCACACCCAGCAGCAATGTGCCAAGGGCAATCCCTGTCACATAGAGATTGATATCTCCGATCTGCTTGCTGACTTCAATCAAGGTCTCATGAAAATGCAGGCCTCGTGAGATGGGTATGCCGAGGAAATTCTTCAGTTGGTTCGCGGCAATGAGCAACGCTGCCCCGGCCGTGAATCCGATAATGACCGAGTGGGAGATAAAGTTGACCAGCACCCCCAGCCGCGCAAGCCCCATGATCAATTGGATGATACCGACCATTAATGTAAGCGTCAGGGCCAGGCTGACGTAGTCAGCACTCCCCGGCTCCGCAAAAACGCTGAGCGCGGAAAACAGTACCAGCGACGCGGCCGTGGTGGGTCCAGACACCAGATGCCAGGAAGAACCGAACAGCGCAGCGATAATCGCCGGTATCATGCCAGCGTATAGTCCGTATTCCGGCGGCATGCCCGCGATGGCGGCGAAGGCCACGCCCTGTGGAAGCACCACGATGGCACCGGTTAGGCCAGCGGATACATCGGCGCGCAAATTTTCGCGGGTGACCATCGGCCACCAACGCAAAAACGGGGTGCATCTGTACAGCAAGCTGTTGCGATTACGTAGAGTTGCCATCAATAGAAATCCTTTGATGCTTTATTTCAGATCGTTTACTAAACGATCAGCACTTTTGAACAGATGAATCATCGTTACTGCAATCTGCCATACCACTCAATTCCAATTGCAACGTTGCATGCCCGATCCCGAATTTGTCATGCAGCTCGGTATGTACGCGTTGTAAAAATGCATCATCTAAGCGCGCATCCACCTTAACAAGATGCGCAGTCAGTGCCACCTCTGTCGTACTCATGGCCCAGATATGCAGGTGATGAACACCGCTGACCTCCGGTAAGGATTGCAGATAACGCTCTACCAATGTTGGGTCAATCGCCTCGGGTACCGCATCCAATGCCAAGTCCAGCGATTCGCGCAGCAAACTCCAACTGCTGAAGGCAATCACCACCACAATGGCCAAGCTGGCTGCGGGATCCAACCAATACCACTGCGTGATAATAATCATGCCACCAGCCACAACAACGCCCAGTGACACGGCAGCGTCAGCAGCCATATGTAAATAAGCGCCGCGGATATTCAAATCATCATGCCGACCACGTAAAAATAACAGGGCCGTTGCGCCATTGATCACCACGCCAATCGCGGCAATGACTATAACGACCCTGCCATTAGCTGAAGTAGGTTCCGCCAGCCGCATCAGCGCCTCCCAACCGATTGCGCCAACGGCCATTAACAGGAGAATGGCATTGGTCAGTGCAGCTAAAATGGAACTGCGGCGCAATCCATAGGTTCGTCGCGTGGTCGCGCTCCGCCCAGTCAGATAGCGGCTTCCCCAAGCGAGCAGCAAACTCAACACATCGCCCAGATTGTGGCCAGCGTCTGCGAGCAACGCCAACGAGTTACCGTACCAGCCGGCACCCGCCTCGGCAACAACGAAAGCCATGTTGAGCGCAATCGCCAAGGTAAAAGCGCGGTCATAATTTGGTGGTGCGTGCGTGTGTCCCATGTAAGGTTGACGGCACCCAGTGAACGGGCTTCCGGCCTACTTCCCCTTGATATAAAGATCATCATCGAAGCTGCAAACCCAATCCGGGCGCAATGCCACCAGAAGTGTCATTACCATGCCATTCATAACCGCCTCTGAGAAAGCCATCAGCGGAAAAAACGGGAGGTACTGATAGTCAAGCCATGTCGGCGTGTGAGTGCCGGTCAGCCATAGTAGTAATACTGCGGCAGTTCCTGTCGCTAGCATACTGATACCCGATGCAAGAAATGCATTGATATAAACATAGATGAAGAAATTATGTGGCAGCCTGCGTTGCGCCCAGTGCAACAAGCTCCAGCTCAGGCTTATAGGTATTGCCCCCATGCAGAGCAGATTCACACCAAACGTGGCCCAGCCACCTTGCCCATTTAAGGTCGTTCCAAACAAGATCAGGGCGACAGCCACTGACGCGTATTGCCAACCAAACATCAACGTCAGTGCTGTCACGCCTAACAAATGGAAATGCAGTGTCGGCGGCACTCCGGCATGAATACTCCACAATACCAACACGCCAACACAGGCACCGAAGTAGACATGGGTGAAACGGTTATCATAAAAACGTTCGCGCGGCAGTCGGATCAATGCCCATGCAAGCCACACCAAGGCTATCAGGTTAGCAATAATGTGAACTACACTTGAAAATACTTGGTCGGGGAAGTCCATGGTCCTGTCTGTACCTATAGAATCAGTATATTCACGCTGATTATACATCCGGCTGTTGCTATCGCCCTTATTATGACCGACCTGTTCGACCGCTTACATCGGGAAAGCACCATGACAACTCTCCGACGATCTGCCGCACTCAGTATTGCTCTGGCGACGACCGGAATGGCTCTGGCTTGGGGAGAATCCTCCGTCAGCACTTGGATCGACTCTGAGGGGGTACGTCACTTCAGCCAGTTTCCACCAACCGAGGATGTTAAGCAGTTTGAAACCATCAGGCTCGACAATCCACCTGCAGCGGTATCCCTGGAAGAGCGTCTGGAATCATTGCGGGCGGTCTCCCGAGACTTGGAACTTGCACGCCAACAGCGCGAGTTGGAACGCGGACGGCACGTGGACAAAACAGTCGCATCTGACCAGCCGACTCAGTCGAATGAGCCTGAAAATGACACCGGCATTCGTATGTTGCCCTACCCTTACCTGGCACCCTACCCGCCTTATCATAAATATCCGCCAGGATATCCATACCGACCGGGGCCACCGCCAGATCGGCATCCACATATGCCGAAGAGCAAACCCGATAAACCCGAGTCAGGGCCTCATGGCCTGGTTCCACACATCGGCATAGGCCAGCCGTAACCACAAATTTAATATTGGGTATTAGAGATGCTTACGCAGGATATTGAATGCCGCAACCGCCCAGCCCGCAATAGCCACCTGGATTCTTGGCCAGATACTGCTGGTGGTAATCCTCGGCATAATAAAAAGTCGCTGCCGGTAAGATCTCTGTCGTGATAGCGCCACACCCAGCCTGGGTCAGCGCTTGCTGGTAAACATTCAGCGAGGTACGCGCCGCACTCAGTTGCGCATCGCTGCAGGTATAAATACCGGAGCGATACTGAGTTCCCGCATCATTGCCTTGGCGCATGCCTTGCGTGGGGTTATGAGATTCCCAGAACACTTTCAGCAGTTCGTCAAAAGAGACCTGTTCCGGGTCATATACGACCAAGACGGCCTCATTGTGCCCGGTCAATCCTGAACACACTTCTTTATAGCTAGGGTTAGGTGTGTGCCCGGCGATATAACCCACCGCGGTCGTAAACACCCCTTTGGTCTGCCAGAATTTGCGTTCGGCGCCCCAGAAACAACCCAACCCGAATATCACTTTGGC
>JBGSOE010000489.1:0-15380 GCA_041739295.1 Thiohalobacterales bacterium | reverse complement strand
GCGAACGCGTGGTCGAAGCGACCAAAGATGGTATCAAGACCCACACCGGGCGTTTCATTCCCGCGCACATCAAAGTCTGGGCAGCCGGTATCAAGGCACCGGACTTTCTGAAAGACCTGGCCGGACTGGAGACCAACCGTATTAATCAGCTGGTGGTACACCCGACCTTGCAGACCACGCGTGACGACAGCATTTTTGCGCTTGGCGATTGTGCAGCCTGCCCGTTACCGGGTGGTGGCACCGTACCGCCGCGCGCTCAGTCTGCACATCAACAGGCCAGTCTGTTGTTCAAATCCATCCGCTGCAAACTGCGTGGCAGCCCACTACCTGAATACAAATATCTCGATTATGGATCTCTGGTGTCGCTGGGAAAATACAGCACCGTGGGCAACCTGATGGGCAATCTGACGGGCACAGTCATGGTGGAGGGTTTTATCGCGCGGATAGTCTATCTGTCACTCTACAAGATGCATCAGCTCGCGTTGTACGGGCCGTTCCGCACCGGTATGCTCGCCGTGTCGCATTTGTTCCGGTCGAGTGTGCATCCGGAGATTAAGTTGCATTGAGGAGGCGCGGTATACGTAGGGTGTGGTGAGCGTAGCGATCCGCACCGAGGGCGATGGGCTTTACCTGTGGTGCGGTTCGCTATGCTCACCACACCCTACGGTATCGATGGCTTCATAAGTTGCGTAGATAATCGCTGCCGAGCTGCCGCATCTGCCCTTGAATCCGCAACGCACGGCCATAGACATACGCCGATGGATTGTCGACGCGGAAGCGTACGGGATTTGGCAGCACGGCAGCTAGCAACGCAGCTTCATGCGCACTCACACGAAGCGGGATCCTGCCAAAATATTCTTTGCTCGCGGCGCCAACGCCGAAGACATTCATCCCGAACTGCGCGATGTTCACATATACCTCAAGGATGCGCTGTTTAGGCCACAAGACTTCAATCGCCAATGTCAGATAGGCCTCCAGACCTTTACGCACCCAACTGCGCCCGGACCAGAGAAACAGATTCTTGGCCACCTGCTGCGAAATGGTGCTGGCACCCCGCACCGCACCACCATCGGCATTGGCTTCCAGCGCATCGGCGATCGCCTCGAAATCAAAACCGAAGTGCGTCGGGAAACGCTGATCTTCCGCGGCCACCGCGGCCAGCGGTACAACCGGCGCGATGTATTCCCAATCAACCCAGTCGTATTTCACCCACTGCCAGGAACCACCCATCCAGATTTCCACCTGCCGCTGCAACATGAACGCGCTGGTGAGTGGATCTATCCAGCGCATCAACGCAATCAGTATCAGAGGCGTCCCCAGCAACAAGGCCGGCACCCGCCAAAGCCAACTCCGCCAACGGGATTTGGAAGTTCGTCTCGGCATAATCTTACTGGCCCGGCAGTATCGGCGCGGTATTCAGGGCGTCGGCTAAATCAGGCAGAAATCGACAATACATGAATAGATTCATCTCTTATGTGGCGTGCTGAAGTTTACGGAAGCCGCCGGCGCGGGTAAACAGCTCATAACAGACTATTCACCGATAAATAGCCAAAACACAATGTAAGGGAACCCCTGATTAATTTGATCAAGCGAGCAGATGCAAGGCGCGGACAGGTGGCTCGAAGCGAAGCGGAGAGAACGGCGCTAGCCGGCCCGCAGGGCGAGGTGCGTAGCACCGAGTAACAAACGGAGTTTACACGGCGTCTGCCGCTTCCCGGCCCCGTATTTTGTGCCTGGCAGCAACGCGGCAGATGCCGCTTCAGCGAATTAATCAGAGGTTCCTAAGATCGGTTCCGATACTATCCACAAGGTCACATAGGCATAGCACATCGTAGTGATGCTCGCGTACTATCGATATCCAGGCAGCCAGATTCGAAACGTGCTGCAAGCTCACGGAACAGATGCCGGAGGTCATTATGCATAATGACAAAGCAGCCATACTCAATCAGGAAGTCTCGACGATCATCGACGCGATACAGAAGATTCAATCCCGTATCGCCGGCACTGGCGAACCACCCTCGCAACTCGAGCTTCACGAATTGCAGCGACTGGGCCGTCACTATGGCAACCTCATTGAACAACTGATCAGCCTGCAAGACACCTCAAAATAATCAGGCATCGGGCTATACCACATAAGCAGACAGCAGCGAGTCATTATGGCGAAACCACTACGCTTACCGCGCAGCAAAGCAGTGCTGATCCGTTGGCTGGCCGCACTGCTTGTCGCAGCGGCCGCAGGCTGGATGGGACTCAGCCCGGACAGCGTTCGGCAATTCACCGGCGATGCCGTCACACCGAACACCACCAGCACCTCGTTACAAAATCTTTACGCCAATCGCCAGTCAGGTATCTGGACCAGCATTCAGGGCAACGTTAAACGCACTTTAGCTGACGACAACGAAGGTTCGCGTCATCAACGCTTCATTGTGCAAGACAGCGATGGCAACACCATTCTGATCGCGCACAATATCGACCTCGCACCGCGCGTGCCGCTGGCGGCCGGTGACAGCGTGGCGTTGTACGGACGTTATGAATGGAATGACAAAGGTGGCGTGCTGCACTGGACACACCTTGATCCAACAGGGCAAGAACCTGGTGGCTGGATCGAATACCGCGGCAAGCGTTATCGCTGATCGCAGCCAGCGTGTCACGCCGTATTCGCGGATGTGGTCTGTGGTTCTGCGGGGACAATCTCTACTGGCCGCAACTTACCCAGCAAAACTATCCCTTTGAACAACTGCTGCGCCATACGCCGACAGCGGCTGATATGTTCCAGAGTATCGCTCATGTCCTGGATACCGATGTCGCTCAGCGCACCGGCGCGCAGAAAGGCCGCCTTCAGCAGCTGGTAATGTTCTTCCAATGCGTCTGCGCGCTGCGTCAGTGATTCCGCGTTGAAGTCTGGCAACTGCGGATCAGCGGCATGCAGCAACCCGGCTATTTCGGCATGATAATCATCCAGGCGCGTTGCAAGCCTCACTTCCAACATCGGGGCGCCGCCCGCCCGCGCCCCGGCAATGCCCTCAGCATGGTTAACCACCTGCTGCAGATAACGCAGCACCCGTAACGTCTGTGGCAGTTGCTGAGCGACCTCCTCTGACAATGTCTGTCGACCGAGCTGTTCAACGAAGCACGCGATGGCACTTGCCAGCGTACGTGCGGTCTGCGCATCGCTGGCAATCTGCCGACCGGGAGCCTCTTCGGTACTGATCGCGGCCCTGGCCATGCGTCGCGAGATCTCCACCACCCGTAACAGTTCCTGCACCAGTGCATCCACTGCCAACGCGGGAGTCGCCGCAACGGTACGGTCCAGAAACCGTGGCCGTCCTTCAACTTCATCCACAGTAGTGAACCGTGCTTCCAGAAACACCGCCAAACGTCCTGCCAGCGGCCACATCAACAGCACACCGAGCAGATTGAACGTCGTATGGAACAGCGCCAGGGTCACTGCCGGATGTGCTGACTGTCCCAGTTCGCTGCTCGCGGCCTCGATCAACCACAGTAGTCCCGGCAGGATCAACAATGCGATCACACCCGTCAGCAGATTGAACAGGATATGTCCGGCAGCGACACGCTTGGCATTGGCAGTTGCACCGATCACGGCCAGCACAGCGGTCGACGTAGTACCGATGTTGGCACCGATGACCATCGCTGCGGCACCACTAAGTGCCAGCGCCTCGCCGCTGGCTGCGGTAAGAATGATGGCAATGGCTGCGCTCGATGACTGAGTCAGTACCGTCATCAGGAAACCTACCCCGACCAGCGCCAACAGTTGCAGTGGCGAGTCTGCAATCAGCTGCGGAAGTTCGACACTCGACGCCAGACCCGTGAAGGCATCGCGCAGGATATCGATGCCCAGGAAGAACAACCCAAAACCAGCCAGCGCCTCGCCGAACGCACCACGCCGGGTATTACTGCCGGTGAGCCGCAGCAGCATGCCCACGCCGATCAACGGCAGTGCGTAAGTTTCGAGTTTGAATTGAAATCCGACCGCTGCCACCAGCCAGCCGGTCATAGTGGTACCCACATTGGCGCCGAAGATGACACCGAGCGCCTGACTCAGCTGGAGGATGCCGGCATTCACAAAACCGATCGTCGCCACGGTGACTGCACTGGAAGATTGAACGACGGCTGTAATCAGCGCGCCGGTAGCGACACCACGCAGTCGCGTACCCGTCCAACGCGCCAGCATGCCGCGCAGCTGCCGACCGGCAGCAATCCGCAGCCCCTGACTGATCATGCCGACCGCAAGCAGGAACAGTCCGAGTCCGCCGGCAAAGGCACCCGCCAAGGCTAAGCCTATGGGCTCATTCGACATGGCTTGGACAATTCAATTGTCGGCGTTCAGTCATTTGTCATCCTCGTGAGCTGATTGCAGCACAGAACTGTGTGCCGGCTCAATGCCCCTGCTATTCTATTAAATACATGATGTTGGATATATTTGGTTTAGTGCAGCCGGGGAATGATGATCAACCCAAAGTGGACGCAGTCTAAAATCCAGCCTTGTGTTGCTCGGCGTAGTAGCGGTTAAGTCGCCAATACCGATCAATATCTTGCTACGCCAGCCGATAGCTGTCCGGACATATTGAAAATTAAAGCATTCCTCCCAATGCGCACTGTATTTATTGCAATTCTGTTTAGCTGGATAATAACGGCCAACGCGGCTGTGCATACGCCCGTGTTCGTCCTGCATTCCTACAGTCAGGAATATCCCTGGACCAAGCGCCAGCATGAAAGTTTTATGCAGACCCTCGAAAGTCTGCCCGACCATGCCTTTTCCATCAGTGTCGAATACCTCGACACCAAACGCGTTGATTACAACCCGGCCTATGCCGATCAGGTGGCGAATTCCCTGGCGGGGAAGTACCAGGACTACCAGCCCAGATTCATCTATGTCACCGATGACAATGCGCTGTCCTTCGCCCTCTCACATCTGACACGGATATTCCCTGGCGTGCCCGTGTTCTTCTCCGGCGTCAACAATTACCAGATCCGCGACCAACTCGATCCCGAGCGTTTCACCGGTGTCTTCGAGCATAAAGAGATCGCGCCTAATCTCGAACTCATGCGCCATATCGCGCCGGATATCCGCGATATTCTGGTGGTCGGCGACGATTCCGAAACGTTCCAGTCCATTCGCGATGAACTCCAGACCGAGCTGCGTTCTCATCCCGATATCCGCGCCAACTTCATTTCTCATGGTCAGATCGAAGCGTTGATACAGGATCTGCGTGGCCATCGCGAACGGTTCGTGTTTCTCACCACCCTGGGGAAAATGGTCAATGCACAGGGTGAAACCCAAACGCTGGCGGAGACAATAGCGGCCATTGTCGCAGCCGGAGACTTCACCATCTTCAGCATGGAGGACGTCTACCTGTATCCAGGCGTACTGGGTGGCTACGTTACCAGCGGAACCCGCCAGGGTGATATGGCCGCAAAGTTGGTCAAACGCTATCTGACCGACGAACCCGTTAAGGCGATCACGCCGCTAGACAGCCCGAATGAATATCTGATCAATGGCACTGAGTTACACAAAACGGGACTGATACTGCCCGACGCCATTGCACGCCAGACACGCATCATCAACCCCCTACCGAGTTTTATCGAAAAGCACGCGGCGTTCATCCTGCGTTCGCTGTA
Organism: Thiohalobacterales bacterium; assembly: GCA_041739295.1. Classification (GTDB taxonomy): domain Bacteria; phylum Pseudomonadota; class Gammaproteobacteria; order Thiohalobacterales; family Thiohalobacteraceae; genus JAHJQQ01. The sequence continues at coordinate 9,740 of JBGSOE010000489.1, read as the reverse complement.
TGCCCTTGCCGCACTGCTCGTCATTCTGTTGGTAAGCTCGCTACTGATCGTCATACGCAAGAACCGTCAGATCCTTCAGGGTTCGGATGCCCTGACAACACAGACAAAACATCTGAACGAAGTCCGAGAAAGCCTGATACGCGCGCAGCGGATCGCCGGCATGGGCAACTGGGACTGGTATATCGGGGAAAACCGCCTGTATTGGTCGGAAGGCATCTATCGTCTGTTCGGCATCAACTCACAGGATTTCGAGGCCAGCTACGAGGGCTTCATCAATCGCGTACATCCCGATGATCGCGAGCACGTAAATGCCGCTGTACGGCAAGCGATAGAAAGCCATATCCCCTATGACATCACCCATCGTATCGTCCGGCCGGATGGCGAAATATTGGTCGTGCATGAAAATGCAGAGATCATCCGCGATGAACGAGGGAAGGCCATCCGCATGACCGGCACGCTCCTGGATATCACTGCCCAGAAGCAGGTCGAAGCGGCACTGCGCAGCAGTGAAGCCAAGTTGCGTACCGTCATCCAAGGTTTCCCGATTATCCTGTGGATGATCGACAGTGATGGCGTTTTCATCTTGTCCGAAGGCAAGGGATTAGAAGCTGAAAACCTCAAACCTGGCCAAGTGGTCGGCGAATCATTTTTCTAACGTTACCGAGAGTACCCAGAAATAACAGGGGATGCGCGGCGCGCCTTGGATGGACAGACTTTCACATCGACGCGCTGGATGGACGAACAAGCATTCGAAATACATTACACACCGATCGTCGAAACAAACGGCAGCATCAGCGGCGCCATCGGTGTCGCGACCAACATCACCGAACGCAAACGCACCGAGGATCGGCTCTCGTTTCTCGCCAATTATGATCCCGTGACCGGCCTACCCAATCGTTCGTTGTTCAATGATCGTCTCGATCATGCGATGAAACATGCAGGGCGCAGCGGCACCAAGGTCGGACTCTTGTTTGTCGATCTGGACAACTTCAAAAATATCAATGATACCCTTGGGCACAGTGCCGGCGACGACCTGTTACGCCAGGTAGCAGCGCGGTTCAGCAAGGCGGTTCGTATCGATGACACAGTAAGCCGTCTCGGTGGCGATGAATTCACCATCATCCTGGAAGATCTGGCGTCCGAAGAAGACGCCGCGCGCGTCGCCACCGCCATTCTGGAACAATCGAGCCTGCCTTATCAGCTGCAGGACAGCGAACTCTATGTGACGCCGAGCATTGGTATTGCGATTTACCCCCAGGATGGCACTACTCTACAAACACTGGTTATGAACGCGGACGCGGCCATGTATCGCGCCAAGGCGAACGGTCGAAACAACCTGCAGTTTTTCAATAAGGACATCAGCACCGGCGCGCAGGAACGGCTCGAAATCACCACGCTATTGCGCGGCGCACTCACCCGCGGGGAATTCAGCCTGCACTATCAGCCGCAGATCGATACCAGTACCAGCCGCGTGATCGGCTTCGAGGCATTGCTGCGCTGGAACAACCCCGCACGCGGGAGCATTCCGCCTAATGTGTTCATACCCTTGCTGGAAGATACAGGTCTTATTATTCCAGTGGGTGATTGGGTCCTGCATGAGGCCTGTCGCTGGGCGGCTAGTCTGGATACCACCGGTGACACGGAAGCGCCCTCCATTGCAGTCAATCTATCCGCGCGGCAGTTCTACCAGCCTAGTCTGCATATACTCGTCTCCGCGGCACTCATCGCGAGCGGCTTGCAGCCAAATAGACTGGAACTGGAAATCACTGAGTCCATCCTGATAGATGTCGAGACGCATCTGGAAACCATGGATCGTCTCAAGCGGATCGGCGTTAGCCTGAGCATCGACGATTTCGGTACTGGATATTCGTCGTTGTCCTATCTCAAACGTTTCCCGGTCGACCGACTGAAGATCGACGCCTCGTTCGTACGCGACGTTGCCATCGATCCCGACGATGCCTCTATTGTCACCACCATAATCGGCTTGAGCCATAACCTTGGACTGAACGTCATTGCCGAGGGCGTGGAGACAGCCGAGCAATTGCGTTTCCTGCAGGAACAAGGCTGCGACGAGATCCAGGGTTACTTTGTCGCTCGCCCTATGCCCGCCCGGGATGTACCGACTTGGCTACGCAACTGGAAGGAGCATGACCATTTGCGCCTCAGGGCACAGTCAGTAACATCCATTTCCAGATCGTCCTAGGGAACCTGTGATTTACCCAGTGACATACACGTTCATTGCGAGGCGCGTAGCGCACCGCGGCACAAGCGAGCTTGCAAGCACAGAACGCCCGCAGGGCGGCCCCGAAGGGGTGAGCGTAGCGAATAATCTCCAACCGACCGAGCTTACTTTACGGGATTGCCACGCTACGCTCGCAATGAAATCAACTATCTAAATTCACAACCGCGCGGGATTCTGCCAACAACGCCTTGAGTTCCGGAACACAGGAACCACAGTTGGTACCTGCATTGAGCACAGTACCGATGGCCTCGACGGAATCCAGGCCCTGTTCACGTATCGCCTTGAGCAGCGTATTGCGACCGACATTGAAACAGGCGCAGACCGTGCGACCGCGGTCCTCACCACCGCGTGGCGGTTTGCCGCTGAGCAGGCTGGCGCGCTGCGCCTGATCCAAGGCGGGTTCTGCAAATAATTGCAACAACCAGTCACGCGGCGGCAATTCGCAACCGGGGCCGATGAAGATGCAACTTTCCAAGTGTCCCGACACGATACGTGCGCCGCGATACCGGGTCGTGCCGCGGTCGAAGTATTCCGTCCATTCCACTTGCGCATCTGCAGCACAGAGTAGATCACGCGCATAACGATCCCAATCTGCCGGTGGTTCGGTCCCGGCGAGTTCGTAACGCCAGTAATCTTTGCCGCGTGCGCAGGCCCAGTAGCCGGAATGCGGCGGCAAGGTCAGCCGTCGGCGCGAGGCCAGGAAGCCATACCAGGCCGCCGCGTAAGCGCGGATCCGCACCGGCGTAAATTTGAATTCGGGCTGCCCGGAAATGGGATCGGTATGTGGACCGATCAGTTTGCCCACCGAAGACAAGCTGGAAAATTGCTGGCTCCAATGGATTGGAATAAAGATACTGCCCGGCCGTTGTGTCGTATTGACACGGGCACGCACGACGGCCTGACCCCAGCGACTATTTACCTCAACCAACTCAGCGTCGCGGATACCGGCGCGTGCCGCGTCATCCGGATGTAATTCCGCATAGGGTTCGTAGATGTGTCCGGACAGCCGTGCTGACTTGCCCGTACGGGTCATGGTGTGCCAGTGATCTCGCACGCGGCCGGTATTGAGCACCATGGGATACTCGCTATCTGGCTGCGTCGCCGGACCTTTCCCAACGACAGGGATCAACCGCGCCTTGCCATTGGGTGTAAAGAAACGTCCATCAGCAAAGAGACGCGCATGAGTCGTCGATCCACTGCGTACCGGCCACTGCACGGGTTGGAGTGCGGCATATTGCGCATCATTGAGCGCAGCCAGTCCACCAATATCAAAGTCGCGTCGCCCGCCATTTTCAAACGCAGACAGGGCCGCATGCTCGCGGAACACATCCGCGGCCGAGGCATAGTTGAACGCAGCCGCATACCCCATGCGTTTGGCACACTCGGCGACAATCCACCAGTCCGGCTGTGCCTCACCCGGACTATCCAGAAACGGGCGTTGCAATGAAATGCGGCGCTCGGAATTGGTGACGGCACCGGTTTTCTCGCCCCAGGCCTGTGCCGGGAGCAACACGTGCGCATATGCCGTGGTGTCGGTGTTGCGCATGCAATCGGATACCACCACGAAATCGCACTTGGCCAATGCACGGCGTACGCGATCACTGTCCGGCAGACTGACGGCGGGATTGGTCGCCATAATCCACAGCGCCTTCACCTTACCGGCCTCGACCGCCTGGAATAGATCCACCGCCTTGAGTCCCGATTTATCTGCAATCACCGGTGACTGCCAGAAGCGCTGCACAAGATCAGTATGCTGAGGATTATCAAGTTCCATATGCGCGGCCAGCTGATTCGCCAGACCGCCGACTTCGCGGCCACCCATCGCATTCGGTTGTCCGGTGATCGAGAACGGCCCCATGCCGGTACGGCCGATGCGTCCGGTGTAGAGATGGCAGTTGATAATGCTGTTGACCTTGTCGGTACCCATGGAAAACTGATTGATGCCCTGGGAATACAGCGTCACGACGCGCTCCGTGCGCGCAAACAGCCGATAAAACTCGGCGACATCGGCTTCGTTCAGACCACAGCGTTGTGCGACGCTGGCGATATCCGGTGCGTCCGCACGTGCCGCGTCGAGTGTCAGCTCCAGACCTTCGACAGCCGTGTTGAGAAATAACTCGTTACCTTCACCCTGCTGTTGCAGATAGACCAACAGACCATTGAATAGCGTGGCATCGGTGCCGGGCGCAATCGGCAGATGCAGGTCGGCACTGTCACAACTGCTGGTACGGCGTGGATCAATGCAGATCACGCGCAAATCGGAATTATCCTTGCGTGCTTTGACGATGCGCTGATACACCACGGGATGACACCAGGCAGTATTCGAACCGGCCAGCACAATGAGCTTGGCGCGCTCTAAATCCTCATAGCTGCAAGGCACCGTATCGGAACCGAAGGCGCGCTTATAACCGGCTACCGCGGAGGACATGCACAGGCGGGAATTGGTGTCGATGTTGGCCGCACCGATGAAACCCTTCATCAGCTTGTTGGCAACATAATAATCTTCAGTCAGCAATTGACCGGAAACATAGAAGGCTACTGATTCCGGACCGTGCTCGCGAATGACGGATTGGAAACGTGCCGCGACGAGATCCAGCGCCTCATCCCAGCTGGTGCGGGCAGCGTTGATTTCTGGAAAGAGCAACCGCCCTTCCAGGCCGATCGTTTCGCCAAGCGCGGAACCTTTAGAGCAAAGTCGACCCTGATTGGCTGGATGTTGCGGATCGCCTTTAACAGTAACGGTGCCGTCAGACTCAACGCTTGCCAGGACACCGCAGCCAACGCCACAGTAAGGACAAGTTGTACGGACTGCTTGGGTCATCGACATTCCAGCTAAAAGGGCTCAGCAGTGGGCAAGCCCCCATTTACACACCAGAGACCGCCGAGAACGCCGAGAGAAACATGATTATTTCAAGCTCAGTGTTCTCAGCGGCCTCTGGTGTGAAATAAATATCTATCAGGTGAACTCTGACGGAGTAACCAGAGCGTCCTAAAAGTTACATATCCAGCATGAGTTTAAGCGGCTTACGCATGCCGGCGATTTTACAGGCCTGCTGACCGTAACCATAGGGGAACAGCTGATACAGATACTTGCGCGTCGCCTTCTCCGCACCCAGCTGTTCTCGCATCGCCTTCAAGGCATAACGCGCCTCGGGGACGGATTGGCGATACTCGAAATACTCGCGGACAAAACGCACCACGGTCCAGCGATCGTCACTGAGCGGGAGTTCTTCACGCTGTGCGATTTCATGCGCGACATCTTCAGTCCATTCGGATGGATCAAGCAGAAAGCCTTCGTTGTCGGTTTCCAGTATCAGACTACCGATTTCAATCGCCATGCGCTCACGCCAGCTCCGCGGTCAGAGACAGCATGATTCGACCATCTTCGACGGTAACCGGGAAACGCGCGGCGCAGCCCTCGTCGGGCGCCGCCGCCAGGCCGGTATCGAGATTGATTTTCCAGTCGTGCAGCGGACAGGCCACGCGTTTACCGTGCACGATACCCTGCGACAGCGGACCACCCTTGTGCGGGCATTTGTCACGCAAGGCGAAAATCTCGTCATTCGCAGTGCGGAACACGGCAATATCACCGTCCGGTGTGCGTACGACGCGAGCCCCCAGCTTTGGAATGTCGCTCACATTACCTACTTCAATCCAATTGCTTTCGGACATTCGTTTTCCTGCCTGGTGCATGCAAATTATCTCCAAATCCTGCGGGCTGCTGCCACGCAATACCGGCTGGTCACATGCAAATCACACGAACCCGCTCTGTATTTTATTACGCCGTTCTCAACTATTGAGCTTCGACTGGCCTGTAACCACGGTATAGACGTCTTGCCCAGAGTGACCAGCGCATCAATTTTTTCACATCGACACGCTCTTTCGCAGGCTTGACTAGCTTACTTGAGTTAGCGGTCTTGTTTCTCGGTTTCATAATATCAGTCCTCACACAACCAGTAGAATGTAGGGCGGGTTAGGCGTGCTGTTTGCGCTGTAACCCGCCAACCGTGCCGTCAGGCACACCTTAAAAGGCTTGTATTGCCGCGCAACACTGGTGGGTTTACGCAAAAAACCAACCCACCCTACAGTTATTAACCACCATCAACCCACACGCATCAGCGGGCTGTATTCATGTGCATCGCGGCCCTCGGCACGTTCCTTCCAAGGATCGATCTGCGCATACTGTTGCGAAACTCGAAAACGTTCGGCCAATACCGCGCGGCTCTCAGCATCCTCAACGACTTTATCCTTGATGTACTGCAAACCAATTCGCTCGACCCAGGGAGCCGTGCGTTCGAGATAATGTGCATCTTCACGATAGAGCTGCAGGAACGCGGCACAGTATTCCTTTACCTCGTCCTCGGTCTTCACATGACACAGGAAATCGGTCGCCCGCACCTTCACGCCGCCATTGCCGCCGACATGTAGTTCGTAGCCGGAATCGACACACACCACACCGAAGTCTTTGATGGTCGCTTCGGCACAGTTGCGTGGGCAGCCGGACACGGCGAGCTTGAATTTGTGCGGCGTCCAGGAACCCCAGGTGAGTTTTTCCAGATCTATGCCCATCTGAGTGGAATCCTGGGTACCGAAGCGGCACCAGGTCTTGCCCACACAGGTCTTCACGGTGCGGATAGCCTTGCCATAGGCATGACCAGAGACGAAACCAGCCTTGGACAGATCGCCCCACATGCCGGGAAGATCTTCCTTCTTCACGCCTAATAGATCGATGCGCTGACCGCCGGTGACATGAACGGTCGGCACTTTGTATTTTTCCGCGATCTGCGCAATGGCCATGAGTTCGGCCGGCGTGGTCTCACCGCCCCACATGCGCGGAATCACCGAATAGGTGCCATCCTTCTGGATGTTGGCGTGCACCCGCTCATTGATGAAGCGCGACTGATTGTCATCGACATAGTCACCGGGCCATTGGCACAGCAGATAGTAATTGAGCGCCGGACGACATTTGGAACAACCGTCCTCGGTCTTCCAGTTCAGCGTATCCATCGCCGCGCGCACCGACTTGATGCCTTCGGCGCGAATCGCCGTGCGCACATCGTCGTGGGTGTGTTCGGTACAGGGGCACATCGGCTTCTTGCTCGGGGTCTGCGAGTAATCGCCACCGAGTGTATAAGCCAGCAAGGCCTCGACCAGACCGGTACAGGAACCGCAGGAGCTGGATGCCTTGGTATGCGCGCGAACCTCGTCGAGCGTGAATAGCTTCTTGTCGCTGATAGCCTTGACGATGTCGCCCTTGCAGACACCGTTACAACCGCAGATCTCGGCACTATCGGCCATCGCGGCCACGCGGTTGTCGTCACCGTGGCCGGAATCGCCCAAGTGCGCCTGGCCGAATAACAGATTGTCACGGAAGCCGGAGATGTCCGTGCCATCGCGCATGAGCTGGAAATACCAGGCACCATCGATGGTGTCGCCGTACATCACGGCACCCTGGATGCGATTGTCTTTGATAACGACCTTTTTGTAGACGCCGCGACCCGGATCTTGCAGGACCATTTCATCGGTCGTGTCATCGCCGTGGAAATCACCAGCCGAGAACAGATCGATGCCGGTAACTTTCAATTTTGTCGAGGTAACTGAACCTTCGTAGCGGGCAAAGCCCAGGTGTGCAAGATGATTTGCACAGACCTTGGCCTGTTCAAACAGCGGTGCGACCAAACCATAGGTCTCGCCACGGTGCTGCACGCATTCGCCGACCGCATAGACGCGCGGGTCGTAGGTCTGCATGGTGTCGTTGACCACCACGCCGCGTTCGCAATGCAAGCCGACTTTTTTGGCCAGCTCGATATTGGGGCGGATGCCGACGGCCATGACCACCAGATCCGCGGAAATTTCCAGGCCGTCCTTGAAGCGCACCGACTCAACCTTATCCTTGCCCAGGATGGCCTCGGTCTGCGCACCCATCAGAAAATTCAGGCCGCGTTCTTCCAGTGAGCGTTTCAATAATGTGGCGGCCGGTTTATCCAGCTGGCGCTCCATCAGCGTATCGAGGAGATGGACCACACTGACCTGCATGCCCTGTTTGAGTAGCCCGTTGGCCGCCTCCAGACCGAGCAAGCCGCCACCGATAACGACCGCGTGGCCTTTACCCTGTGCATTAGCATGGGCGGCCGCCAACATACGATCTACATCATAGATGTCACGAAACGCGACCACGCCCGGCAGATCTTTACCCGGGATTGGAATAATGAACGGCATAGAGCCTGACGCGAGAATCAGCCGGTCATACTTTTCTTCGGTACCGTCCGCGGCGCGCACTACACGCTTGGCGCGATCGATTTCAGTAACCAGTTTGCCTTTGTGCAAGGTGATGCCATTATCGATATACCACTGCTCATCGTTGAGCATGATTTCATCAATGGTCTTCTCACCCGCCAGCACCGGCGAAAGCATGATGCGGTTGTAATTACCGTACGGCTCGGCACCGAAGACGGTGATGTCGTAATGTTCGGGTGCAATCTTCAGCAACTCTTCCAGGGCGCGCACGCCTGCCATGCCGTTGCCAACCAGGACCAATTTTTCTTTCATTCAAAATGCTCCACAAACGCCCATGTATTGGTCTATAGGAGCCTCATCGCAAGTTGTATGCCAGAGCCTGGAATTTCACATACTTATTCTTTATTACCAATAAGTTATAGGCATATATACCCCACATGGGTGGGTCTCCAAACAGCCTCTGCAAGCCCGGAAATGCATCACCGTGGTGCAATATTTCAGGGGCATGCATCAAACTAATCCATTCGCTGCGCACCACCGTGCAGCGCCAAACATCCTCTCACTCCGATTTCAGGCCATGACTGCTTCCGATTGAAGCGGCCATCTTGCGCTGGTTTAGCGCGATACTTGAAAAGACGTTCTGTGTTTGTGCGGCCCGCACAATCACGAGCGATTTCCGGGCGTGAGCACAACTCCAATACAGCAGCCCGCACTCAAACCGTGCGCATTCATTGCACAAATTTCCGCTCATCAACCTACGATTTTGAGATAGGTTCTACTGAAACTGTCGGACGGGCGGCTTGCGCCGCTGAATCCGACCTACGTTTACCCGCATAATAAACGTAGGTCGGATTCAGGCCGAAGGCCGCGTCCGACTGGGAAGATCACTGTAAGGTTAGCGTTGTTCGCGTAACCCACCAAGCGCTGCGCAGCAACATAAAACATTTTTGGGTCTACGCGGATTTGTGTGTGGGTGAATAGGCGTCCAGAACGGGTCGCACACCCTTGGCAACCGTCCTCAACGTTAAACGTTGCCTGTGCATCTCCTTCAATAAACATAACCGGGCATGAAAATGGTATTCTTACGCCCCTTATCCCAGGCAACTGACAGACGATTGAGTTAGGGAACCTCTGATTAATTCGCTGAAGCGGCATCTGCCGCGTTGCAGCCGGGCTCAAAATACTCATTTACGCCGTGTAAACTCCGTTTTTTCGCCCGTCCGCGCCTTGCATCTGCTCGCTTGATCAAATTAATCAGAGG
>JBGSOE010000451.1:0-9861 GCA_041739295.1 Thiohalobacterales bacterium | reverse complement strand
CAAGGCGCTGGATTTCAGCCTGCGCCGGAATGACGGAGTAATAAAGCATCAACTGAATCTGTCGGATTCAGCGGTGTTAGCCGCGCGTCCGACATTTCCCCTCAAGGCTGCCTACGCAGCTCCACGCGCCGATTGCGTGCCAGCCCCTCGCGCGTTGTGTTCTCTGCGATTGGCTGCGAGCCACCATATCCGTGCGCACTTAGCTGTTCGGCAGGGACACCCTGGCTCACCAGATAGGTCATCACGGATTTGGCGCGCTGTTCGGAAAGCCACAGGTTATAGGCCGCGTCGCCCTGGGTATCCGAATGACCGGCAATTTCCACCCGGAGATTCGGTTGTTCGCGCAGGATCACGGCAACCTGATCGAGCACAGCGCGTGACGGATTGGTGAGTGCATCGGAATCGTAACGGAAATTAACACCCGTTAATGCAATGTTCGCATCGGGTGCGCAGCCGGTTGCATCGACTATGGCGTTGACCGGGGATTCCAGGCATAAATCCTTATTATCAGGTATGCCATCAGCATCGCGGTCCGCACTGACATACTGTGCAGTCGCAGATTCCAAGGCTGCCAGCTCAGTTGCTTGCGGTTCAACAGCCTTTTCAACAGGCGACCCAGCTACGCTCGTACTGGCCTCTCCCGTACTGGACGCGCTAAAAGTGGATGCTGTAATCGCAGCCTTCGCGGCAACCAGTCTTTCATTACAAGCCAGCAACTGCTGCTGTAATTCACCCTGCGCCACCTGCTCCTGACTAGTCGTGCTGCTAAGCCGGGCATTTAGGTTGTCAAGCTGCGCTAGTAAACGCTCGCGAGTGCTGATCGCATCCGCCAATGCTTGTTGCATGGCAGTCTTGGCGGCAAGTTCCGCATCAAGAGTAGTTTTAGTTTGCTCCAATTGTTTGGTGAGCGCGGCGGATTTCGTCGCAGTCTCATTTTCTTGTGAGATTTGAGACTCGCGTGCGTTAGTCTCAATAGCTGCCAGCTGTGCCTTCAGGACATCTCGCTCTTCAGCCGCGGATGACGCTGACGCCTCGGCGCGGGCCAACGCATCTTGTCGACTCTGCAACTCGGCGGTCAAAGATTTCAACGTATTCTGCAACTGATCACGTTCTGCCCGGGTTTCAGTAAGAGATAGCTTATCGATATCACGGTCGGCAAGCGCCGTATCGAGATCAGTCTTCTGCACTGCAAGCTGTTCCTGACAGGACTTATATTGGGATTCAGCTGTGCCCCTCTCTTCATCCAGGTGCACTGTTTCCGCGCGCAGTTGCTGCAGCGTTGCGCGCTCCTGCGCCTGATCATTTTTGAGCGCGGTTAATTCGGCAAGTTGCTCTTGTTGCTGCGTAAGTGCTGAGCGAACTGTTTGCAGTTCTTCCGTTAAACTGGCTATGCGCGCCCGAACTTCAGCATTTTCAGCCGTTGCCGCGCTAAGCTGCGCCGCCTGCTCATCCTGCCCGACACGCTGTTGCTGATGTTCGCTGTAGTTAAGTGTCAATGCCTCGCGCGCCTGCTGCAATAGCACCTGAGTAGCCTCCAGGCGCTCGGTAGTACGCTGCAGCTCTGCGCGGCTGGCGGCAAGTTCTGCCTGTAGCCGCCTGGGATCAAATGCCGGGTTATAAGCAGGAGGGGATTGCCGATACTGTGGTGCGTAAGGTGGCGGATATTGGCCTGGTGCTGGTCGGTAATCTGATTCCGGGGGAATCCAGGCCACTGGGCCCCATGAGGAACTGTGGTACGCCGGATACCCATTGGAGATGGATGAATCTCGGTAATCAACATCATTCGCTTGCGCGGTGACAGCCAGACCGCCAACTAGTGTTAGCGCAATGGTAAGAACGGTAACCCTGAGCAGCGGTGTTGTCATGGTGTACCCCTCTCTCTTGTTATGATGTACTGAGATGTCACCCCGCGCTAACGCGTCTGGGTGCAGTTCCGCATTGGGTTAAAGCTATCACTTAATGACGCGAGATTCTCCTCTCGTTCTCGCGATCAGGCGTGAGAATGATCGTCGTGACGACAGTGCCGGCGTAAACAGCAGAGCATGTAGCCCAGCAGCAACCCTCCGACACCTACAAACACGCTGGCAGACACCATCCGAATGGCTGTTTCGCTCGCGCCGGTTGCACTCATCGTCAACCAGGTTAGAAAAGCCGAAAAGCTTGCCACCAAAATAACAATTGCGTACGGCCAGACCTTTGAACGGCATTCAGCACATAGTCGCATTACCTACCCCCTGAGAAATTCGACATAGTCGATACGTTATAAGTGCATGCCGGAGTAATGTCTATTGATCTAAATCAGCCGATTAAAGATATGTGTGAAGTCATTGCTGGAATAATCGTCAACCCTCTGACGGGGTTATTCCCTCACCTGACGTCCCCGTTCAAACACCACGATGTCATCAATATGACAAATTTTCGACACATAAATTACCTCTAGCATCCGTATCGTCTCTCCCATGAGGAATAGTTTCATCATGACCTTAGTGCATTAGACTTTCCTTATGACTTACCAATATGGTCAAGTATTCATCATGCCAGTTTTATGACGCGCTAACCAAGCGCGGCGACTGGACAGTTCATCAAGCTGCACTCGGAGGTGCACCATGAAAAAGAATTTGCAGCACATCGACAAGCTGAGTGACCGCCACTTCAACTGGGTCAAATGGACCCTGACGGCGCTCTCTACACTGGCCACATCGGCCTTTATTCAGATCCTCCACGCCGGAAACCTCTGATCAAATTAACCTAAAAAATCATTTCAGCCACGGAAACACACGGAAGACACTGAAACACAGTGCATTCCTGAAGCGACTTTTCACCACCTTGCGGGTGATGGTGGTGCCGGCGTGAAGCTTGTGATCTTGTCCGTGTTTTTCCGTGTGACTCCGTGGCAAATGCGGTTTATAGGATTATAGGCCGTGCTTATGTTGGGTAGTTACGCTCTCTCTAGCGTAAAACGCTGCGCTAATGCAGCATGTGCAGCCGCAAGCCGCGCCACCGGTACGCGCGGTGGTGAACAAGAGACATAATCCAGCCCGATTTCATTGCAGAAGCGAATAGATGCAGGCTGCCCACCCTGCTCACCGCAGATGCCCACTTTCAGATTGGGGCGTGCGCGACGCCCCCACTCCACCGCCAGCTTCATCAACTGTCCGACGCCTTTTACATCCAGCACTTCGAACGGGTTGTCCTGCAAGATGTTGTACTCGTTATACATCGGCAAGAACTTGTTCTCTGCATCTTCACGCGAGAACGAAAACGTCGCCTGCGTTAGATCATTGGTACCGAAAGAGAAGAACTCTGCATGCTCGGCCAGACTCTCGGCACGCATGCAGGCACGAACAACTTCAATCATCGTACCAAATTTCAAATCGACACTGACGCCTGTGTCCCGCTCGACATCTTGCTTGATCTGATCGACATTAGATTTTACCCGAATCAGCTCCTGGGCCGTGCAGACCTGTGGCACCATGATTTCCGGATGTACCTCAATACCTGCCGCAATGCACTCGGCAGCTGCCTCTAATACCGCACGGATCTGCATGGCATAGATTTCTGGATAGGTGATGCCCAGTCGCACACCACGGTGTCCGAGCATGGGGTTCACCTCAAACAGCTCGCGCACCTTGTGCAACATGAGCTGTTTTCGAGCGATGGCATCATCAATGCTGGCAACATTGAGTTTGTCCATTAATGAGCCAGGCGCCGTGCTGGCCTGTAGACCACCCAGCATATCCTGCAGGCCTTCGGCCGCGGCACGCAGGTGATTGAGATTCAACAATTGGCTTTCGAGCTGGCGTTCGCTCGGCAGGAATTCATGAATGGGCGGATCAAGTAACCGAATGGTGACCGGCCGCGGTGCCATCACTTTGAACAAGGCCGTAAAGTCAGCGCGCTGCATGGGTAATAGGCGTTCCAGCGCACGTTCACGCTCATCGACAGTATTGGCGAGAATCATGTCAACCACGGCTGGCAGCCGTTCAGAGGCGTTGAACATGCGTTCGGTACGACATAAACCGATGCCCATGGCACCGTAGTCAAGCGCGCGAGCAGCACCCTCAGGCGTATCGACGTTGGTCATCACCTTGAGCGGCGCGACGTTGTCGGCCCAGCTCAGCAAGGTACGCAATTCGTCCGAAAATTCTGGCTCAACGGTGGCTATTTCGCCCAGATATACATTACCGTTTCCACCGTCGATGGTGATCACATCCCCTTCATGCAGCACTTTGTCACCAATCTTCGCGGTACGGCTCTGGGTGTTCACGTGAATACCTTCGGCGCCGGCAACACAGGGCTTACCCATGCCACGCGCGACCACGGCGGCGTGCGAGGTTTTGCCGCCACGACTGGTGAGCACACCTTGCGAGGCAAAGAAGCCGTGAATATCTTCGGGCTTGGTTTCCTCACGCACTAGAATCACACTCTCACCGGCACGCCCCATCAGTTCGGCACGATCGGCATCGAACACCACTTTGCCCGACGCAGCACCGGGTGACGCCGGAAGCCCCTGCACGGCGGCTTGCGCCTGCGTATGCGGGTCAAGACGCGGATGTAGAAGCTGTTCGAGTAATTCAGGCTGAACCCGCAACATGGCCTGCTCACGTGAGATCAAACCTTCCGCGACCATCTCCACCGAGGTGCGCACCATCGCGGCGGCATTCATCTTGCCATTGCGCGTCTGCAGGCAATACAGGATTCCCTTTTCGACGGTGTACTCGTAATCCTGTACTTCGTGGTAGTGGGATTCGAGTTTGTCGCGCAACTCCACCAATTGTGGATAGATATCCGGCATCTCCTGCGCCATTTCCTGAACGGGTTTTGGTGTGCGGATACCGGCCACGACATCTTCGCCCTGCGCATTAACCAGATATTCACCGAACATATGATTTTCGCCAGTGCCAGGATTACGGGTGAAACCCACGCCAGTGGCGCTGTCATTACCCATGTTGCCGAACACCATGGTGACGATATTGACAGCGGTACCATTGGCCATATCGGGCGTGATGTGGAATTCACGTCGATAGTCCACGGCGCGTTTGCCTGACCACGAATTGAACACTGCTTTGATGGCTATTTCGAGCTGGGCATAGACATCATCCGGAAACGGCGCGCCGGTATGCTCGCGCACGACATCGAGAAAGATTCCGCAGATCTCTTTCAGGTGCGCCGACGTCAGACCCACATCGGCCTTGACGCCTTCTCGCTGCTTGATCGCCTCGTAGGGTTCGTCAAAGTGCTCATCGGTAATACCTAGAGCGACCTTGCCAAACAATTGAATGAAACGTCGATAGGCGTCATAACCGAAACGTTCATTGCCGGTCTGGCGAATCAGGCCAAGCAACGTTTCCTGATTCAGACCAAGATTGAGGATCGTGTCCATCATGCCCGGCATGGACATGGCTGAACCGGAACGCACCGACACCAGCAGCGGATTCTGTGCGTCGCCAAAACCTTTACCAGTCGACTTCTCCAGCGCCTGCATCTGCACACGCACGTCATCCATCAATCCAGCCGGCAGGACATGGTCTGTGTTGGCGAGGTAACTGAGGCAGGCCGCGGTACTGATGACAAAGCCAGGCGGTACATTCAACCCGATCTGTGTCATCTCACAGAGATTGGCGCCCTTGCCACCAAGGAGATGCTTATCGTGGCCGTCACCCTCGGTAAATGAAAACACGAACCCGGTATCGGATTTCTTATCCGGCGCGGCTGATCCTTGTGTCGACATAGTGGCTCCTCGCAACAATAATTATGGTTCGCCATGCGGCGATAATCAGGAAACCTCTGAGCTAACCACCCCAGCGTCATTCCAGCGTCATTCCGGCGCATGCTGGAATATCAGGGCAGGCTTTATCAGATGTTCAGCGCTCAGAGTAAGGCGCTTAGGCGGCTGACGGAAGCCACCACAAGGACAACATGCTTGATCCCTTGACCTGGATCAGATTTCAGCCATTCAGAAGCTTCCGAAGTGCCGGTGTCCCGTGCCAAGACTTGATCGGCTCCGCGCCTAGGCATAAGGTTTTACCGATATGCAATGCCGTAACCCAGGTTTGAGTTAACGGCTCAATTTAGAGGGAAAACCATGCGTAAGCAGGATAAAAACAGTACGAACAGCGACCTAAAACCTGTCACTAAATCTGCTACCAAAGCTGCCGCAAAGCTCGCAAAGAATTCTGGCGCCAAAGCCAAGCACGGCCAGCCCCGCCCCCGTCGCGCCAAGTCGGGTGATATATCGCCCAGACTCAATGCGGCCGGGGTGGAATCCTTTGTCGTAAAAGAGGCCGTGGACGCCGCCCAGGAATCCAAGGTCGTGACGGTACAAGATATTCTGACCAACGCGAGCGGTGACAGCCACGAATTACTCCAGTCGCTGGAAGCCATTCTCGCCGGCGCCTCGCCTGAAGATGCGACCGTCCTACGCGATGCCTTGCTGCGCCCCGCGACCTCGTCTGTTTATACCCGAGCGCGGAGCCCGGACGACGAATTGGCAGCGGATTGGCGCGACGGCAACTACCCCTACAAAAACCTGATGTCGCGCAAGAACTACGAGAAACAGAAATACCGTTTGCAAGTGGAGCTGCTCAAACTGCAGGCCTGGGTCAAAGAAACCGGTCAGAAAGTGGTGATCCTATTCGAGGGCCGCGATGCGGCGGGCAAGGGAGGCACCATCAAGCGTTTCATGGAACACCTTAATCCACGCGGCGCCCACGTCGTTGCTCTGGAAAAACCCACTGATGCGGAGCGCGGCCAGTGGTACTTCCAACGCTATGTGGAACACCTGCCTACAGCGGGTGAAATCATCTTTTTCGATCGCTCCTGGTACAACCGCGCTGGTGTCGAACGGGTAATGGGATTCTGCACCGATGACGAATATCTGGAATTCATGCGTCAGGCTCCGGAGTTCGAACGGAATCTGGTGCGCAGCGGTGTGCAGCTGATTAAATTCTGGTTCTCGGTGAGTCAGGATGAACAGCTCCGCCGTTTCAAGGAGCGGGAAGTCCATCCCCTCAAGCACTGGAAGCTTTCTCCGATCGATTTGGCTTCACTGAACAAATGGGACGAATACACCAAGGCCAAGGAGGCCATGTTCTTCTATACCGATACGGCTGACGCGCCTTGGACAGTGATCAAGTCCAACGACAAGAAGCGTGCCCGTCTCAACGCCCTGCGCTATATGCTGCACAAACTCCCTTACACAGAGAAAGACATCGAACGGATTGGGCACATGGATCCGTTACTGGTGGGTCGTGCCCACGTTGTCTATGAGCTTGGCGAACATCAGGGTAGCCCATTGCTTTGAGCAATTTTGAGGAAGCTGTCGGGCGCGGCCTTCGGCCTGAACCCGACCTACGTGACTGCGCAAATGTATGTAGGTCGGGTTCAGCGGCGTTAGCCGCGCGCCCGACATGCTCAACATAAATCACCCGTAAACGTTCTCACGGAACTGCTGCTGTATCACCTCGATCTCCTCGCGCAGAGACAACAAGGCCTCAACACAATCCTGATCAAGCTGTTCACCAGCCATCTTTCCAAGTGTCTCGAAGGCGCGTTCGTTATCCCATGCCTCCTTGTAGGGTCGCCGACTGGTCAGCGCATCGAACACATCGGCAACGGCGACAATACGTGCCTCCAAGGGGATAGCTTCGCCAGACCTGCCTTCGGGATATCCGCGGCCATTGACCGCTTCATGATGGTAAACGGCAATGTTACGCAGCATATCCACATGCTCGGTATTTTCCAGGCCAAAGTTCGCCAGCAGATCGACGATCATCTCCTGACCGCGCAGCGGGTGAGTACGCATCACGCGCATTTCATCTTCAGTCAGCGTAGCCGGCTTCAGCAGAATGCTGTCGGGGATCGCTATTTTTCCGATATCGTGCAGCGGTGAAAACATAAAAATATGTTCTATATAGTCATCGTCAAGCTGATATCGATCAGCAAGCGCACGAGCGATGAGGCGACTATAGCGTGACATGCGGTCAAGGTGGCTGCCGGTCTCAGGATCACGGTGATGCGTGATGTGGCCCGTGGTCTTGAGCGCCGCATTCAGTGTGTTTATGTTGGATAATTCATTCACAACCATCAGCGAAATCAAATGACCATAGAGGTCAAGCTGACGTAACACCGACTCGCTAAAGACATCATGCTCGAAGGAATTAAAGAACAGGAATCCGAGGAAATCCCCGTTATTGAACATTGGCAAGGTATAGCTCGCCGCATAGCCTTCGCGACCAATGCGCCTTGAATGCTCGCTTTCGGCGTTTTCGATGGTCAGCATATTATTAATGACGCGCGGGCGACCACGTTTGAGCATCTCTACCAGCGATGGCGCGTTATCGATAATCGCTTGATAGTGCTGCATCGGCTCATGGTCATGGCTGCTGTGAAGATAGGATTTAAGTACGCGCGTCTCCGGATCGTACAAGGTCAGTGCAATACGCGCGATGAAGGGTAAACTTTGTTGGACAGTTTCATGTGCTGAGCGCAACTTCTCCCGCAAGGGTGCATTGCGGTTCAGGAAACCGAATGCGTCAGTATGATCATAGTTATTATCAGTGGTCATTATCAGACAAGCCTCTGGGCGCCTTAAGTACCTCAGATCAAATTGTCACTCCGGCATGCGCCGGAATGACGGTGAAGTATTTATCAAAGGTTCGTATATCGTAGCGCATAGAACAAGCATAGTCTCGTCGGCATAACCAGTTAAATATAATTGCATCGCCCATATTCGTACATCAATTCGGCTCAAAACGCGTACTGTGCGCGACGATACGCTCAATCTCGTTCCTGAAGAAAGCCGCAATGGCTTTGCATTCCAAGTGATCCACTGGACCACCTTCATTCTTTGATAAATCGTAAGGATTACCCAGCACGAAAATATTCTCGTCGTTGTATTCATTGGCGGGGGCGGTGTAGTTCATGCTCCCGGCAATAACAATATCGTCGTCGATTACCATGAGCTTGTGGTGCAGTTTCCCCAGGCCTGGCAGCTTGTTCTTGTCCGATAGAAACACCTCGATACCTGCATCATGCAACCAATAGGTCGCAGCCCAGTCGTGACCACCCTGCCCGGCATCCAGTACACCTTGTATGTCGATGCCAGCCAAGTGCAGCATGATCAATGCATCATCGATACCGGACGAAATCGCAAAGGTAAAGATGGCGAAATCCAGCCGGGCGCGCGCCTTGAGCATCTGTTTTACAATCTCAAGTTCTGGATGATCGTCCGGCGCGAACAGCACGCGCACCGGCACGCCTTTAATGTTGATAGTCTTAGGCAGGCTATCTTCACGCGTGTGCAATGCGCCGAAGGTGCCGCCCATCATTTCATCAAACTCGGTGGCATAGGCGCGTGCCACCCGATAATCGTGGAATAGGATGACGTGATTTAGGTTCTTGTGCGTACCGGTGATCGTGAAATTGGTAGAGCCGGTCAGCAGCCCGGCCTTGCCCAGGCTCTTACCACCACGGTAGTCGCGCACAATGAATTTCTGGTGGAATATTTTCGGATTCAGATCCGCTTTAACATCCACACCGCAGCGCAGCAACGCGGCCAGGATGTCACGGTTGGTCTTGAGTGTCTTAGGCTTGCGAGACTCCTCCCACTGCGCCTCCAGGCGTGCTTCACCTACTGTCTGCCCTGCCTTGGGCGTCGGCTTGGGCGGATCGGCGGCACACAGATAATCCTGTTCCATGAACATGCGGATGCGAACACCCTTAAGGAATCTCTGAACAAGTGCTGATTCCAGTCGCATACACTCTGTTCAACGTGATGTTTGCCCTGAAGCGCCAATGTTTGGCACTAGAGCAGGTGTTTTATGGCATATTTTCAGGCCATTATCCGTTCATCAGGCGCAC
>JBGSOE010000416.1:0-7623 GCA_041739295.1 Thiohalobacterales bacterium | reverse complement strand
CTCCGGCCTGAATCCGACCTGCGAGACTACGCTTAAATTAAAGTAGCTCGGATTCAGCGGTGCTAGCCGCGCGTCCGACACATCCGACGAAGGCAGTTTAACATTCCGAGCTTTCTACAGATGACTTTTCCATGTCAGGAGCATGCATGACCGAATCAACCTTAGTCTTCGACGTCACCCAGGCGACCTATGAACAGCAGGTGATCGAAAATTCGCGCCGGGTACCCGTGCTGGTAGATTTCTGGGCAGACTGGTGCGGTCCCTGCAAGATGCAACTTCCGATACTGTTGAAACTGGCCGAGGAATATCAGGGCAAATTCCTGCTGGCGAAAATCGACACAGACGCCGAGCGCCCACTCGCACAGCAGCACAATATCCGCAGCATCCCGACCATGAAGCTGTTCCGCGACGGTCAAGTAGTTGAAGAAATCCTTGGTGGCCAGACCGAATCGACTTTGCGTACTTTGCTGGATAAATATGTTTCGCGCGAATCCGACAGCCTGCGTGAGCAAGCCCTGCAGCAGGCCGCGGCGGGCGACTCAGTTGCAGCACTCGCCCTTCTGCGCGACGCCGTAATCAACGACCCGGAAAATCCACGCGCACAGTTCGACTATATGCGCACAGCCATGGAAGCTGGCCTAATCGATGAAGCTGCTCAAGCCATGGAAATAATGCCGCGCGAGATTCGTGAAGGCACAGAGATTCGACGTCTTGCCGCGTTACTGAACTTTGCACGGAGAGTTCAGGGCGCACCAGAACGTGGCGAACTGGAACAACGCATTGCTGCAAATGCCGGTGATTGTGAGGTACGTGAGTTGCTTGCCGCACGTCTCGCAGTACTGGGTGAGATCGAGGGCGCACTGGAACAGTACCTGGAAATCTTGCGCCGCAACCGTCGCTACGGGGATGATGCCGGTCGCAAAGGATTGTTAGCCGTGTTTGAACTACTGGGGAATCAGGGGCCGTTGGTGAATCACTATCGTTCGCAAATGTTCACCTTATTGCATTAGGGAACATCTGATCGTCCGGCCATCTCGGGATGGCGTAGCGGCGAAGCAATCTACAGCACATTGATCATATATTGCACGATTGCTTCGCTACGCTCCGCTTTGTCGCACTGATTGAATTAATCGGAGCTTCCTAAGGCTGCGCCTTTCCATCCAGCATAGCCTCAAGCTGTTTTGCAGGGACATAACCCGGTATCACACGACCATCTTCCAAGACAATCGCCGGGGTACCCTG
Source organism: Thiohalobacterales bacterium (assembly GCA_041739295.1). Taxonomy (GTDB): domain Bacteria; phylum Pseudomonadota; class Gammaproteobacteria; order Thiohalobacterales; family Thiohalobacteraceae; genus JAHJQQ01. The sequence continues at coordinate 6,381 of JBGSOE010000416.1, read as the reverse complement.
CAGTCCAAATGCCTGTACCAGCTGCATGTGCTTGTCGATCGGATTGTCACACGTCTTGCGTGGCATGGTCTTGCCCGACTTCGCATCGGTGAGTGCCTGCTTACGATCCTCAGAACACCAGACCGTTTCCGCCTTGTAATACGATTCGGTATTCACACCACTACGCGGGAAGAACAAATAACGCACAGTGATGCCTAGATCGTTGGTCTGCTTTATCTCACTGTGCAGTTTGCGACAGTAGCCACAATCGATATCAGTAAATACCGTAATCGTGTGCTTAGGTTTAGCCGCCGCAAAGACAACCATGTTTTCATCGCCGAGCTTGTCGATGGCAGCCTTGTGTAACTGACTCTGACGCGCCTCGGTGAGGTCATCACGTGCGACAACATCAATCAGATGCCCCTGGATCAGATAACGGCCATCTTCACTGATATAAAACAGTTGTGGGCCGTAGGTGACCTCGAACAGGCCTGGAACAGGTGTCGGCAGAATCTGGTCGGGGCCTGCGGGGAGTATCCCCGTCAGGGCCTTGCGGATGGCCGGGTGATCGTCTGCCGCGGCGGCACAACCCACCAATAACAGCCAGAGTACTGCAATACGCTTCAGAGTATTCATAAGGTTTCCGTAGGGTTCCGCGGGGATTATCGAGTTTATGTCAGCCGCTATTGTCCTGGATTGGACAGGCGGCGGCAAACGGTCTATATGGGACCCCCGAGCACAGGGAAAGTTGCCTCAGGAAATGCTGGATAAATGCTATTCATCCCAGGCCACAGCTCACCACGTCTGGTCGCGCCGTGACGTCAGCCGCGTGGATGATGCTGTGCGTGCAGCTCGCGCAGGCGCTCACGGGCAACGTGAGTGTAAATTTGCGTTGTGGATAAATCGCTATGACCTAGCAGCAGCTGCACCACGCGCAGGTCTGCACCGTGATTGACCAGATGCGTGGCGAAGGCATGCCGCAGGGTATGTGGTGACAGTGAAACGCGTATCTTGGCCTTGCGCGCATAGGTTTTGATGCGATACCAGAAGGCCTGACGGGTCAACGCCTCACCACCGCGACCGGGAAACACGAAATCACTGAGTTGGCCATTCAACAGACCTGCGCGGACCTCGGTGAAATAGCGTTGTAACCAGTTCATGGCCTCCTCGCCAAGTGGCACCAATCGCTCCTTGCTGCCCTTGCCAATCACGCGTACCACCCCCTGGCGCAGATTGACCTGTTCGAGTCGCAAGCCAACCAGTTCGGACACCCGCAGTCCGCAGGCATACAACACTTCCAACATGGCGCGGTCTCGCATGCCGAGTGCTTGTTGGCACTCTGGCGCCGCCAGTAGCGCCTCGACCTGTGCCTCGCTGAGTGATTTCGGCAGTGGTCGGCCCAGTTTCGGCGCATCGATGCGCGCACTAGGATCATCAATAAGGCGATTCTCACGCACGTGATAACGATAGAAACGCCGCACACTGGACAGCAATCGTGCAGCACTCCGGGCCTTGCTGCCGGAGTTATAACGGTGTGCCAGATAGGCCATCAGATGCTCACGCCGCGCCGCAATCAGGCTGACATCTGGATTGGCGGACAACCACAGGGCAAGACCGCGCAGGTCATTCCGATAAGCGGCGAGCGTATTGTCACTCAATCCACCTTCCATCCACAGCGCATCCAGGAAGCGCTCGATCTCCTGTGCATCGGCTGCGTTGATCTCTACTGTGGATTGTTCGCCTACCATCTTGCTCTCGTTATGATTTTCGGGAATTTCATCGCTGACCGGCCCGGTGCCCACAACAACATGTCCCATAGCCAACATCAGCATGAATACTGACAGGTGTCAGTGGTACAGTAACGCCACGTTACCAGCCCAGCGAACCCGATGGAAACCAATACTCCCACGTCCCAGTCTACTGCCCTGCTGTCCATACTCACCCAGCTGGTGCAGGAACTGCACCCGGGACGGTCGGCGCCAACGGTTACCTTGGACAGCCGGCTGGAGCAGGACCTCGGCCTGGACAGCTTGGCGCGCGTTGAGCTGCTGCTGCGCATTGAGCGTCAGCTGAGCATGACCGCAGCCGAAGAGGCCGCACTCGGGGCACAGACGGCCAGCGAACTACTGCATCTGCTGGGCATGAAGGCACCGACAACAAGTCTGGACCGCACGACACAAAGCGTTCCGGATGTGACCCAGATCGTCGAGATCCCGCACACCGCGCAGACGCTCACAGAGGTCCTGCGCTGGCATGCCGAACGCACCCCACAGCGTCCTTACATCACCTTTTATGCTGGTGACGACAACACCCAGACCCTGAGTTTCGCGGAACTTTACAATGCCTCCACACGCGTCGCCGGTGGACTTGTCGAGCGCGGCGTCAAACCTGGTCAGATCATCGCCCTGATGCTGCCGAGTGGTTTGGATTTCTTCTACGCCTTCTATGGCATTCTGCTCGCCGGCGCCGTGCCCGCCCCCCTGTATCCACCCGCCAGCCGCGCCCAGCTCGAAGATCACCTGCGCCGCCAGATTGGCATCCTGGACAATGCCCAGGCGCCGATCTTGATCACCGTCGATGAGGCCAAGACCTACGCACGCCTGCTGCAATCGCAATGTCCCGAGCTACGCGCGCTCTGCACCGCCGACGAATTACAGCGCAGTGAAGCAGTACCACCGGCACTGCTTGGGCCCGATGCGCTCGGACTGATCCAATACACCTCCGGCAGCACCGGCCAACCCAAAGGCGTCATGCTCAGCCACGCCAATCTGCTTGCCAATGTCCGCGCGATGGGCGAAGCCGCCGCCGCCACCAGCGATGATGTGTTCGTCAGCTGGCTGCCGCTGTATCACGACATGGGCCTGATCGGTGCCTGTCTGGGCAGTCTCTATTACGGCATGCAGCTGATCCTGATGTCGCCGCTGAGTTTTATTGCGCGGCCATCACGCTGGCTGCATGCATTACACCGGCATCAGGGCACCCTTTCCGCCGCACCCAACTTTGCCTACCAACTGTGCGCGACACGCCTGGAGGCACAAGACCTCGAAGGCCTCGATCTGAGCCACTGGCGACTTGCCTTCAACGGTGCCGAACCGGTGCACCCAGATACGTTGGAGACATTCTGCCAACACTTTGCCTCGACCGGCTTTAAATCCAGCTCGATGACACCGGTCTACGGGCTGGCGGAAAATGCCGTCGGACTCGCCTTCCCACCCCTGGCTCGCGGTGCGCGCATCGATGCGATTGCCCGCACGCGCTTCACCCGCCAGGGCATTGCCGAACCCAGTGATACACCGGATGCCTTGCGCTTCGTCAGCGGTGGTCGGGCACTACCGCGACACGATATTCGGATCGTTGACGAACATGACCGCGTATTGCCCGAACGCCATCAAGGACGCTTACAGTTCCGCGGTCCTTCAGCAACAGCCGGCTACTACCGTAACGCCGAGGCAACAAAGAATCTACTGCACGGCGATTGGCGCGACTCAGGCGACTATGCCTATATGGTCGATAGCGAGGTCTTCATCACTGGTCGCGCCAAAGATCTTATTATCCGCGCTGGCCGCAACATCTATCCCTACGAACTCGAACAGGCCGTCGGCGATCTCGACGGCATCCGCAAGAATGCCGTCGCGGTGTTTTCCACACTGGGAAGCGGTGATGGCGAACAGTTGGTGGTACTGGCCGAAACGCGCGAACGCAATGAAGAACGCAAGCTCAACCTGCAAACTCAGATCGAAGCGCTCGCCTTGCAGTTAACCGGCAGTCGCCCCGATGAGATCGTGCTTGCACCACCGCGCAGTGTTCTGAAAACGTCCAGCGGCAAGATCCGCCGTGTTGAATGTCGACAGCTGTATGAACAAGGCGCTTTTTCCGAGCAAGGTTCCCGGAAAGGCTCTCAGACTCGCCACTACTGGCGACAGCGTGCACAGCTTGCGAGCCGCGCCATCCGCGTCACCAGCCGACGCATGGCGCGTAACCTTGGCACTTGGCTGTACAGTGCCTACGCCTGGACCTGCTTTTTACTCTGCGGCGTACCACTTGCAGTGCTATTGGTGGTACTACCCGGCCGGCGCATGCGCCAACAGGTTGTGCACTTGGGCGCTCGCGTCGGCCTTTGGTTAACAGGTATTCGCGTACAGCGTGAAGGTAATGTTCAACTGCCCTACGACCAACCGCTGGTCATCGTTGCCAACCACGCCAGTTATCTCGATGCGATTGTCTTGACCGCTGCATTGAAGCTACCACTGCACTTCGTCGCCAAACGCAGTCTGCAACGTCCTGGCCTGGGTTTTCTGCTACAACGTCTTGGCACTGAGTTTGTCGCCCGCGATGATGTACGTCAGAGCGTGGATGATGCCGAACGCGTCCTAGAACGCGTACACCAGGGTGACGGTGTCGTGTTCTTCCCCGAAGCAACCTTTACTCCCGCACCAGGCTTGCGTCCGTTTCGTCTCGGTGCCTTCAAGGTTGCCGCCGGCAGCGGCGCACCGATAATCCCCGTTGCCCTGCGTGGTACACGTGAACGTCTACGCGGCGAAAGCTGGTTTCCCCACCCTGGCCGCGTCAACGTCTGGGTCGGATTCCCCATCCCCAGCAATGGCCAAGGCCTGACCGATCTCGTCGCCCTGCGCGATGAGGCCCGCGCCGCTATCCTCTCCCACTGCGGTGAAGCGGATCTTGCAGGGCAGGTGTCGATTGCATTGCCGAAAACAGCTCAGCCATAGATTCAGAAGGAGAAATAATAAGTATCTACTCCAACTCCACCACGCCCAGCACACTTACCCGCACTTCGCTCTCCCCGCCTTCGAAACTGGGGGTGGCAACGGACATGCTCATAGCCTCGGCGCGCATCATAGGTATCGGTTGCACAGGCGAATCTTCTGTCATGATGTTCAGTTCAACGATGCGGTAACCCTTGGTACCGATGTTGGCGCGCACCTGATCTGCACGGCGTTTGAAGTCGTCCAACGCGCTACCAATCAGTCGATGCTCGATGTCTTCGCGGGTTTTTGTCGCAACACTGAAATTAACCGCGCGCAGTTTCAAGCGCTGCTGCAGTACACCAATCAGCTTGCCGAGCTTGGCGAAGTCTCCGCTATCGAGAATTAATTCCTGACTGGCACGCCAACCACCTACGGCATCTTTTTTATAGATCGGCTGGGTGCTGTAACTACCCGTGCGCACTTGAATGATCGTTTGTCCGTGCGCCTGTTCTAAGGCCCAAGCCATGGTCTTATTGATACGATCGGCGAGGCGGGCGGCATCATCATCCTCGTCCTGCACTGCCAACACAGCCTGCATGCGGTCATTCCCAACGGATTCGACAGCACGCACTTGGAAACGCACTTGATTATAGTGCTGTCCTGTCTCCGCCAGTGTCGGGGCACTCCAGAACCCGGCCAGCATTACCATCAACAATATTGGGACACGTGTGAACATGTTCGACTACCTCCTGTGATTTAGGGAACCTCTGATTAATTTGATCAAGCGAGCAGATGCAAGGCGCAGACAGGAGAAAAAACGGAGTTTACACAGAGTAAATGAGTATTTTGAGCCTGGCAGCAACGCGGCAGATGCCGCTTCAGCGAATTAATCAGAGGTTCCATATGGCTATTCTAGCAGCCTCTGATGGTACGGCGAGTGGCTATGTTAGAATCACGGCTCTCCGAACAGCCAATTGAACCATGCCGAATCACGCCAACCAAAACCTGACGGTATTAATCCTCGCTGGCGGCAAATCCTCGCGCATGGGCGGAACCGACAAGGGCCTGATCGACTATGCGGGCCGACCGATGATCGAACATGTTCTGGAAATAGTCTCACAACTGACCCCATCAATCATGATCAGTGCTAATCGTAATCTGGAACGTTATGCAGCCTATGGCTATCCAATACTGCACGACCATCGCGACGACTATCCTGGCCCACTGGCCGGTATCGAACGCGGACTGGAATCTTGCACTACGAAATTTCTATGGGTACTGCCCTGCGATGCACCGGCGTTTACGGGCGACTTGCTGGACCGTTTAACACGGGTCTGCAACGATGGTGAAATTCCCGCCGCAGTGCCGGATGACGGTAAATATCTTCATACTACCTTCGCCCTGTTACGCACGGATGTTATCGATTCGCTGCGCAGCTTCCTCGTCAGTGGTCAGCGAAAAATGCAGACATGGCTCGCAACGTTGCCGGCCGCACGGGTAGATTGCTCTGATCATCCTGAATGGTTCGTCAATATCAACACACAAGATGACCTAGGGAACCTCTGATTAATTTGATCAAGCGAGCAGATGCAAGGCGCGGACGGGTGAAAAAACGGAGTTTACACGGCGTAAATGAGTATTTTGAGCCCGGCCGCAACGCGGCAGATGCCGCTTCAGCGAATTAATCAGAGGTTCC
>JBGSOE010000390.1:0-2239 GCA_041739295.1 Thiohalobacterales bacterium | reverse complement strand
GCGCTCTTGGCGTCCTTGGCGGTTCAATATTTTTTCTTTTCGACTTGGCGGTAAAAAGCAGTTGCTGGCCTACTACTCACCCACGTGCGGCAGGCATTTATGCAACCAAAACATTCGGCGCATTACGTCCTGCGGCCTAATTCGCCCTACAACTGAGGCGAAAAAACGGGCCGGCAATGCCGGCCCGTCGTATGCGCCAAAACTCTCGCTTAAAAACGATGCGAGTAGATGAACTGGAAGCTGGTCTGGGAGTGCGACGAAGTCACACCATTATTCGGGTTGGTCTCGGATATTTCCAAGGCATGCTGCAACGAGAAGTCGATAGACTGCGTCGCGTTGAACGCATAACCAAAACCACCGATTATATGGTCTTCCACAATCGCCGGGAACAGGGCATTCAGATAGGCATTCGGCACCGGATTGTCACCGTGGTTGTAACCGGCACGTACCGTCAGCTGCTTATTGACCTGATAGGCGCCACCTACCTGAATGACCGTCTGATCTTCCCAGCGCTGATACAAGGTGGCATCCAAGGTACCACCGCGCAGATCCGCACCGGGACCGAAGGCGCCCGATAGATCGTTACTTGCAGACTGATCGGCCGTGAAGGTCATCTTGAAATTTTGCATGGTGTCCGCCCAATTGATGCGTTTGATGTCACCGACCAGCAGCAGTTTATCCGTCGCCTGGAAGGCCGCACCGACAGCCCAGGTTGACGGCCATTGGAAATCCTCGACCTTGATCTTGCCCTTCAATTCGACATTCACCGGTGTACCACCGCTGTCGAGATTGACGCTGACATTGGCATCATCGGTTTCCAGATCACCGAGGTTGGTTTCGGAATGATAGGACGCACCGACCGTTAGGCGTTTGTTGACCTTATAAGCCGTGCCGATCTTGGCGGCACCACCATAGCCACGCGCCTTACCGGAAAAACGGCTACCGTTACTGAAATCAAAATAGGCGTAATTGACCGGCAGACCGAATCCACCCATGGCAGTCACCAAGCTGCCCGACGCGGTTCCCGCATTCTGCATGCCTGGCGTAGTCAGATCGGCGAATTGCGCACCCGACATGGCCATTTGCAGATCCAATCCTGCCCAAACGAAATCGAGACTGCCACCGACTATCAGCTTATCGTTAACGTCGTAGCTGATCGGCGCAATGACGCGACCCACACTCAATTCACTACGATTCTCCAGATTGGACATCACTGCCGGCGCAGCCGGGCTGCCCAGAAACGTCGAACCATCGTATTCGGTACCCATCCCACCCTGACCGTACATACCGATGCCATAGGTGAGTTTGTCACGCTTGCGCAGGAAACCCACTGCCGGCATGTAATAGGCCGTGCCATCGGATTTGGCGGTCATACCATTGGCCTCGGCCTTCACATCCGGCCCCAGAAACCCGAAGAACGCATCCAGACGATCACCTTCGTCCATCATGCCAATCGTGGCGGGGTTGTTCATCATCGCGGCCGAACCATTGTCATAGGCCATCGAGGCACCGCCCATCGCCGCAGCGATCGGACCATAGCCTTCCATATTCATACCATCGGTAGCCAGGGCATTGACGGCTAACAATGGGAGGATTGCGGCGCACAAGGCTGTGAGCCGTCCGGGAATGCGATTCATTGGGTAATCTCCAGCAATTTGCTACGAACGGGCACCTTGTCACACCCACAAACAACAACCCTTTCATTTAGGGCTCATCCAACATCGACTGATGCGATAGGTTCTTGAGTATGAAATCAAAAACCATGGGAGACATGCGCTCATATCAGCGCACAGTAGATATGGTATTAGCCACGATTGAGCACATGCAATGGATCTCGGACAGAGCTGTAATACAACTGCTGTGTCGTACGAAAATTGGGGTCAAGGCAGAATGGCACTTACTTACGTTCAATGTAGGTCGGGTTAGCGCAGTTTGCGTAACCCGACAGGCGCACAACGTCTTTGTAAAGGTGTGCCTAACGGCACGCTTGGCGGGTTACGGCGCAAACAACGCGCCTAACCCGCCCTACATCGGATATGGATAGGCTTAAGGAACCTCTGATTAATTTGATCAAGCGAGCAGATGCAAGGCGCGGACGGGTGACTCGAAGCGAAGCGGAAAGAACGGCGCTAGCCGGCCCGAAGGGCGAGGTGCGTAGCACCGAGTAACAAACGGAGTTTACACGGCGTAAATGAGTATTTTGAGCCCGGCCGCAACGCGGCAGATGCCGCTTCAGCGA
>JBGSOE010000385.1:0-3085 GCA_041739295.1 Thiohalobacterales bacterium | reverse complement strand
GCGCCTGGCGCATGCGCGGCGCGCGTAAACAGGAGCGGCGGCGTGAGTAGCGGTTCAATTCTGGTCGTCAATGCCGGATCGTCGAGTCTGAAATTCTCGCTGTTCCGGTTGGATGCAGCCGACGCGCTGCAACTGGCCGTGCGCGGTCAGATCGACGGCATTGGAACTCAGCCACGGATGCAGGCAAAGGATGGCACCGGCACTGTGCTGGTCGAGCGCGACTTTGCGGTTACCGAGGCGCGCGAGGTGAAAGATGCCATCGCACTCGCCGGCGCCTGGTTGCGTGAGCAGTTCGAGGGCGAGCCGCTGCTCGCCGTAGGTCATCGCGTGGTACACGGTGGCGCGGACTATTCACGGCCGGTGCTGGTCGATGCGGCGGTGTTCACCGCACTCGAACAGCTTATCCCTCTGGCGCCGCTGCATCAGCCGCATAATCTGGCAGCGATCCGTGCCGTGCGCGAGAGTCAACCGCAGATCCCGCAGGTCGCCTGTTTCGACACGGCCTTTCATCGCACCCATCCGCAGCTGGCCGATCTCTATGCACTGCCTTGGGAATATTACCAAGCCGGCGTGCGGCGCTATGGCTTTCATGGACTGTCTTACGAGTATGTCGCCGCGACGCTGCCGCAGGTGGCACCCGAGATTGCGCACGGCCGCGTGATTGTGGCGCATCTCGGCAGCGGCGCCAGTCTGTGCGCGCTGCGTGACGGCAAGAGTCAGGATTCAACCATGGGTTTCTCGCCGCTCGACGGCATTCCGATGGGCACGCGTCCCGGCGGTATCGATCCCGGCGTGCTGTTGTACCTGGTCGGACAACGCGGCATGTCGCCCGCGGCACTGGAAAAGTTGCTGTACAAACAATCGGGCTTGCTGGGCATGTCTGGTGTCAGTAATGACATGCGAGTGCTGCTGGAAAGTGCGGAGCCGCGCGCGCAACTGGCGGTCGACTACTTCGTGCATCAGGTCGCCAAGCAGATTGGTGCACTCGCTGCAGTGCTCGGCGGCATAGATGGATTGGTATTCACGGCTGGCATCGGCGAAAACTCGGCGGAGATCCGCGCGCGGATTGTGCACGCCTGCACCTGGCTGGGCATGACGTTGTCAGTTGATGCCAATCAACGTGGTGATGCCTGTATCACAACAGCGGATAGCGTCGTCTCGGCCTGGGTTGTGCCGACCAATGAGGAACTCATGATCGCCAGGCACACGCAGTGGCAATTGAAGCACAACTGCCCGGCATCCGATTTACCGTGGGAGTAATCACATGAGTGATCCGTCCTCTTCGTCGCCTCGATTGGAACCGGGCCGCATCTCGCGCCCGCAGAAAGCCTCCGATCAGACGGGCTGGATCCGTTGGTTGCCCGGATTGCAAACACTGCGCCACTACGATGTCGCCTGGCTGCGTCACGACATTGTTGCCGGACTGGTGCTGACAACCATGCTGGTGCCGGTCGGTATCGCCTACGCGGTGGCATCGGGTGTGCCGGGTATTTATGGTCTCTACGCGACGATCGTTCCGCTGCTCGCGTATGCGTTGTTCGGTCCCAGCCGCATCCTGGTGCTCGGTCCCGATTCCGCGCTGGTCGCGATCATTCTGGCTGTGGTCATGCAGCAGTCGGGTGGCGATCCAATGCGTGCCATCACCCTGGCCGCGATGATGGCGATCGTGTCAGGGCTGGTGTGCATCGTCGCTGGTCTGGCACGCCTGGGCTTCATCACCGAATTGCTGTCGAAACCGATCCGTTACGGTTATATGAACGGCATTGCGCTCGCGGTATTGATCAGCCAACTGCCGAAGTTGTTCGGTTTTTCCATCGAGAGTAGCGGGCCGCTGAGAAATCTCTGGGCCATCGCCACAGCGGTGCTGGCGGGGAGAACCAACGTGGTCGCGTTTATGATTGGCGCGGGCACGCTGGCAGTGATCCTGCTGCTCAAGGGGCAAAAGCGCATACCGGGCAACCTGGTGGCGGTGATCGGCGCGACTGTGAGCGTGGGTGTGCTGGATCTGGCAGCGACGGCTGGTGTGGCGGTATTGGGGCAACTTCCGCAAGGTTTGCCAACCTTTACCATTCCATTCATCACCTACGCCGATATCGTTCCAGTCCTGATCGGTGGTTGTGCCGTTGCACTGGTGTCGTTCGCCGACACCAGTGTGCTCTCGCGTGTCTATGCGGCGCGGACGCGCAGTTATGTCGATCCCAATCAGGAGATGGTGGGGTTGGGTGTGGCCAATCTCGCGGCCGGTTTTTTTCAGGGTTTTCCGATCTGCAGTAGTTCGTCGCGCACACCGGTCGCCGAAGCAGCAGGTGCCAAAACCCAACTGACCGGTGTTGTCGGCGCGTTGACGGTGGCGCTGCTGTTGGTGGTGGCACCGGATCTGCTCAAAAATTTACCCACCAGCGCGCTGGCGGCGGTGGTGATCGCCGCCGCGATCGGACTGTTCGAATTCGCCGATTTGCGGCGCATCTATCGCATCCAGCGCTGGGAGTTCTGGCTATCGATTGTCTGTACCGTCGGCGTCGCCGTGCTGGGCGCGATTCCCGGTATCGGTCTGGCGATTGTGATTGCCATTATCGAATTTCTGTGGGACGGCTGGCGTCCGTATTCCGCAGTGCTTGGCCGAGTCGAGGGTATCAAGGGTTATCACGACATCAAGCGCTATCCCGACGCGCATGTGATTCCCGGCCTGGTCCTGTTTCGCTGGGATGCGCCTTTGTTCTTCGCCAACGCTGAGTTGTTCCATGACCGTGCGCTGGACGCGGTAGCCGCATCGCCCACGCCAGTGCGCTGGTTGGTCGTTGCAGCGGAACCGGTTACCAGCGTGGATATCACCTCGGCGGATATGCTGGCCGAGTTTGATGAAACCTTGCAAGCGGCCGGTATCGAGTTGTGCTTTGCCGAAATGAAAGACCCCGTCAAGGACAAGCTGAAGCGCTTCGGACTGTTCGCGCGACTTGGTGAAGAAACCTTTTTCCCGACGCTGGGTGCGGCCGTCAGCAACTATCTCAATTCACATAAGGTGGAGTGGGAGGACTGGGAGGACCGGCTTCCTTGAAGCTGGGTTTTTCGGCACGCGCCCCCCTCT
>JBGSOE010000377.1:0-3683 GCA_041739295.1 Thiohalobacterales bacterium | reverse complement strand
CGCGAGCGGTGTTCGAGGAGAAGTATGACCTCACATTCGCCGTCCAGGCCTGGGACGACGCGATCCGATCGCTGAGATCCTGACGGCCCGACGCGGTCGCTGGCGTCGGCCGTGCCGCCGTCGCGACTTACAACAACGATTTCTTTCGCGGCAAGAACGTCGCGTGCATGACTTACGCCAGCGTCACCAATACGACGAGGTCGCCGTCGAAAGGGGTTGCACAACGGCGTGTGATCCGGCCGGGGTCGATCGGAATCCGGCCGTCCTTGCGCCAACACAGTGACGCGCGCCCAGCCAACGTCGTCGATGAGATCGCCGAGGAGCGAAGGCGACGATAGGCCTTCCGCGAAAGCTCGGATGGCCTGAGTCTGAGCAGGTAGGTTTTTTTGGGCAAGGCTACTGGATGAAGCCATCCTTGGCGGCGGTCTGCGCGGCGGAACTTGAGTTCTCCCGTGCTGTTGCACCTCCGGTCTCTTGCACGCCGCTGCAATAAAATCCTGATTCAAGCTCATCGGTCGATCACCTCCATATTCGCGGCGGCACGCGGTCCATCAACGGCACCGCACACGGCATGAGGCGAGGACGGATCAGGAGTTCCGAACCGCATAGAAATTGCGGTGTGCATTCGAAACTCCTTCAAATCCGTTCAGGCGTGATGTGTCTTCTCACCCATCGGAGAAAACTGGATCAAACGGACCGCGGGGTGGCATTTGATATACGTTCGCCGCCATAGTAATAGATTAAATAATCTTTGCACTCTTTATCAATCTCATCGCAAATGCGCTGCATATCACCGAGGGAGACTTGCGTGAAAGACGATGCTTTCGTCCAAGAACTGTCGATGAATCGGCAGGCGTGCTTTATATGCTCGTGGACATTGTAGTTTAATTGAGTGCAAAGAGGAACATGGTTACCAAGGACGCGATGGAATGCTGCTGACACGCGAAAGGCCGCCCTGCCCAACTCTTTTTCTACGAGGGACACCGGTTTAAATATTCCCCGTGGATTGTTGAATCGCCCGTGAAGTTGGATATTCAAGTGTTCACTCATGCGACCGAATTGGCCATCTGGTTCGCGAATGTATGGGTAACCAAGCCAAGCATAATACGACCAGAAGCGAGCACAGTAAGCATCGCTCAGCCAGCCAGGTTTGGACGGGTCAAAAAAGAAGTATTTTTTCTTGTCAGTCGAAGTCTTCGAATATTTGATCTTTGTCCAATGAATCCAAGACAATATTGCGTCGCCCAATACGGGCACCTCATTCAAGAACAAGATTGCAGTGGCCAATTCCCGAAGGGACTCGCGTTCCTTATCAGATAGATGTGGCGATTGACCCACAATTGCCAACTGTATCAGCTCCAGAACTTCGTCCTCGCTGTGGTCAATCAAATAGATCTTGCTCAGCTCCGCATAATTCAGGTCGGGTCCCTTCTTAGGGGCAGGAAGGAATCGCATAATATGTTGATCCGGAGGCGCCAGCGTCGCTTCAATCTGTCGCGAGTGACTCAGGGCGTCGGAGAGCGAAATTGTTGAGGCCCGGCTCGAATTACGAGAATGAAAAAGACCTTCCAGCTTCGCTGCGGTCTCCCAGCATTCCTCAATCAAATCCGCGTTTCGAGATTCCGGATGGGTATTGAAACGAGTCGACGCCAGTGCCATTGCGAGAGGGGCGAAGACGGCCGCATATTCACTTTGATTATCGGTGTTTAATCGGGAAACATGATCTAGACACGGTATCAGAAAGCTATCGATTGCCTTGATCCCCCTCATCTCGCACAAAATGTGTGTGAGCGTCTCAACTGAATGGATGTCTTTAGACCTGCGTGGATCAAATGCAAATAAGAGCGTTGAGAGAATTGCGTTGAAGTGTTTCTTGTCGTGATCACCAGTTTCGGTGGAGGCATTGTTAAAAATAAGAGTCATAGTGATTTTTCCTTCGATTGTTAAAAAATAGTTTTAGTTTGATTTGATATTTAGTATTCCATCATCATTGATAGAGGCGTCTGCCGCAATTTTTTATGATCTTGGCCTATAGAAGCCATAGGCAGGCCCAAAGTCAGGCCTGATAGCGCCAAGAACGAACCGGATGGTCCGCTCTCTGCCAAGGTTCAAATTCTCGTGGTCCTTCGTCAATGAATCTGTTTTGCTGCGGACCGCGAAATCGACTGCGGATTTATTTAGGCGTCTACTTTATGTGTCGCCGTTGATTTTATAATTATTTCACGTGTTGCAACTTAAAGTGATCGCTGGGGGCCAATAAGTTATCGGCCGCGGTCGAGTTTGAAGGGCAAGCAGCGCCTGGCGCTACTTTTCCATGAAGGTTGATTATCCCTGCCAATTCGGCGATGGTAACGACATCGAGTAATCGCGGTCTATGATACGCTTTCGTTTTGGCTGCGGCGCACGCCCCAATTGGGTAATGGCAGCCCGCCCGCGCGATCGGCTCATCCGGATGTTCTTCGATACTCACGCCAGCTTGATCCTTTTCCACCCTTCTTCAGCGCTCATTGGTGCTTCCACGGGCTTTCGGGCAGTCGCGTCCGCCAGCATCTGCTGCTGGCGCACAAAGATGAGCTGGCGAAGGGCCTCTTCCGTCCGAACCCACTGAGTCATCAGTGCGGCATCGTATCGCGAGATTTTTTCGAGGATGTTGTTCGACAGCGCGATCTCAAAGGCTTGGCCGATCGTCAGGCTCAGCGGATGGCCAGAGTGCGGCGGAGCCGATAGAGGTGGCCGCCCCCGCTTCTTCCTCACGGTCCCAGATGCCGACGCGTCGTGTGGGGCCTGGCTTCGCGGGTGGGCTAAAGCCCCGATGACAGCCGCTTCTATCGCCGGTACGCGGCGGAGCCGCCAGAGCGTTGCAGCGAGACGGTCAAGCAGGAGCTGCTCCATGACGGTCACGGGCTCCATCTGGTCCGCGAGCGCCGTCCTGAGTTGCTCGTATGCTCCTTGGTCTTCGCCGTCCACAAAGTGATGCTCCGCAGTCAGCCCATGGCGAACAGCGTTGCGGCTGCTTGTCTCTTTGCCCGCCTCCGTGCGAGGGCCCGTACTCTTGCGGGCGTTGTTTCGGTTGGCCTTGATCTGCTTTACTGTAGACATATACTCCTCCTGTATGAATGGTCTGTATTCGATCCCTGTGATCTTGATGAATTTTCGCCGTTTCCTGTTCCGGTGTCAATTTACCAACTCGCTTATTTAGTCACGCAGCAGGTCGTGGACGCGTAATATTGTCCAGGAAGAAGATGTGTTGGAGCTTTATTGCTCCACCTCACCATGGATCCATATGTTCGTAAAATGTTCTTATAAAGACTCTGCCGGGATGCCAATCCTTCGGCCGACTGGGAATGACCTTGTGGTCGACAGCCGCGACTGCCCTTGCGGTGGCGTTGTCCTCACAAGGTCGCACTGCCTGCAGCGGTGACTGCCCCGGCCCTCGACGAGCCGTCCCCGAGCCGCGGCGCCTGACCGATCGACTGCGGCGCAAAAGCCCTTAGATGAGCACTCATGAACATCGGTCTCCACGGCAGCGGATCAGCCCATTGCCGAGGCCGGTGGCCAATGCTCATTCCTTCCATGGCGATAAACCTAGGACGTCGGGCAGCCCGCGGCCCTCGTCGCCGCATTCCTGCTTTGGCGGACATTAGCTAGTCCGTGTCGGTCGTCGGGCAAGCTGGTACCGTTCA
>JBGSOE010000353.1:0-1918 GCA_041739295.1 Thiohalobacterales bacterium | reverse complement strand
CGTATCGGTCGTACCGGCCGCGGTGGTGCGACCGGCACGGCTGTGTCGCTGATCGGACCGGACGACTGGCGCAAGCTGGTCGGCATCGAGCGCCTAACCGGACGTCGTCTGGAGCGTGCTGTTGTGGAAGGTCTGGAGCCGACGCGTCCGGAACCCAGCCGTGGTGCGGGCCGTCCGGCCGGTAAACCGCAGCGTAATTATTCCAGCCGCCCACAGGGTCAGGGCCGTGGTCCGCGTCAGGACGGTAACCGTCCGGCCTTTGCTAAACCGGCGGGCAGCTCACCTTATGGTGCAGTACCCTCGCGTCCGCGCGCGGCGGCCAGTAGTGACCGACGTCCGTCTGCGCCGACGAGTGAGGCAGGACGTGGCGAGCGCCCAGCCGCCAAAGGCAAGAGCACGCATTACCGTTCCCAGACCCGTATGGATTGGTAACACTGAGAGTGGATTGTGCCCCGGCATGCAGGGCTATGTGTACATCCTGCATGCCGGACAGGCACTATGGCCATGAATTGGTCTGTCTACATGATTCTGTGTTCGGATGATTCCCTGTACACCGGAATCACTACGGATATAGAACGTCGCCTCGCACAGCACGCGTCCAATCGTGGTGCCAAATATTTTCGTGGTCGTGAGCCCGGTCCGGTGGTCTATCTGGAAGGCGGTCATAACCGCAGCTCTGCCAGCAAACGCGAAGCGGAGATCAAGAAACTGTCGCCATACTTGAAGCGCCAGTTGATCACATCCGAATACAATAGCCTGCATTCCTAGGCGATAATTCACCAAGACTTGATATACCTCATGTGCAGCCATTGCGCCAAAATTGCAGTGTGCGTAATGCTGAGCATATGGTTACTACAGGCCAGCATCAGACTAAGAGGTAGGGCGGGGGAACCGTAGATTAATTCGCTAAAGTGGCATCTGTTCGCTTGATCAAATTAATAAGAGGTTCCCTGGCAAGATTGGCACAACGACGAAAGAGGTAATGACTATGTATGGGGAACACCATCGATTGGCAGATGAATTTGCGGAGTTCAAAGATCGCATTCGTGAGCTGAAGATGAATAATGCGCACTTTGTAAAGAAATATGATGAATATGCGGCGGTGGATGATGAGGTTTATCGCATTGAAGAGGAAATAGAAACGCCGTCGGATACCTATACTGAAACGCTCAAGAAGCGCCGCGCAAAACTTAAAGATGAGCTGTATGCGATATTGCGCGAGTCATAACGGCTAGGTGTTGTCATCAGATAATAACCCCGCAGGATGCCATTGCGGGGTTTTTTATGACTGCCGCATAATACATCGCGACGGTCATATCGGAATGTCGGACAAGGCCTGCGGCCTGAATCCGACCTACGTTTGCTTGTTGTTTCAAGCGTTCAGAAATCTGTTTCGTTCAATCCAAGGCCGGCCCCAATATGAAGTCCACAGGCTCGAAGCCATGATCCTCCAGTGAAGCGGCGATATCATCCCATTGGTAATCGGGATTGGCCTCTTCGACACTGGCGATCAGACCAGTGGCATGCCGGAAGGCTTCATGATGTTCCATATCAGCGGGAATGCGCACCAAACGGATGCGGTTGGCATCCAGAGCGGGCAGAATCATGAATGTATCAGTCATACAGTTTTCCTTAGGTGCGGATGGGTTTGTCAACCTCTGGCTGTATAGGATAACCGCATTGACGCGTTCTGGAAAATAGACATCTGGTTTGTATGCTGAAGCGGTTGACGCCGCGTCGGCCGCAGTGCCAGCATGATTACGCGGTCTGCCAGTTTTATTCAGGAGTACGCATGGCAATCAGTGAAATGGAATTGAAACTGCTGCTCAAAGCATTGGCCTTTGCGGCAGACAAGCACAAGGATCAGCGACGCAAAGATGTGGCGGCGTCTCCCTATATCAATCATCCGATCGCAGAT
>JBGSOE010000344.1:0-3189 GCA_041739295.1 Thiohalobacterales bacterium | reverse complement strand
GCATGACATAGATAGGCTCGACATGAGAACTTCGCCACCCTCTCCCCAACCCTCTCCCGCCCCGGCGGGAGAGGGGGTTATCCCTTCTCCCCGCATGCAGGGAGAGGTTTAGGGAGAGGGGGTTATCCCTTTTCCTCGCATGCAGGGAGTGGGTTAGGGAGAGGGGGGTTATCCCTTCTCCCCGTATGCAGGGAGTGGGTTAGGGAGAGGGGGTTATCCCCTCTCCCCGCTTGCGGGGAGAGGGTTAGGGAGAGGGGAGTTTGTGTCACCCCAATTAGTAATGCTCAATAGCCTTTGGCGGAACGATGCGCGGGACTATGCAATCCGCATCCGCTCCCGCCGCCGGTCCGGATTGCATTCAGGGTGTGAACATGGCCGTCACCGAACACCTTACGACGCTGTCATTTGCAGTACGCGGACGTGTCGTCGGCAAGTATCTCGGCCAACTCGGGCTGATGCTGGCGCTGCTGACGCTGGTGCCGCTCGCAGTGGCGCTGGTCGAGGGCGATGCTCAGAGCGCGCGCCGTTGCGGTGAGGTCGTCCTGGTGTTGTTCGGCCTGTGCCTGCCGCTGAGCCGACTGCGTGTGACCGCCCGAATTCAGTTCAACGAGGCGTTGGTGATATCGGCGCTGGCGTTCGTGCTGGCATCATTGGTGATGAGCTGGCCGTTTATGGGCGCGGGCATGGATTTCCTGGATGCCTGGTTCGAATCGGTTTCGGGTGTGACCACCACCGGTCTGTCGACACTTCCGACGATCGCTGACAAATCCCACGCATTTCTGTTCGCACGCGCCTGGATGCAATGGTACGGCGGCCTGGGAATCGCCATCCTCTGGGTGGCACTGTTGTTCAATCATCAGTTTGCCATACGCCGGCTGATCGAGGGCGTAGGCGCAGAAAACCTTGTCACCACGGCGCGGCAGCATGCACGCCGCATATTGATTATCTATGCATTGCTTACCGCTGGCGGAATCGCGCTGCTTTTGTTCTTGCGCGAAGACCTGTTCTCGGCGGTGACGCATGTGCTGAGCGCAGTCTCCACCGGCGGGTTTTCCATTTACGACCGCAGTCTCGCCGGGATGGGCGTGGCAGGCTATGCGCTGAGTCTGGTATCGCTGTGCGGCGCGGTGTCGCTGCCTTTGTATTATCTTTTATATCGGCGTGACTGGGCCGCCTTTGCTCGCGATACGGAGGTGTGGACGCTGCTGGCGATGGTTGCGTCAGTAACGCTTCTGCTATGGGTGATCATGTGGTCCGGCGGTTCGCGGGATGCGGCGGGCGCATTGGGCGATGCGTTTCAAATGGGCCTTTCGGCGCAGACCACGACGGGTTTTTCCAGTCTGTCAGTGGTCGCTCTGGATGCGGCAGCGAAGCTGGTGCTGATCCTGGCCATGCTGACCGGTGGCTGCGTGGGTTCCACGGCCGGTGGCATCAAGATGCTGCGCATGATGGTGTTCGGTCGCCTGTTGCAGCTGACATTGCAGCGCAGCGCGTTATCCGCGCATGCCGTGGTCGAACCACGCATCGCTGGACGCAAGTTGACCGACGAGGATATTCAACGCGCGTTTGTGACTATCGCGCTATTCGTGGTCTGGGTGGCGCTTTCCTGGCTGCCATTCCTGGCGGCCGGCTATGCGCCGCTGGATGCCTTGTTCGAGGTCGTCTCGGCAACCGGTACGGTCGGGCTGTCGGCCGGCATCACACGCACCGAGCTGGAGACGCCATTGAAGCTGGTCTTGATGGCGGATATGTTGTTCGGGCGAGTGGAGTTCATCGCGCTGCTTGTCGTATTGTGGCCGGGTACCTGGTTCGGAAAGAGGGATAGCGCGTTATGAGGGCCGTATTCATCGGTGCGAGTTCCATTGCCGTAATGGCCGCGCGTATCCTACTCAAACGCGGTCATGAGGTGGTGATCATCGAACGCGATCGCGAACGCATTGACGCGCTGACAGAGTCACTCGACTGCGGCTTTCTGCATGGCGATGGGAGTACCCCGGCGCTGCTGCGCGAAGCCGATCCCGAGCACAGCGATTGCCTGTTCTGCCTGACCAGCCAGGACCAGACCAACATCATCGCCAGCCTCGTCGGGCGTTCGCTGGGGTTCGCGCGTATCGTTACCAAGATCGAGGATCCCGAGTTCGAACACATCTGCATCGAACTCGGTCTTGAAGACACCATCATCCCCGCGCTTACCATCGGCCGTTATCTGGCTGACATGTTGCAGGGCCAGGACCTGCTGGAACTGTCGGCGCTGGTGAAGGACGAAGCGCGCGTGTTCTCTTTCATCGCCCATGACGACGATGCCGTGGCCATCAATGCGCTCGACCTGCCAGATGAGAGTCGTGTGATCTGTCTCTATCGCGATGGAAAGTTTCGCTTGCCGGAGCCGGATTCGAAGCTGGAGCCGGGAGACGAGGTGATCGTGCTGACGCACAGTCGCAATATTGCCAAACTGCAGCAGCGCTGGGGCGCATGATGCGCTCGTCTGCTTCGATCACGCGATGTCACGGGGATCAAGGGGGCAGAGTACTTGAAATCTCGCAGCACTCCACATGCAGATTACAAAACAGTTTTCAAGTACTCTGATTCCAAATATCGAGCCATTTCGGTGGCTACAATCCATGAAGGGACACGTATGAAAATCCGCATGACTGTATTGCTAACGGTTGCCGCCCTGGCTGGCGGCCTGCCTGGTTGCACCAACTATCCCTATTATGACGACGCCAGAGCGCGCGACCGCGATTACGAGCCACGCATTGTATTCAGTGACCATGATCGCATGATCATCCGCGATTACTACCGCAACTATTACCGCGGCTTGCCGCCGGGCCTGGCCAAGAAGGGCAAAGTACCGCCGGGGCATGCGTTCAAGATGCAGCGCCACCAGGGTATTCCACATGACATTACGTGGCAATATCTGCCAGCCGATGTGGAGCGCCGCCTCAGCCGCCTGCCAGATGGATATGTGCGTGCCGTGATCGGATATGACGTGGGCATTCTGAACACCCATACGCGGGTCGTGCTGGATGTGGTCGAGAATCCCCACGATTGATTCAGATCAGATCAAAAGGGTCAGACTCGATTGATTTCGACTTCCGTAACATGTAAACGGAACGAGAATGCAATCAATCGAGTCTGACCCTTTTGATCATAACCCCGGTAACCTGACTTGAAACACACAACGATACG
>JBGSOE010000301.1:0-2712 GCA_041739295.1 Thiohalobacterales bacterium | reverse complement strand
AAGGAAGTGTCCAGCGGATTTTCTACTTCCATGTCGCCGCATTTTCGGGTGCATTCTGCGCACTGGCGGCAACCGTCGTCGGTGGCGTTGTCTACCTGCGCACCCGCAATCCCGGTTGGGATCGGCTGGCACTGGCTGGCGTGGAAGTTGGCGTGTTTCTATCGCTGATTACGCTGTTCACGGGCATGGTCTGGGCACGCCCGATTTGGAACACGTGGTGGACATGGGACTGGCGTTTGACCTCGGTCGCGATCATGATCCTGACGTATGCGGCGTACCTAATGCTGCGCAGCGGCATTGATAACCCGGATAAGCGGCGTTCGCTGGCGGCGGTGTATGGTATTCTGGCGTTTGGTACGGTGATCTTTACGTTCGTCATTACCCGCATCCGCCCGGACACGATTCACCCGGTTGTTATCGGCAGCAGCCCGCAGAATGCGGAGGGCGGTTTCAGCATGACCGACACGATGCGCACTGCCCTTGGCGTGAGCAGCATGGTCTGGTGCTGCTTCATCACCCCGGCGCTGCTCTGGTGGCGCATCCGCCTGGAACGACTGCACGAACGCGCCGAGCTGCTGCGCGCCGAGCTTTCCTAATCTGAAAGAGGCTGAACATGACGAATACAGATGCTTATCTCGCACTGGGGCTGATGATCACGCTGACCGTCCTGGGCGTCTACACACTGTCGCTGGTGTGGCGCTTCCGCCAGACCCGCCGCACGATTGAAACGCTGGAACTGATCGCCAACGACGAGGCTTAACCAACCTGTGCCTGTCGTAGAAGCATGAAAACGGTCGGGTATCCCCGACCGTTTTTGATTCAAGTGAATGGCGCAAATCAGGTTAAGGAATCAAGCACGCTGCCGAGGATGCGGATGATTTCGTCAACTTCTTCCTCGGTGATGGTGAGGGGCGGGGCAAAAGCCAGTGTGCTGCCGACATTGCGGGTACGCAGACCGCGATCCTGGCACATGCGTGTCACCTTGGCCGCCAATGCCGGATCCGCCGCTTTGGTCGCTTTATCACTGACCAGCTCGACAGCGCAGATTAGGCCGAGGCCGCGCACATCCCCAACGATTGCAAATTCCTTCAGCGATTGCAGCCCCTTCATCAGGCGCGCCCCACGCTGTTTACCTTGTTCAACCAGATTTTCCCCCTCGATCAGCTCCAGGTTGCGCAGCGCGACCGCGCACGCCGTCGCGTGGCCGGAGTAGGTGTAGCCGTGCATCCAACTGTCAGTATCTGGCGCGGTCTGAATCGTGTCGTAAATCTCGTCGGTGATCTGGTTGCCACCGAGCGGCTGGTAGCCGCTGGTAATCGCTTTGGCAAACGAGAGAATATCGGGTTGGACGCCGTAGCGATTCAGGCCGAACAATTCTCCGGTGCGTCCAAAGCCCGTGATCACTTCATCGGCGATGAGCAGCACGCCATACTGGTCGCAGATTTCGCGGACGCGCGGAAAATAATCATCGGGTGGGACGATCACGCCGCCTACACCCTGCACCGGTTCGGCAATGACTGCCGCGATCGTGTCGGCACCTTCACGCAGGATCGCTTCCTCAATGGCGCGCGCGGCGGCGAGGCCAATAGTCTCGCCAGACTTCACATCGCCTTCAAAGCGGTAAGGATAAGGAGCGGGTACATGGACGAAACCAGGCACGGCTGGGCCGAACATCTTATGATAGCGTTCGATGCCAGTTGCAAACGTAGTCGCGAGAGTGATGCCGTGATAAGACGACTTGCGGGCAATAATTTTGACTTTATCCGGCTTGCCGACGCGCTTCCAGTAATAGCGGGTTATTTTGAAGGCGCTGTCGTTTGCCTCTGAGCCGCCGGAAGTAAAGAAGGTCGTTTTCAGTTTGGAGTAGGCGTAGCCGCTGAGCTTGTGCGCTAACTGCGTGGCTGGGATGTTGGTCATTCCGGCGAAGTTGGAGGTGAAGGCCAGTCGCTTCATCTGCTCGTAGGCCGCTTGCGCCAGTTCCTCGCGCCCATAACCGACGTTGACATTCCACAAGCCTGCCATGCCATCGAGAATTTTGCGGCCATCGGCGGTGTACAGGTAGACGCCTTCGCCGCGCTCGATCACGAGCGGTTCGGTATGCGTTTTGGGGTGCTGGAGCGGGTGAAGCTGGTGTTTGTCCTGTTCCTGAAGTGTTGCATTATCAAAGAGGGAAGTCGTCATCGAAAAACCTTTATCTTTATCCTCAACCATCCGGTAACAATAACGCCGTGCACAGAGACCGTGCAACAAAGCAGCGTCAAAGGAAAATCGGTGGTCGCTGCCGCAGAGGCGCACAACCGTGCGCCCCTGCACAATCTGCACACGTGCTAGCGGAAGAACCCGAAGTAGTGTTCAAAGAAGCGGTTAGGATCGACGCCCGTTGCGACTTCGTGCTTGCCTGACGCGTGTCCATCCTGCCAATGGGTCTTACCGAGCGCAGTTTTATCATCCAGCTCAATCGTGACCAACCCACGCGAGAACTGGCAAATACCCTCGTCAAACAGTGTTGTTGCGGCCAGCGGATCGTGGAAGGTGATCACAGGGCGCTCCTTGAACCAGACTTCGGCGAAGTCCAACACGGCCACGTTCCAAGCGAAGCCGAACTGAAGGAAGTCTGGGGCAACCAACTGCAAGACGCTGTGAATGCGCGGAAAAATCGGGGAAGCAGCACGCCAAGCGAGACATCATCCACGCCTTGATTCGTGGCCCTTG
>JBGSOE010000269.1:0-3564 GCA_041739295.1 Thiohalobacterales bacterium | reverse complement strand
TAAACACACGGAAGACACTGAAACACAGTGCATTCCTGGAGCGACTATTCACCACCTTGCGGGTGATGGCGGTGCCGGCGTGTAACTTATGATCTTGTCCGTGTTTTTCCGTGGCAAATGCGGTTTATAGGTTGATGATTTATGTGCCAACCTCTGCCCAGTTTCAAGGGCACGCAATAATTTGGTTTGCAACGACATCGGTAACTCACCGATCTCGTCGATAAACAATGTCCCACCTTGCGCTGCCTCGAATAAACCTTTCTTACGTTGAGTTGCACCGGTGAATGAGCCTTTATCATGACCGAACAGTTCGCTTTCGATCAGACTTTCACCTAACGCACCGCAATCTATAACTACAAATGGACGATTGTTGAACTTCGAATATCGGTGCAGGTATTTCGCAACTTGCTCCTTGCCAACCCCGCTCTCGCCGAGCAACAGAACCGTTGTCTGAGTGGGCGCAACGCGCTGCAATAGGCTCAGCATGCGTAGCAACCGCATGGAACGTCCGATCAAAAGATCATCGCCGTCGCCCTCCGGCAGCGTCACGGGGAAAATCGTTTCACCGATATAGCGTACCTCTCCGTTTTCCAGCAGTGGACTGGCATGCAGCTGTACATATACTTCTTGTCCATCGGAGTGAAAATGCACATGCATTACCTGGGCGGCCTGCTTGCTGATCAATAACTCGTCCAATGGGCAATGTTCGTCGTTCTGACTGCAGGGGACATCGGAGTGATGAGAGACTTCATGGCAACGGCGGCCCACGACATCTTAAGGATGCATTCCATAACGCTCCCGGTAATTCCGATTAGCAGCAACAATACGGTAGTTGCGATCGATCACGACGAATAGATCGGGAATGATATCGATGATTTGCTCGCAGCTGGGCTTGCTATGTTCGGCCATGACAACCTTGTCTCGATGCCCACCGTTGGACACACCGAGGGTGTCATGGCATTTCCATGCTATCAACGTGCCTATCAACAGCGCAGAGCATAATTTCACCTATAATTACTGCGCGCCTCTTCTAGCAGGATTCATCCATGTTCCTATCCTTGGTATTCAGTGTCTTTATGATTATTTTCACTGCAATGCCCGCTACAGCGGGAGCAGCATCTGAACAGCATGCGCAGTTTGAAGCCACACCCTATACCGAACAAAAGGTCGTATTCGATTTCTATCTGGATGATCCCGATAAGATACACGCTGCGCTGTACTGGATTCGTTCCCTGATGAATCCGCTCATGGATGAACCCTACGGAATTGCACCAGAATTTCTCGATCTCAAGATCATCATACATGGCACTGAGATCGTCACCCTGGCTCGTAAAAACTATGACAAATACCAAGATGCTGTCGAGCGCATGCGCTATTACGCACAGCTAGGCGTGCAATTCAAAGTCTGTGGCCTGGCGGCGGCTGATTATGGTTACCAGGTGGAAGATTTTTACGATTTCGTGCAGGTCGTGCCGTCAGCGATCACTGAACTCGCACATTGGCAACTGCAGGGCTATGCGCTGATCACGCCACAGGTGATGCTGAAAACACAGAGTATTGAAGAGATCCGCTGACCGTTATATCCATACAGATACCCAGATCGTTAACCGCCAAGACGTCAAGGTTAGTTCTTTTCAGTTTAAAGGTTGTTTTTCTTGGCGCTCTTGGCGTCTTGGCGGTTCAAATAAAGTGATTAGCGCTTGCTTAGGTCTGACGCAACGACTCCAGATAGTCGATCAGACCTGCACTGCAAATTCGCAACTGTTCTGAACTCTGCGCATTCTTTGCAACCCCGACACAACCGGACATGGCGGCAAGCACAAACGTCGCAATCTTGTTGCAATCAAGATCCGCGCGAATGTCGCCAGCCTGTTGTGTGCGTTCGAGTGCGGTTTGAATACTGCCACGCCATTCTTGATACAGCTGATCCAAGCGAGTGCGGAATCCCTCGTCCAAGGGCGACATTTCTTGCGCCAGATTATTCATCGGACAGCCCAGCGTGACGATGTCACCACCCATCAGGGTTTCCATGTGACCGATGAAATAAATGATCACGGCCAGTGGATTTGCGTTTGCTGCCAAGGGTTCCAGCCATGCCTGACGAATAATATCGCGGATAATTTCATCGACCACGGCGTATCCGAGCGCGTGCTTATTGGGGAAATGATGGTACAACGCCCCTTTCGTCAGCCCGGTTGCCGCCACCACATCATCCAACCGCATACCCTGAAAGCCATTCCTGTAAATCTCCTGAAACGCGGCCTCCAGGATAGATCGGCGGGTCCGATCCGGGTTTCTTTCTGATCGCGCTGTAGTGTCAGATAGTGGCATTGATTCAGTATACTTCACTCAGTTAGATATAGGTAATTGAAATATATATGTTAATAATCGCGCATGGACGACAGCTCAGTCCAAACTTGACAATTATTTACGACGAGGATTATTGTACATACCAACAAGTATGTTTTCCAGGCCACCGATCATAAAGAGGAATGGCACATGCCGTTAGAACACACCGGTGGAGAGATCGCCGCAGTACTTGAGGATGATTCATCCCCCCGAGGGTGGATGTCGGGATGGCGGCAATTTCTGTTGAACCCTCAGGATGACCTGATCACGGAAGCCCGTCTCTTCGATCGACCATTGCGTGTACAGTTCACACGGCAAGCCGTGGCAGCTGCTGCAGCCTTGCAAGGACCCTTGACCATCGAAGTGGAACTCTATTTCAGCTGTATGATTCGCAAGGCAGTACGTTTTCGCCATGCGCGCCCCGACGAAACACTCCCCACTGGTTCGCATGCCT
This sequence comes from Thiohalobacterales bacterium, assembly GCA_041739295.1. Lineage (GTDB taxonomy): Bacteria > Pseudomonadota > Gammaproteobacteria > Thiohalobacterales > Thiohalobacteraceae > JAHJQQ01. The sequence goes on along the minus strand of JBGSOE010000269.1, from coordinate 761 downwards.
CCTTGTCAGAGCACCTGATGTTGCAATTTCGTCCTGTCACTACCCAGCATTGTCAGATCGAAGTTGGCGCCGGTGCACCTCCACTCGAAACCATGTCGGTCACGCGTCCGCAGGCCTTTGTCCCGCGCTGGGTATCCATCGATTTTCACCACGGAGATTGGCTTGGGGAATTTGGTTATTAACCTTCTCTTCATTGCCTGTCCACCACATTAGGAGCACGCACTATGAACGCACCCGTTGAAACTCCGAATGCCAATATGGATGCCTGGCTGAACCAGAAATTGGACGAGATGCTGCCAACCAAACTGGCAAACATCGAAGCTAGCAAAACCCCTTCAATGTCCATTATCGCTACCAAGGGCACCCTGGACTGGGCCTACCCTCCCTTCATCCTGGCCTCCACCGCTGCCGCGTTGGGTTGGGAAGCCAGCATTTTCTTCACCTTCTACGGCCTGCTGCTGCTGAAGAAGGAAATCCCTTCCGAAGTCAGCCCGCTGGGTAACCCGGCAATGCCGATGAAGATGCCGTTCGGTCCGAAATGGTTCCAGAGTTTCGCTTGGCCGATGCCTAACCTGATCATGGCCGGTATCCCCGGTTTCGAGAAGGTCGCGACAAGTTTGATGAAGAAGACCTTCAAGAACAAAGGTGTCGCCACGGTCGAAGAGCTGCGCGAACTGTGCATCGAGGCTGAGGTGAAGATGTTTGCCTGCCAGATGACCGTCGATGTGTTTGGCTTCAGCCATGACGAGTTCATCGGTGGC
>JBGSOE010000230.1:0-11730 GCA_041739295.1 Thiohalobacterales bacterium | reverse complement strand
ATAGGGCCAGCGCAATATCGGCCAACGCTGCCCAGGCATCTGTTCGTGATCTTCCAGCGTGATGAACTCGACATACCTGGCATTCCCCGTCGGTTCAAAACGTTTCAGTAGATCGCCCAGCGAAAAACCCACCCAGGGGATCACCATCGACCAGCCTTCCACGCAACGCAGACGATAGATCCGCTCTTCCAACGCATGCGGTTTGAGTATGTCTTCGAGGATATAGGTACCTGGCTTGGCGCATTCACCTTCTACACTCACCGACCAAGGCGCCGGCTTGAGCGTATGCGCATTCTCCGCCGGATCCTCCTTACCGGTACCGAACTCGTAGAAATTGTTGTAACTGGTAACATCCTTGAGTTCGGTGAGCGGCTCATCGGTGCTGAAGGCGCTACGCTTCAAGCCGGAGTAAACACCAACCTTGGCTTGAAGCACTTGCGGACCAAGTGCCGCACCACCTGCCAAGGCCAGTCCAACCTGCATGAAACGACGCCGCTCACGATAAACAGATTCCGGTGTGATTTCAGAGGATTTAATATCGGACGGTGTGCGGATAAGCACCATGTGAATGCTCCTAGTAGATATATCTTTCTGTGACCCGACGTACAGCGCCAAGTTCCTCAGCACGTTCCCATGCTGTCACGATCTCACGAAAGTATCACGTAATCATCACCGATCCGGCCTCCATCGCAGCGCCTCAATCATGCTGATGTGCGCGAAGGAAAATCAGATGAGCAATGAAAGGATATCCCCCTCTCCCGCGAGGGGAGAGGGAATTCACAGAAGAACACTAAAGATTTTGCTTCGCACGCCTTCGGCGCCTTAGCGTTGGAAACAATCCGTAACCTACCCCACCCATACCCGCGCATTGCGGAATATGCGCAGCCAGGGGCCATCATCACCCCAGCTATCCGGGTGCCATGAATGCTGCAGGGTACGGAACACGCGTTCCGGATGCGGCATCATGATGGTGAAACGGCCATCGCCAGTGGTCAGACCGGTGATACCTGCGGGCGAACCGTTCGGATTGAGGGGATAAACCTCGGTGGCGCGGCCGTAGTGATCCAGATAGCGCGCGGTGACCAATCGATCAGTCAGGATCTGCTGCACGGCATCCGGTGAAGTAAACTCCGCGCGACCTTCACCATGCGCGACGGCGATCGGCATGCGTGAACCATGCATACCCGCGAAGAACAATGATGGCGAGGGTAGAATCTCAACCAATGAGAAACGCGCCTCGAATTGCTCGGACAGATTGCGTCGGAACCGCGGCCAGTGTTCGGCGCCAGGGATAAGCTCTTTCAAACTCGACATCATCTGACAGCCATTGCAGACACCAAGACCAAAGCTGTCTTCGCGGGCGAAGAATGCAGCGAACTCATCGCGCGCTTGGTTGTTGAACAAAATCGACTTGGCCCAGCCCTGACCAGCCCCGAGTACGTCGCCGTAGGAAAAACCGCCGCAGGCGACAACGCCTTTAAAGCCGCTGAGCGAGATACGACCGCTCAAGATGTCACTCATGTGCACGTCGACGCAGTCAAAGCCGCTGTGATGGAAGGCTGCGGCCATTTCGATCTGGCAGTTGACGCCCTGCTCGCGCAGGATGGCCATGCGTGGCTTAACGCCATGATGGATAAAGGGAGCGGCGACATCTTCGTCGGGCTCAAAATTGAGTTTGACTTGTATACCAGGATCCTGCCGATCCAGCAGCGCATCAAATTCCTGCTGCGCGCAGACTGGATTGTCACGCAACGCCTGCATGCGGAAACTGGTTTCGCCCCAGGCACGTTGCAGATCGACACGTGATTCGTCCAGCACCAGACCGCCATTACAGCTGATACGGATCCGATCATCCTCTTCGTGGGTACCGATCACGTGACTGTGATGTGCGAAACCATGCTCGCGCAGCATATCCAGCACGGTATCGGTATCGCAGTGTCGCACCTGGATAACGGCACCCAGTTCTTCGGCAAACAACACAGCCGCAACGTCATCACCTAGTTCTTCGAGCTGTATATCGATACCCACATGGCCGGCGAAGGCCATCTCACAGAGCGTGGCGAACAAACCGCCATCGGAACGGTCATGGTAGGCGAGCAATAACTCTTCGCTGTTCAGTTCCTGGATTCCGGCGAAGAAGGTCTTCAAGCTGTGCGGGTCATCCAGATTCGGCGCATGGTGTCCGACCTGCTTGTAGACCTGCGCTAATGCGGAGCCGGCGATACGGTTGCGGCCTTTACCCAAGTCGATAAGAATGAGATCGGTATCACCCATGTCGCTACGCAGTTGCGGCGTCAGCGTGTGTCGCACATCCTGCACCGGCGCGAAGGCCGTCACGATCAGCGATACCGGCGCGGTTACTTCACGTACCTTACCCTGCTCTTCCCACACTGACTTCATCGACAGTGAATCTTTACCCACCGGTATTGCAATGCCGAGCTCAGGGCAAAGCTCCTGACCGACGGCACGCACGGTGTCAAACAGGTTAGCGTCCTCGCCCGGATGTCCGGCTGGCGCCATCCAATTCGCCGACAATCGAATATCTCCGATGCGCCCGATGCGCACGCAGGCGATGTTGGTGATCGCCTCTCCGACCGCCATACGGCCGGATGCCGCGGCATCCACCAGTGCGATAGGCGTGCGTTCGCCCATTGCCATCGCTTCACCCGTATGGCCGTGATAGTCCGTACAAGTGACAGCGGCATCGGCGACCGGGACCTGCCAGGGGCCTACCATCTGATCGCGCGTCACGGTGCCGGTGACGCTGCGATCACCAATGGTGACCAGAAAGGTCTTGTTCGCCACCGACGGCAATTGCAACACACGGTAAGCGGCGTCGCGAATGTCGACCGCGCGGGTATCGAAGTCTGGCTTAGTGAAGGTGCGGTGATGTACATCGCGCAACATCTTCGGCGGTTTGCCGAACAGCAATGCCATCGGTAAATCAACCGGAATATTTTCGAAATGCGCATCGCCGACAACCAGCTTCTGCTCGTCGATGGCCTCACCCACCACCTCGAACGGACAACGTTCGCGTTCGCAGATTTCCTGGAACTGTTCAATGCGATCGGCGGCGATCGCCAACACATAACGTTCCTGGGATTCATTACTCCAGATCTGCATCGGTGACATACCGGAATCATCGCTAGGCACTGTACGCAACTCGAAACGTGCTCCGCGATCACAATCGTGAACCAGCTCCGGTAACGCATTCGACAGGCCACCGGCACCCACATCATGGATGGACACAATCGGGCTGTCTTCGCCTAACGCGCAACAGCGATCAATAACCTCTTGCGCGCGGCGTTGCATTTCCGGATTGCCGCGCTGTACGGATGCGAAGTCGAGATCTTCGGCGCTGGCACCACTCGACATGCTCGATGCCGCACCGCCGCCCAGTCCGATCAACATGGCTGGACCGCCCAACACCACCAGTTGCGAACCGGCGGGGATATCGTGCTTTTCGACGTGCTCGGCGCGGATATTGCCGTAACCGCCGGCGATCATGATGGGTTTGTGGTAGCCACGGATTTCGTCGCCGGTCGGACCGGGCACGCGTTCCTCGAAGGTGCGGAAATAACCGCACAGATTCGGGCGACCGAATTCGTTATTGAAGGCTGCCGCGCCGAGAGGGCCTTCGATCATGATATCGAGCGCAGATACAATGCGTGAGGGTTTTCCAAAATCGGTTTCCCACGGCTGTTCGAAACCAGGGATACGCAAATTCGAAACTGAGAAGCCGGATAAACCAGCCTTGGGTTTACTGCCGCGTCCAGTCGCACCTTCATCGCGGATTTCACCACCGGAACCGGTCGCCGCGCCGGCGAATGGCGAGATCGCTGTCGGGTGGTTATGCGTCTCGACCTTCATCAGGATGTGCACGTCTTCAGCATGCTCGGCATAACTGCCGTTGGCATCGGGGAAGAAACGTTGCGCGCTGAATCCGGCCATTACTGCGGAATTATCCTTGTAGGCCGACAACACGCCTTCGGGGCTGGCGCGATGGGTCTCGCGGATCATGCCGAACAATGTCTCGCGTTGTGGCTGGCCGTCGATGATCCAATCAGCGTTGAAAATCTTGTGCCGGCAATGTTCGGAATTCGCCTGCGCAAACATCATTAGCTCAACGTCGGTGGGATTACGCTTGAGGCTGCCGTAGCTCTCTAGCAGATAGTCGATTTCGTCATCGGACAGCGCCAAGCCCAGACTGGCATTGGCAGCAACCAGCGCGGCACGTCCACCCACGAGAATATCGACACTGGTCAGCGGTGCCGGATCGGCGCTACGAAACAGCGTCTCAGCCTCCTCGGCCGCCGCCAGCACGGTTTCGGTCATACGGTCGTGTAACAGCGGCACCAACACAATCCGCTCGTGATCCGTCAGCGCGCGGCCACCGGCCAGACAAATGTGATAAGCGATACCGCGTTCGATGCGATGAATGCGTTCCAGACCGCAGTTGTGTGCTATATCCGTGGCCTTGCTGGCCCAGGGTGAGATGGTACCCAGACGCGGCACCACCAGAATCAGCAGTGCGGCTGCCGGCGCCGGCGCGTGTACCGCGCCAGCGTCGAGAAGTTTTTCCAATGTAGCGCGGTCCGCCGGATCGAGTTGCTGTTCGAGATCGACGAAATGCCAGTGCTCGCTGTGGATCGACTCGATATCGGCGATGCACTCGCGAGCGCGGGCCAGGAGCTTCTCGGTTCGGAAGCTGGAAAGGGCGGGACCGCCGGGTATATGCAGCATGAATCCGTCTCAGATTGGGCGTTACTGGAAAGACGGCAATGATACTGGAAGGGCTAGGTAGGGACTAGGCCGGAGATACCACGTATAGGGATGGATGTGCGGTCGAGATGTCGGACGCGCGGCGTGCGCCGCTGAATACGACCAACGAAAAAAGGGGGGCAGAGACGAATTCCACCGCCACGGATTGAAATTTACCGGCGGCAGTACTTAATTCGTCTCTGACCCGAATGGCACTTGCTTAAGCCCAAAACCAAAACAGATGGCCACGGAATCCACGGAAGAGCACGGAAATAACCATAGAAAAAGGCCTTTTTCAGTGTGCTTCCGTGGATTCCGTGGCTAGATGTATAACGCTGCCAAGTCGTCTGAGAGGCAAGGTAAGTGCCTTTCGACTCTGCACCCCCTTTTTCATTTTCGCGGCGAATTGCTGGATTCCGGCCTACGCCGGAATGACGGCCAATTTTCAAACCTTGAAGCGGCTGACCAGATCTTCCAGGCGCGTGGAGAAATCGGCTAATTCCTGCAGATAACCGCTGGTCTCCGTAACGCGCTGAGCGTTTTCGGTCTCCATGTGCGAAATCTCCTCAACATTGGTCGCGATGTCGCCAGTAACGGTGGACTGTTCCTGGGCCGCATGGGCGATTTGGCCGACCATGTCGGTCATCAGTTGCACACTGCCAGTGACGCGACTGATGGCATCCGAGGTCTCATGCACAGAGCCCATCATGGATTCGGTGGCGTGTGCCACGCTGCCCATGATCGTGGACAGGCCTTCGCTGGAATGCTGGTTGTCCTTCAGAAGCTCGGAGATTTTGGCGGTGGACTGCGTGGTCTTCATGGCCAGTTGCCGCACTTCGTCGGCGACTACCGCGAACCCGCGCCCGGATTCACCGGCACGTGCCGCCTCGATGGCGGCATTTAATGCCAGCAGATTGGTCTGGCTGGCGATCTCGTTGATGATGCCGACCATATCCAACATGCCGTGCCCCTTGGACTTGATGTCATTGACACTGGCCTGCAGCTCGCCGATTTGTTTATTCATATCCTGCGCCTTGGCAGACATGCCTTTCACGCAACGCGCACCGGCTTCGGCATCCTTGTGCGCCTTACCGGCTTCGTTGGTGGCGAGACTAGCGCTACGGGCTATTTCGATACTGGTTGCGGACATTTCTTCAGTAGCCGCGGCGGTATTACGCGCCCGGTCGGCACCATGACCGATGTTACGTGTAACCACGTCAATCTGGCCGGTGGCCTGATCGGCGCGGTCGGCAACCTGACGAGCAACCGCCGCCACATCGCTGACCATACCCTGTAACCGTGCCATGGTATCGTTGAAATAACCGGACGCCTGCCCGAGTTCGTCATTTGAGGTCTGCGGCACTCGATGCGTGAGGTCGCCCTCGCCTTCCGAGATATCCTTGAGCACATCACGCATGCTGACGGCCGCGCGAGTGGTCTGGCTGCAGGTCGCGAAGGCAATAATGACACCGATAATCAGACCGAAGGTCAGCAACATGCCGATGAAGGTTTCGGCACTCGCCATGCGTTCGATCAGCGATTGGCTGGTAGCTTCGATTTGGGTGCGTTGTACCTGCACTAATTCAGCCAGATTGCCCTGTACACGATCCAGCAAAGGGCCGACATCATTTCGTACCATCCAGGCATCGGTGCGCCATTTACCGCTCTTGTCAATTTCCTTTAACGCCTCAATGTGGGTGATGATCTCTTCACGCAGATTGCTGAATTGTTCAAGGCCGTCTTCCTGATCGAAGGTCAGTTCACTGCCATAGGCGCGCAAGCGATCAAGTTTGGTTGCGCTGTCCTCAAGATAGAGATTGACTTCATCCAGGGCGCTCTGCGCCCGGAACGCCAGATAGGCACGCACGCCATTCATGACGTTGGCCCAGGAATAGCGCAGCGCATGCAGATCCGACATCAGTTGCTTGCGGCGTTTAGTGGCTGGCTCTTCGCTCTCGCTCATGATCATCTGGCTGACGAGGTTAAGCATCTCCTGACTGAGCGGATTAATGTGCTGTGCCGCGTACGCGATACCGGGCACGTTCTTGGCCTGATCGTTTACCAGGCTAAGCATTTCGTTACCCTGCTGTTTGAAGGCTTGGATATCGGCACGAATGCTCGCGATGCGTGTAGATTGCACTTCATCTTCGGACAACAGGATAGTCAACGCATCGACCATGCTGTTTACCAGCATGATTGCGGCCTGGTAATTCTCGCGATGTACCGATTCGCCGCTCAACAGGTAAAACCCGAGTGAGCTGGTGGCCTGATTAAGTCCGCCGGTCAGCTCCACGGAGGCGATCATGGTGGGCTGTTCATCAATGACCATCCCCATGTCTTTCTGCACACCCGCCAGGCTGAAAAAGGCGATGGAAGACACTAGTGCCAAGACGCCAAGCAGCAGGCCGAAACCACCCCACAACTTCTGGCGGATACTGAATTGGGAAAATAGCGTATTCATGGTCGCCTCATGCATACCGAAAGGAATCTCGTATCAGGTTGGCGGCAGGGCGGCTGGCTGGTTGAACTGCCTAACCCCGCATGGAGAAAGAGGATTTATACCCTGACGGACGGGGTGAGGCAGCTGGCTTAGTGGCTAAGGTGGAAATAGCCGTTGCAGTAACCTCTGACCCGGGCTTCCTACGCTCAACCCATGCTACCCACCGGTTTGGGCATGCGCTGGAGTCAACCGATCTGGCGCCAATCCAAACCCACAGCCTGATCGGCCACGGCGATCCACTCTGGCGCGCACTTCAGAACCCGTGCCAAAGCGGCCCGAGCCAGATCCGGCCGGTTGTTCTTGTCACTCAAGTGGGCAATGGCTAGGTGTTGGAGGGCAGAGGTGTTGATATCAGACAACAATTCAGCCGCCTGGGCATTACTCAAGTGCCCGAGGTGTCCGCCGACTCGCCGTTTGAGCATGGCCGGATAAGGTCCGTCGGCCAGCATCGCGGTGTCATGATTGCACTCCAGTAACAGGGCTTCGCAACCATCCAGGACCTGACGGATATGCCCGGTGATGCTGCCGGTATCGGTCAATACACCGAGACGGACCACGCCATCGCTGAAGACGAATTGGCAGGGTTCACGCGCGTCGTGCGGCACCGGGAATGGCGTGATGTGCAGATCACCAATGGTGAGATCTTCGTGGCCGTTGAACCAGTCAAGATGGGGAACGTCAGTGTCCGCATGCATGACCGAGGTGCCGGCGGTCATCCAGACCGGGATGTTAAAGCGCCGCGCCAGCGCGGCCACACCCCCGATGTGGTCACTGTGCTCGTGGGTAACCAGGATGCCTGCGAGATCAGCCGGCTCCTTGCCCAATCGCGCCAGCCGTCGTCGCGTTTCGATGACTGAGAAACCACAGTCGACCATGACGCAGGTCTGCCCGGTCTCGACCAGTGTTGCGTTACCGCGACTGCCGCTGCCCAGGGAGGAAAATCGAAGCATGGGCGCATTACCTGTTTAGGGTCTAGGTGCTAGGAACTTGGGCAGAGTTATACAACCGTGACTTTATTGATTCCTACACCCTAGCAACGACTTATAATTCAGTGGAAATGCACGGTGTGGTTCGCTATGTTCAATACGCCCTACAAAACCAGGATTTAGGTGCAAGGTTTTTACTAGACCCTCGCACCTAGTACCGTGACCCATAGATATCGACACAATCAGCGAGTCGCTGACCGGTCAGATGCAAGGCGCGCTTGCCCCGGAAGGGCCATCCCCTTTCAAGCAAGCGCAACGCCGCAGATGGCCGGTCAGCGGCTCGCCCGAAGGGAGCCCCCGGATGCACCAGTCCTGCGTTGCAGCACTTGACAAGGGCTTAGGCCATTGCCCACGCGCTGCGCCTTGTCCTGGCACATCCGGGGGACTCTGGTTGAATCGAAATCTATGGGTCACGGTACTAGACTTTGCATTTATTTCATCTGCTCCTGCACCAGCGTCAGAATACGCTTGGCGGTTGAAGTTTTATCTGGCTGCGACTGCGCGTTCAATACTGTCACGTTAGTCTTATCGCCTTCCGCGACAAGCTTGATGCTGTACTGTTCTGCGGTCTTGGGATCCTCATCTTTCCAGAATGCCATCTTGGACAGGAAGCCCTTCTTCTTGTCTTCCTTGAGCGGATCGTTATAGCGCACATAGTAGACGCCTGCCGTGCGATCGCGGTCCTCGACGGTAAAGCCGACGCGGTCAAGCGCGAGACCCACTTCGCGCCAGGCGCGTGAATAGCCCAGGTCAATGGACAGCGAGCTATCACCGGCGGCGTTGACCATCAACTGGGTACGCGGCGCACTCTGCACCTCTGGATTCGCCAACTGCGTCTCAGCCTGTTGCTCCTCGGCGCCGAGAAACACCATCAGGCGCTTGAGCATTTCGGCTTCCAGTTCCGGGTCGTTTGGACGTGGTTCCCAGACCGTGGTTGATCCGCTATCACTGCTACCTTGCACCACCTCCTCCATACCACGCTGCGTGATGAAGATTTCGGTGTTGTCTGCACCAGTGCGTTCCAGCCGGGTACGAAAGCGGTCGCGCGTGGCCGAGGAATACAGGCTATCAAGCGCCTTGCCGATGGTGCGACGAATAAAATCCTGCGGAATATCCGCGCGATTCTCGGCCCAATCTGTCTCTAGGATGCCGACTTTAGGATCATCCATGGTCAGCAAAAAGCCATTCTGCAACCAGAAATCGCGCACCTTAGGCCACACAGTATCGGCTGAGATCTGCACAACCAGCCACTGCTTGTCATCGTAACGCTCAATCGTCATGTTCATCGGTTGAACCAGAACACCGCTCGAACCTGGCGCGACCTTCTGGGTACCCGAGCTGTATTCGGAATAGGTCGTCGCTGCACCACCCGGCACCGCCAGTCCATCTTCGATAGTCGAGCTACTCAGATCCGGTGGGATTTCCAGCGGCGCTTCAGTGCGGCTCTGCTTGTAGTCCGCCTTCTTGCCGACCACCTTCTCCCATGTGCCGCAGGCGCTCAAACTGACTACGGTCGCCACTATGACCAAGTGTTGTATGTGCGAAGCAAACCTTTTCATTGAATATCCAGAATTAATGTTCATTTAAATGTCACAGGATGCCTGCCAGATGCAGCGCCTCCCGAACCGTAGCATGGTATTGCGGCGATAAGGGCGTCAGTGGCAAACGAATGCCCAGCGGTATCAGCCCCATTTCGTGCAACGCCCATTTGACCGGGATCGGATTCGCTTCGACAAACAGATCGCGATGAAGTGCCCGGAGTGGCGCATCAATCGCCTCGGCGCGCGCACGATCGCCGGCCATCGCCGCGACACACAGATTATGCATCGCCGCGGGCGCGACATTCGATGTCACCGAGATCACGCCCTTACCACCCAACAGCATGAATTCACATCCAGTAGCATCGTCACCGCTGTAGAGATCCAGATGATCGCCGCAACGATCCAGGATCTCGCGTGCGCGTTGCAGATTGCCGGTCGCCTCTTTAAGACCAACAATGTTAGAGATTTTGGCCAGACGTTCAACAGTATCCGGCAGCATATCAACGGCGGTACGCCCGGGGACATTGTACAGAATCTGCGGGATCGGCACGGCCTCGGCGATGGCCTTGTGGTGAAGGTACAGGCCTTCCTGGGTCGGCTTGTTGTAATACGGCGTGACCAGCAGGCAGGCGTCGGCGCCGGCCTTGAGGGCACAGCGGGTTAGGGTAATAGCTTCGGTGGTGGAATTGGCGCCAGTACCGGCGATGACCGGGATCCGGCCTGCGGTCATCTCGACCACGCGGCGAATCAGATCGCAGTGTTCCTGCTCATCCAGCGTAGCCGACTCGCCGGTGGTACCAACCGCAACAATCGCGTCGGTGCCTTGGTCGATATGAAACTCGATCAACCTGGCCAGACTGATGTCGTCGACCGCACCGTCCTCCCGCATCGGGGTGACCAACGCGACCATACTGCCGTGGAACATGCAACCTCTCCGGAGGCGGTAAAAACTCGGACATACTACTGGTCCGGTCAGGCACTGACAAGCGAGCCGGGAACCCCTGTCATAACCCACCGCTGCTTCGGCCGGTCTGCTGCTGATGCTGGTCGGGGCCGGTCCGAGACAGTACTATGCGCCGAGTCGTTACCCACGATGCACCCATTACATTAGCCCATCGCACGGGCAGACACGCCCACGCAGCAGCAGTGACCGACATGACAGAACCCAAAACCATCCGCGAAATCCGCATCAATCCGATCGTGCCCAGTGAATCCGTGCTGGTCGCTACCGCCCGCTCCATGCGCCCGCGCAAGGCCGAGGATCCGGCACCACGTGATACCCGCCGGCATGTCGATACCTGCCCGTTCTGCACCGGCAACGAACATATGACACCACCGACCATCGCCAGCTATCCGGACGACGAAAACTGGCAGGCGCGCATTGTCGAAAATCTCTATCCAGTACTCGGCGATGATCGCCAGACCGGCAGCCTGGTTTTCGGCCTGCAGCAGGCCATCGAGGGCTATGGGCGCCACGAGGTGATTATCGATCACCGCCAGCACGGTATCGCCCTGCATGAGATGAGTGAAGAACATCTGGTGCTGCTGTTCGGTGCCTATCAGGAGCGCATGACCCAGCTGTATGCCAACGACGCGCGCATCCGCTATGTGCTGGTGTTCAAGAATTTCGGTCCGGCTGCTGGCGCCAGCATCGCGCACACGCATAGCCAGATTATCGCCATGCCCGTTATACCCGAAAATGTGTACAACGAGGTTACCCACAGCCGTAACTATTACCAGAAGCAGCACCATTGCATCTTCTGTTCGCTGATTGACGAGGCACTGACCTTTGAAGCGACCATTTATGATCGTAGCTCCGGACATGTTCGCCGCCGAATCAGTGTCGGCCAGTATGTGGTCGAACGCGGTGAACGCTTTATCGCCATCAAGCCGTTTGCGAGTCGCTACGAGTGGGAGGTACATATCCTGCCACTGGTACACC
>JBGSOE010000204.1:0-4432 GCA_041739295.1 Thiohalobacterales bacterium | reverse complement strand
ATCCCGGCGACACAATCATACTGCGCCATCCCCAGCGCACGGGGTTGCTGTCCTATGACTGGGTTGAAACCGAGGTCGAGATCAGCGGTATCCATCCGCTCCCGCTGCGCTTCCAGACGTACATGAGTCTCGAACAGGCAGCGATGATGGGACTGGGTGGTATGGTCAATGCCGTTCACGTGGTGCCGTCTGACGGCGTGACTCAAGACCAAGTTAAGCAGGCATTGTTCGACCAGTTCGGCGTGGCGTCAGTACAGCCAGTCTCGGCGCTGATCCGCGTGTTCGAGGAGTTAATCGGCGAATTCGCCTCGATTTTCGACGTGATGCAGGGCGCAGCGGTTGTATTGGCGCTCCTGATCGCCTACAACTCGACCAGCATCAATCTCGATGAACGTGCGCGCGAAATGGCGACCATGTTTGCTTTTGGCATCCGCATTCGCACCGCGCTGCGTGTTGCCATCACCGAGAATCTGCTGATCAGCGCCCTTGGAGTCGCGCTCGGCTGCGCCTTGGGCTTCATGATTCTGGTCTTCATGCTGACACAGGTATTCGGGAACGTTTTGCCAGACATTGAACTCACAATTGCTCTGCATCTGCTCACGTTTGGCGCGGCAGCGCTGGTCGGTCTAGTGGCTGCTGTGCTAACTCCAGCACTGAATGTCGGCAGAATGACCCGCATGGACATCCCGGCAACGCTGCGCGTTATGGAATAGGTTTTCGCCTCGTACCTTCTGAAAAAGGGCGGTCACAGGTACGGGAGAGGCTGTGGAGGATGACCATGATTACCCTACAATCGAGCGTTCATGTCAACGGGATCGGGGGCGGACCGCTGTTCGACTTCCTGATTAATCCCAACGATCGCGACTACCAGCGCTGGTGGCCCGGCACGCATCTTGAGTTTCACACTGTCAGGCAGCGTCCGGGACAGGTGGGCGACGTTATTTACATGGACGAGTACGTCGACAAACGCCGTGTGCAGATGTCCGGGGTGGTCATCGAGGCGATCCCCGGCAAGAAGATCACATGGCAGATGAAGGAATGGATTCGGCTGCCTGTATGGGTGGACGTGGAACTTGAAGAGGACGCGCAGGGTGTCATGGTGATCCACACCATCAAGGCGGGATTCAACGGTATGGGTCGGCTCCTCGATGGCATTTTCCGGCTGTACCTCACACGTCAATATTCGCCTGCTGGTGTTTGATAGGGTGGATGCCTGTGCTGTAAAATCGCCGCGCCGACGGTTGTGCGAGGAGAAAGAGCCGTCAAACTGTAGCTAGAATCTGGGATGCCCGTATTTTGGAAGGATGTGCAAAAAACGGCGTTCAACTGAACCGCTGTCACAACTGTCACAGATACAAATTCAATCTGTTGATGGCTGCTATTGATACTCCGTGTGATTCGTTATTTTGTAGCCTAAATGCGGTTCTGTGACAGGTTCGCTGGTTCACCTGTGACAGTGATTGTGGCAAGTACGATGAACCGGAACTTCCCGAGTTGCTTATACGTATAATGCATAAGAACGCATCAAGCTGATCTGGAAGTGTCTCTATGTCCCAGTACCTGGCTCAAGTCCTGCCTACTGCTGAACTTGTCGATCAGCAGGTACAACCGCAACTCCTGCGATCAAGCGATGGCTATGGCTGGCCAGATGTCAAGGTCGATCTCTTCGAGGAACCACTGTGGATGGAACGCTGGGAAGAGCCGGTTGCTTCAGATGTCATGATTAAGCTCATCTTGCGTGGCAATGTGCGCGTTGAGATGTGCGATCAACGACTGTGTGATGGCTATCACATCGGGCAGGGCGATCTGTTCCTGAAGCCGCCGGGCATAACCGCGCCACCGCTGTGCTGGCAGAGCAAAACAAAGGAACCTGTCCAGTCCCTGCATGTGCGCCTTAGCGGTTCGCTGGTACACCGGACGATCAATGAACTTACAAATCAGGATCCGGCCCACATTGAACTTTCTGGAGCTGCAGGCATCCGGGATCCGCTGATCCTCGAAGTGGGATTGGCACTCAGTCGCGAACTGACCGATCCATCGCCGCTCAGTACACTCTACGCGCAGACCGCCTCGCTGATGCTGGTGGCACATCTCATACGCTATTACGCGACAACATTGCTGCCCATTCGTGAGCGTGTGCAGGGGTTGAATGTGCCGCAGATCAAACGCGTGCGTATGTTCAGGCGCATCTGGCGCAGCCACTGAATCTGGAAACACTGGCAGAGCAGATTGGCTTCAGCCCCTATCACTTCACGCGGCTGTTTCGCCTGTCGTTCGGCGAAAGCCCGCACCAGTTTGTGCTGCGCCAGCGTGTCGAACTTGCACAGCACCTCCTTCGGCACACCGACATGCCGATCTCGCTGGTGGCACTGGAGAGCGGCTTCGCGCATCAGAGCCATCTGACGCAGGCGTTCAAGCGTTATGTCGGCACGACACCCCGGATGTTTCGCCTGCGTGCCTAGTTCCGCGCACGTTCCTGACAAAAATCGCAGCAATTCGCAAGACCACACGCTACTTCTCCCTTATGCTTGAATCAGTGATGGAAGCAAGGAGAAGTCAAGGGTGCTTGATGCATGGTTAGTAACACCAGTGAGGAGATTTGTCGTCCTCCTTGTGATCCTCTCAATCCCGTTTTATATGCTTGGCGTGCTCGTCCCGCTTAGCGCACTGCCAATCAAGTTGCCGTTGAGTGCATTGATGGCAATCAACCCGTTGATTGCCGCCGTCATACTCACGTATTGCACGGAAAGCATAGTAGCCGTGCGTATTCTGCTATGCAAGCCGTTCGTAGATGCCCGCATCCATCCTGGGCGTTGGCACCTTGTGCTTCTGCTGCTTATGCCGCTACTGATTTCGGCATCTTACGGCATCAAAACGCTGGTGGATGGCCGAGTGACCGAAGTACCAACACCGCCAACAGCGCTGCCGGTCTTACTCATGGTCTTCATCGTCTCTGGCTACCTGGAAGAGATCGGGTGGCAGGGCTACCTTATTGCACCGCTGCGGGCGCGTCTGGGATTGCTGAGCGCGGGCTTTGTACTCGGCGTTATCTGGTCTTTCTGGCACATCATCCCCTTCCTGCAGACGGGAAATTCGACGGGCTGGGTGTTCTGGCAGTCGCTCTTTACGCTTGCATTTCGCATGATAATCGTGTGGGTCTGCGTCCGTACAGGCAACAGCGTCTTTGCTGCGATCATGCTGCACGGCACCTGCAACGCAGCAGTGTTCATGTTGCCGAACTTTGGTTCTGCTTATGACCCGATGTTTGCGGCGATGGTGACATTGGTTGTGGTGGTCATCGTTTATCTCTGGAAAGGAAAATCATGAACTCATCGATTCTGGTCGCGTTTGCATCGCGCCACGGCTCGACCGAAGAAGTCGCGACAGCAATCACCGATGTGCTGAGTAAAAGTGGGAACGCCGTCGAGATGCGACCGGTGCAGGAAGTTGTGTCGTTGGACGAATATTTTGCCGTCGTACTCGGCGCACCGCTTTATGACGGCGCGTGGCACGCGGATGCCCATGTATTTCTCACTGTCCATCAGACAGCGCTTATCCAGCGCCCAATCGCGATCTTCACCCTTGGACCACTGATACCAGGCGGGGCAGCGGTCGAGAACTCGCAGATGCAGCTTGACTGTCCAGCTTTGTCCGACTGCAACTGACATTGGTCGGCGTGAAAATCCGCTAAATATGTGTCTTCTCAGATATCAATTGGTAAAGCCACAGGCATCGGAAGCTCATTTTATTTCAGATTCTTCTGAGAATTCACTAAATATCAACAAGATGTGATTGACATAAACAGATATCAGAGGGACAATTCTACCAAACTGTAGGTAAAATATGAGCGCGCACAATAACGAAACACGGGAACGCATTCTCGACATCGCTGATGATTTGTTTTCCAAACGAGGTTATGCATCGGTGACGCTGCGCGATATTGCCAGTGTCATCGGGATGAAGCACGCCTCTCTTTATTATTATGCACCCGGTGGCAAGAAGCAGTTGTATATCGAGGTGATGGAGCGCAATTTTCTGCGTCACCGGCAGGGATTAACCGAGGCCATCGGCGGCGCGGGTGATGAATTGCGCCATCAGATGTATGCGGTTGCCCGCTGGTTAGTCTCACAACCGCCGCTAGATTTCTCGCGGATGCATGAAGCGGATATGTCGGAGATTGGACAGGAACAGGCAGAAAGACTTATGGAAATGGCATATGATGCTATGCGGATTCCGATTATTGCTGCCCTTAAGCAGGCGACAGAAAAAGGGTTAATCAAGCTTAACGATCTGAACATGGCAGCGATGGCATTTGTGAGCTTGCTTCAGAGTGTCCACAACGTTCCTGCTCAGTATGGGTCGGATGTTCGCCAAAGGATTGGTATCGAACTGGTTGACATGCTCCTGGATGGCTGGCTAAAGCGTTAGTTTT
>JBGSOE010000203.1:0-3443 GCA_041739295.1 Thiohalobacterales bacterium | reverse complement strand
GCACGGCGAGCCGGACGAGCAACTCGAGTGCAGGAATGTGGTTGGGAAACACCCCAAGGATGAACATCAGGTCTCCTCCGGGATGCGAAACGGTCTGCCCCTTTGTAAGGCTCCGCACGTTCGCGTTGAAATGGTTCAGTTCCACAGTCTTCAGTCTCTGCCAGTCGCTCGTGGCACCGCGCTCGATTCCCGCCCTCGCAGACCGATAGTCTCGTTTGGCTTGGAGTTCCGCCAGGTCCACTGGCGGGCATTCAATCGCCGCGCTCGCTCGCTGCACGGGGACTCCCGCGCATAGTGTGACTATTAGCAGCGCGGCACGCAGTGCCGTGGTCGTATGGACCCAATGAGATTTTGACATGCGCTAATTTCTCCACAAAGAAACAGATACTTCTGACATTATATCGACCGGAACTAGTTCTTAGATCTAAAGGGAGCACGCATCACTATCGTGCCGTTGCTAGCAGAATGCAGGAGGTGCAACTTGCATACCTCTTGCATCGTGACAGTTCGGGGTATGAGATAAGCGCTGGTTTTCTTTGGTGATAGCCGCAGCCTAGTATCGTTCGGCTATCCGAAATCGCCTGCCGGATTGGCGGGTACGATGATGCACCGGTAGCGGATCCTTTTACGAAGATCGCTCTTCAATATGAATTTGCTTTAGGGGTTGAGATTCACGACCATTCGAGTCAGACCCCTGCAAACCTCGCATGTCTTGAACTCTCAAGATGCTAAAAATGATCCATTTGCGCTGTGTCTATATCGCCCAATGAGCACTATTTCTGCCCCACTCGCGACGTCAGCGCAAGTATCTGACAAAAAAGAAAATATCGGTCTCACCCATTTTTTGCTGGTACTTCTTCAATTGGGGTTGGTGCTGCTCCTTTTTAGGCAGTTCCAGATCGAGTCCGCCGCCTTCCTGCGCCTGAGTGTCCTGGCCTTCGCGGGCTTTGCCATACACGCCTTTCTGCCCCTGCCGTACCGCTTGCCCTTCTTCGCCCTTCTGAGCCTGGCCGGAATCGGCCTCGTGATGGGCCTGGAGAACGGAGCCTGGTTGGTCGGAATCGGTGGGGTTTTAATCGCCATCTGCCACTTGCCATTCCCATTCCGGGTTCGGGGCGCCATTCTCCTCGTCGTCGGGGGTGTGCTCATCGCGCAGCGTGGATCGTTCCTGCCCGCGCCATGGTCCGAGGCCATCTGGCCGATCTTGGGCTCGATGTTCATGTTCCGGCTGCTGGTCTACCTCTACGACCTCAAGCACGAAAAGACATCCGGCACCCTGTCGCAGAAAGTCGCGTACTTCTTCATGCTTCCCAACGCGTGCTTCCCGCTCTTCCCAGTGGTGGACTACAAGACCTTCCGCACCAACTACTACGACGATGACGCGTATCGGACGTATCAGGTCGGGGTGGACTGGATCGTCCGGGGCGTCGTTCACCTACTTCTCTATCGCGTCTTCTACTATCACCTGACGCTCGCGCCACATGAAGTGGCGGAACCCGCACACCTGACGCAGTACCTGGTTTCCAACTTCATGCTCTATCTGCGCGTTTCCGGGTTGTTTCACTTGGTGGTAGGCATGCTGCATCTGTTCGGGTTCAGGCTGCCGGAGACGCACAACCGGTATCTGCTGGCCTCGAGCTTCACGGACTTCTGGCGCCGGATTAACATCTACTGGAAGGACTTCATGCAGAAGCTCTTCTACTACCCGGCCGTATTCAAGCTGCGCAAGCTCGGCACCACTAAGGCGCTGGTCATCGCCACGCTGTACGTGTTCATCATGACCTGGTTCCTCCATGCCTATCAGTGGTTCTGGTTGCGAGGAACAATGCTCCTGGTGTGGCAGGACGTCCTGTTTTGGGCCATTCTCGGTGTGCTGGTGGTATTCAACTCCCTCTACGAGATCAAGTACGGGCGAAAGCGCACACTGGGCATGCAGGAGCGTACCTGGCGCGACGTGGCGACGTTGACACTCAAGACCTACGCCACGTTCTGGTTCATCACGGTGCTCTGGTCGTTCTGGACGGCCGAAACGCTATCTGACTGGTTCTCGCTGTGGGGCGCCTTGAAGGGGCCGTACACTGCGCAGTTTCTGGTCTATCCGCTGATCGTGCTCGCGGTCATCGCGCTCGGAAGCATCCCCCGCGGCGGGATGCGCAACATTCGTGCGACCGAACAGTCGAACACCGATTGGTCGCGACAGCGCGCCGTCACCCTGATTGGACTGATAGCGTTGATCGGAATCAGCGTTGAGGGCGTCTCGAAGAAACTCGGCTCGGAGGTCGCCACATTCGTCCACTCCTTACGGTCGGGTCAGTTGAGCCGACTCGATACGGCGAAGCTCGAGCGCGGGTATTACGAGAATCTGCTATCGGTCGATCGCTTCAATTCGCAACTGTGGGAGGTATATACCAAGAAGCCGGCCAACTGGCTGGATGTCGATAACGCCAACATCAAGCGGTTTGTGCCTGGGTTTCAGCGCAACGAGTTGATCCCGTCTTTCGTATTCAACTCTCGTTATGGGCCAATCAGCATCAACCGCTTCGGAATGCGCGATCAGGACTATGCCGATACGCCGCCACCGGGTACTTATCGCGGGGTAGTGCTGGGCGCCTCATCGGTCATGGGGTGGGCGTTGGTGACGGCCAGACCTTCGAAGCTTTGCTGGAGACTCGGCTTAATCAGGAACAATCGGCCGCGCCCTTCGGGCGATACGAGTTGCTGAACATGGCAGTGCCCGGCTACGAGCCGCCCCAGCAGTTGATTCCGTTCAGCAGGGCATTGGATTTTCAACCGCATGCCGTGTATTACGTCGCGACGGGTCGGGAGATTCGCCGTGCCGTGCGGTACCTGGTCAACGCCACAAGGGATGGCCTCGAGATTCCGTTCGAACCGCTGCGCCAGATCGTGCAGTCGTCCGGCGTTGTTCGAAGCATGGATGAGGCGACGGCCATGCGCGCCCTCAGCCCGTATGGAAATCAGATCCTCACGTACATCTACCGCGAGATCGTCG
This sequence comes from Thiohalobacterales bacterium, assembly GCA_041739295.1. Taxonomy (GTDB): domain Bacteria; phylum Pseudomonadota; class Gammaproteobacteria; order Thiohalobacterales; family Thiohalobacteraceae; genus JAHJQQ01. The sequence continues at coordinate 433 of JBGSOE010000203.1, read as the reverse complement.
GACGATCTCAGGAACGGGGTATCGTGCCCGTCTGGATTTTCCTACCGCAGGTGCGACAGGGGCAGTGGGTGGAGGAAACGCCAGAAATCCTGAAAGTCGCCGAGAGTTCAGGATTCGTCATCGTGAACATGGAAGATGTCTATGCTGGACAGGACGTAGCCGCGCTGCGCCTGGCGGAGTGGGACGATCATCCCAACGTGCTTGGCCATGAACTCGTCGCCGAGCGACTGTATGCAGAACTAATGGCGCGCCGGGCAGAGGTATTCGATGCTGCACGCCGCTGAATAACATTCACTTAGTTGCATGGGAGCAATGTATGACCGAGCAGGTAAAGGGAGCAATCAAGGAATTCATCCTGAAGGAGTTCCTACCCGGTGAGGATCCGTCCAATCTGACTGATGATCTTCCGCTTATCACCACCGGAATTCTGGAT
>JBGSOE010000202.1:0-3801 GCA_041739295.1 Thiohalobacterales bacterium | reverse complement strand
TGATCACCCTCATCCTTGCCGTAGTAGGCCTCTCTGATTATGCCCTGGCGGTCCACCAGAAAATCCGCCGGCATGGTTGTCATGCTGCCCTGTATTTTGAGTGGCATATAGCCTTTCCCGAACATTCCGTACATGAGTTTTGGCATGCGGAATAGCATACCTTTCACGACGCCCAATACTGAATGCTCGATATCGTAGAGCTTGTAATAGATATTGTTTTCATCAGCGAGTACCGGGAATGGGGACTGATGGCGATCCGCGTGTTGCCGGAGATTGTCCAAGGGTGAATCGAAAATGGCGACAATGGAAAAATCATTACGCAGTTGAGAGTATTTCGTCACCAGTTCATGCATGCGTAGATTGCAGAAAGGACAGGATGCAAATCTGAAGAACGACAACATGAATGGCTTTCCTTGTAGACTAGCGATATCGAAGCTTTTTCCTTCAATTGAAGGAAGTATCATGGGCGATACAACATCACCGGATTTTCGTTTCACCTTAAGCTCCTATATTCCTCATGAGAAATGGTTCTCAGGTATGCGACGAGGTAAATGGAGATTTCGATTGGTGTGGACACGTCGCATATGGATATTCTCCCCAGCTGATCAGGCGGAGGCTTGCCAAGCCCGTCCAGCAAAGGCCTTGTCAAGTTCGGTGCCAACCAAATGATTGGTGTAGTTCGACAGCGTTTTCTGCCCAAGGCCCAGAACGACGTCCAGGATATTGGTTGGCGTGTAGCCGGCATTAAGGAACGACTGAACGTCAGTTTCCGGAACCCATCCTCGTGCTTCCACCATCTTAGCGGTGAACTGACGCAGTGCCTCTAGTTTGATATCTGAAATGGGTGCGTCGTTGCGGATGGCATCGGTTACTTCAGTCGGTACGCCACCCATATCAGCGAGTGCACTGTGGACACCCATGCAGTAACCGCAGCTGTTTACACGGCTGACGGTGAGTAAGACGACCTGTTGTTCCGTCGGATTCAGACTGGATTTGGAGAATAGCTCGGCGATCTGAAGATAGGCCTGCAGCAGGGTGGGGGCTTCAGCCATCTTTGCATACAGGTTTGGAATCATCCCGAATTTTTTCTTTGCGCCATCGAGGAGAGGGCGTGCATCGATCGGCGCGGTGTCTGGTGTGTGATAGGGAAAATTCGGCATGAAAAATCTCCTTGGTTATGATGGGACAGATAAACAGATCGATATCAGTTGTAGTGCAATAGGCGACCGGTCGGTCAAGATTAAGGCCAAAAAACTCAGGGTGTCATCGTGGAATACGAATCTGCGCAAATGCAGGGCCTAACCGCATGATCAGATTGGGGTCATTGGCGGTTTTTGCCATGAGCAGCATGCCTTCAATATAAGCGAGCATGGCCTTTGCCGTGGCTTGCACATCCACCTCACCGATATCGCCAGCCGTTTGGGCTTCGCTAAGCACGTGCTCAAAGCGGGCTTCAATACTGGCGAACACGGCCTCCAGTTTGCGGCGTATCGTCTCGTCACTAGTAGCCAGTTCTAGCGCAAGGTTTCCGAAAGGGCAGCCGAGTATACGGCCAGCTTCCGCTGCTGTGTTCTTTTGGAATTCATACAAGGTTTTCACGAACCGTTCCAGCCGCTCAATCGGTGGAAGGTCGCGCGCGAAAGCAGGTATTAGCACCCTATCTTCCATAGTAACGCGTAGGTCATCAATGACCGCCAAGCTGAGTTCCTGCTTGCTGGGGAAGAAATGATAGAAGCTACCTTTCTTAACGTCGGCCCGATCACAAATCTCAGCGACACCCACGCCCGCATAGCTGCGACTGTAGATCAGATCGCGAGCGCTTGAGACAATTCTTTGACGTGTGTCATGTTCACCTAACATACGCATATTGTAGTAGACCGTACGGTCTAATACAAGAGGATTCCCAGGATTTTTCATCACCTGTTACGTGACCGATCCTGTGCAGGTCTATCGCCTTGGGAAAGGGTGAAGCCAATGAACCAGATGGGGTTTAATTCAACAGACCGACGATGTTAATTATTTCTTAGCAGGATCTGTAATTGTTTAGTTCCGCACGACTGCTGTGACTCACGCAGGGCCGATGAATGGGAACACGCAGTATCCGATAGGATCGTTCTTAAGAAATCGATACAGTACTCAGGATGCAGAAACGAGATTTTTGACCTTGATGTATGTCAATCCTTCCTGCACATGTTCGATGATCTGATCCATTGCGGGTTTGCGAGTATCGACCTTATCAAAGAACACGGGATTGATGCCCTTCTTATGCAATTCGCGGATAGCAGCCGCGCAGGCGATAAAGTGGATATTTTGATAGTCATGCATGATTTCGAGCATCTGCTGTTCGAAAGGGGTAGCATCAGGTCGCATTAAATCTATACCACTGGCATTCGCGATAACAGCAACTTCACCACCCTGTGCCTCATGTGTACGAACGTAGTCGGTCGCATACGCCAGAGCCTTGGAAAAATACAATGGGTTGGATTCATCAATGTGCAGGATAACGCGATGCTGCTGCGCGGCAAGCGCTGATGCGGCGATATGCTCACCGGTGGCGGTCGAATGGCTACCTAGTTCGTATCCAAAGAAGGCAGATGCAATACTGATCATCAAGGCAGCGATAGATGCGACCAGTCTTGAAGAAGTTATCCTACGTACTTCCATAGGGGTTGAATTATCAGCCGCAGGTAGCTGCTCATGGCTAAATCCAAGCATCATTAGGTCTTTGGCGCGTCGCAGTCTATACACCCGTTCTTTTACGTCGGGGTCTTGGTGCATTGCTTGAATGACGGTTTGGCTTCCAGCGGCATCAAGCTCGCCATCGACGAACGAGCTTAGCAACTGGTCATCCATGTGATCGAATTCCTGCATAATATTACTTGACCCTGTAAAGATGCTTGCTGTTGGGTTCGGTCTCTATCCGAGGGTTGTCCAGTTTATTCAAGAGTTGCTTGCGTGCTCTATGTAATCGGCTCATCACCGTTCCGATAGGAATATCCAGTGCGATTGCAACTTCACAGTAAGAAAGCTCATCCAGGTCGACCAAAGAGAGGACTTGGCGTTCTTTTATCGGCAACGTTGACACTGCTCGTCTGACTTGCGCTACCAGCTCTAGTTCCTGACATTGCCCGGAAGGACTAGGTTCCTCAGAAGGGAATTCGTCATCCAATGTATCGGCGCTTATTTTGTTCTTCTGTAGGTGGCGATACCATTTATTGTTAAGGATTTTAAACATCCAGGGAAATAAGCGTTCAACGTCCCGAAGCTGAGTGCATTTCTCTATCGCAGTTACTAAAGTTTCCTGTACCAAGTCGTCTGCAAGCATGGCGTCACCACACCAGGCCAGGGCCGTACGATATAAACGCAGCCGAGCTTCCGCAATGCGGATTTTCAGGCGATCTGTCTGTGATGCGAGATTCTTGGCCATTAGGTTCTAGATACCGCTAAGAGGTAATTTATTCATCATTTCGAGCGGTTTGTATGCCCTTACTTCGTTAATACGCGCTGATATTTTTATGTCATCTGTTGTGATATCACCAGAAATAAATGAATAAACGCCATCGTCATCTGATCTCTTTTAGGTATCTTCGCGATTCATTGCAGGGTATTGCAGAATGATTTACCTATATTTTCAGGAGGATGAGATGGAAAAATACATAAAGGAATCTCTGAACAAGTGCTGATTCCAGTCGCATACACTCTGTTCAACGTGATGTTTGCCCTGAAGCGCCAATGTTTGGCACTAGAGCAGGTGTTTTATGGCATATTTTCAGGCCATTATCCGTTCATCAGGCGCACCTC
>JBGSOE010000138.1:0-8824 GCA_041739295.1 Thiohalobacterales bacterium | reverse complement strand
TGAGGTTCAGGCAGTACATGGCCATCCAGCTGGTGCCATCGGCCTGATTGATATGGCCACCCGTGGGCAGCGGCGCGCTGCGATCGAACACGCCGATATTGTCCAGACCGAGAAAGCCACCCTGGAATACGTTGTGACCTTCGGCGTCCTTGCGGTTGACCCACCAGGTGAAGTTGACGATCAGTTTGTGCAGCTCGCGTTCCAGAAAATCGCGGTCGCCCTGGCCGCCATTGGCGTCGCGTTCCAGTTTGTAGACTTCCCAGACGGCCCAGGCATGAACCGGCGGGTTGACGTCGCCGAAGGCCCATTCATACGCGGGGATCTGGCCGTTGGGGTGCATGTACCAGACGCGTGTCATCAGCAGCAGCTGATTCTTCGCGAAGACCGGATCGACCAGGGCGAGCGCGACGCAGTGGAAGGCGAGGTCCCAGGCCGCGTACCAGGGATACTCCCATTTATCCGGCATCGAGATGATGTCGGCATTGTTCAGATGAGTCCATTCGCGATTGCGGCCGTGGCGACGTTCGGCCGGTGGCGGCGGCATGTTCGGGTCGCCCTGCTGCCACTGCGGTATATCGTAGTAATAGAACTGTTTGCTCCAGATCATGCCGGCCAGTGCCTGGCGCTGGATCAGTTTACTGTCGGCATCCGCGATGTCGGTTTGGATGTTGGCGTAAAACGCATCGGTCTCGTCGCGCCGCTGCTGCATCACTGTGGAGAAATCCACGAACGGCCGAGGGTTCTGGCCTTTGGCCAGGCGCACCTTCACCACCACCTGGCCCTGCGCGGGCACGTTGAACACATAATGCGCCGCGGCCTTGGTGCCGTTCTGCTGCGGGTTCACGGCATGATGGTTGCCGTGGATAACGTGGTCGTGGAAAGCATCCTTGAAATGTCCGGCGCTCTGTATGCCGTAGAGGCGCCGCACATTGGTGTCGTTGTCACAGAACAGCAGGTCCGGCTCGTCGTCGAAGTGGCAGTGGTATCCCGTTAGCTTGGGCTGTTCGACCACGATGCAGCCACGCTCATCGGCGGAGAGCTTGGGCCGGGTCGGATCGTAGCCCCAGGCCCAGGTGTTGCGGAAGCAGAGCTGCGGCAGGATATGCAGCGGGGCGTCTTCCGCGCCGCGGTTGTGCGCGGTGATCTGCATGAGGATGTCATCGACGCCAGCCTTGGCGTACTCGACGAATACATCGAAATAACGGTCATCGTCGAAGATGCCGGTATCCATCAGTTCGTATTCGGGCTGCTCCTTGCCGCGCCGACGATTCTCCTCAACGAGCTGAGTGTAGGGGAATTCGGCCTGCGGATACTTGTAGAGCATTTTCAGGTAGGAATGGCTGGGTGTCGCATCGAGGTAGTAGTAAATTTCTTTTACGTCTTCGCCATGATTCCCCTCGCCGTTGGTCAAACCGAACAAGCGCTCTTTGAGGATAGGATCTCGACCATTCCACAACGCTAGAGAAAGGCACAGGCGCTGTTTCGTGTCACTGAGCCCGGCGATGCCATCCTCACCCCAGCGGTAGGCGCGGCTGCGCGCCTGCTCATGACTGAAATAATCCCAGGCCTCGCCATGCGCGCTGTAGTCTTCACGCACAGTGCCCCATTGGCGTTCACTCAAGTAGGGTCCCCAACGATCCCAGGCAGCCGTTTTGTCATTCTGCGCCGCCATGCGCAATTGTTCGGCGTTGAGTGTTTGGGAGGATTTGTCAGTGGCAGTAGTGCCGCTTTTAGTTGACATGCTTACGTCCTTTGCGAAGGTTTGGCTGCTGTGCAGATTCATGGGTACTCAGAGTGAGCCAGGGGCGCAACACTTCGGCGACACTCCAGGCTTGTGCAAAACAACCGCGTGCGGTGAAGGGCGGATCGGCGTCGAAAATCTCACTGATGCTACCCAGGCAGGCCGACTGAAGATGCAGTGCAAGCGGTTCGAGGAAAGATCGTGCTATCGCGGCATCGCCATACACACGGTAATGCGCGTCGACAAACGGCCCGATGAGCCAGGCCCAGACGGTGCCCTGATGATAGGCGCCGTCACGTTCCCATGGCCCGCCCAGGTAGTGCGCGACATAACCTGGTTCGCCGGGCGCGAGACTGCGCAGGCCGTGGGATGTCAGCAGCTCGCGTGCGCAGCTATCGACGACGGCTTTTTGCCGGTTGGTATCCAAGGGGCTGTGGGGTAGGGCGACGGCGAAGATCTGATTGGGACGCAAACGAGCATCGTAACGTTGTCCATCCTGACCAAGTTCACCCTCTGGTCCGTCGATCACGTCGTATAGCGCAGCGCGTTGCGGATTCCAGAAGCGTTGAAAACTGTGTTTGGCCAATTCAGCGGCGTGTCGAAAACCAGCAAGCTCTGGACCTTTATTCAATTGTCCTGCCAATCCTTCCATCACGCGTAGGGCGTTGTACCAGAGCGCGTTGATCTCTACGCATTTGCCGATCCGAGGTGTCACCACCCAGTCACCGACTTTGGCATCCATCCAGGTCAGTTGTACGCCGTCTTGCCCCGCTGCCAGTAGACCGTCCACAAAGTCCATGCCGATACCGTAACGTGTCCCGCGCCGATGACATTCAATGATGTCGGACAGTACCGGATAGAGTTCGGCAGCAAGCGCTGTATCACCGCTGAGTTGGGTGTACTGATCGACGGCGTGGAAATACCAGAGCGCGGCATCGACGGTATTGTATTCGGGGGCCTCGCCGCCGTCGGGAAAGCGGTTTGGCAACATGCCGTCGCTGACATGTTCGGCGAAGGTGCGCAGGATGGTGTCAGCTTCTGCATAACGTTGAGTAGCGAGCGTCAACCCTGGCAGAGCGATCATGGTGTCGCGCCCCCAATCGCCAAACCAGGGATAGCCGGCAATGACAGTCTTGCCAACTGCATGCCCATCCTGATGACGCGCAACGATGAACTGATCTGCGGCTAGTGCGAGCTGTCGGACCCAGTCTGGCGATTCGGCGGGTAATTTGTCGAGTAGCGCAGCGCTGTGAAACTCGACTTGCCTGCGAAGTTCGGTAAAATCAAGCGGAGCATCTGCATCGGTGGACAGAACAACGGTTGCCTGTTCACCAGGTTCGAGCGACAGCTGAAACCGACCCGGTCGGAACAGATGTTCGGTCTCGTCCAGCCCACGTACACTTTCCGCTCGATGTCTGAAATTCCAATGCCAGTCCGAGTCCGCTATGAAGGATGCGCCGGCGCAGGTTAAGCGATAAGGCTGCGCACCCGCAAAGGCCTCGATCTCGCAGCCATGCGGGATTTCACGCACACCAAGTTGCCAGTTACCCTGGGTGTGGCTGTGGTAATCACGGTAGGTGCACAGCGGCGTCAGCTCTATCGTCATAGTGTCACTGGCACGCAGGACACGGAGATTCACGTAGGTTGTGTTTTGTCCGGGCTGCATCAGTACGCGTTTTTCCAACAATGCATCGGCGATGGCATAGCGCCAGACCGGCATGCCTTGATCGAGATGAAACGACTCCAGATGCAGATAACCCTGCGGTGTGATGGTGCCGTCAGCGTACTCGTGAGTCGCCAGCCGGTATTCTTTTGTAAGATACGTAACCGTGATATCCATAGCCGCGACCAAGAGCGTTCGTGCCACGGGTGGCGCGAACGCGGCCAGCAGCAGGCCATGATAACGGCGTGTATTCATGTCGCAGATCGTTCCCGATGCAAAGCCACCGATACCGTTTGTGACCAGCCATTCATGGTTCATCGCCTGCGCAAGTTCACCACAGGTGCTACGTCCAAACTGTAGTTGAGTCATGAGTTCATTCTCTGATGATTAATTTCAGTGTGCTTGTATTGTGTAAATAGGCTGTATAGGTGCAGTGGGTTATGAAGGCGGTTGCCGGTGATCACCTCGACGCCAAGCGTGGTAGCGTTCGACCCAGGCCAGAATCCCGGCGGGCGCGTGTTCACGCTTCCATTGGCCGGCGACGTATTTGTTCGCCTCAGCCAGGGTCGGATAGATGTGGATGGTGCCAAGGATTTTGTTGAGTCCCAGTCCGTGACGCATGGCAGTTACAAATTCCGCGATGAGGTCACCGGCATGCTCTCCGGCAATCGTCACGCCCAGGATGCGATCTTTACCCGGTACCGTCAGGACTTTCAGGAGGCCATGTGCCTCTTCATCAGCAATGGCGCGATCGAGTTCTTCGAGCGGAAAGGTGGTGACCTCATAAGGAATACCTTTTTCTTTTGCCTCCTGTTCATTCAGGCCGACACGGGCGATTTCAGGATCCGTAAAGGTCGCCCAAGGTATCACTGAATAATCGACGCGGAATTTCTTGAAGGTCCCGAACAGACCGTTGACAGCGGCATACCAGGCTTGATGTGCGGCTGTATGCGTGAACTGGTATGGCCCGGCTACGTCACCGACGGCATAGATATTCGGGTAGTTCGTGCGCATGTATTCATCGACTTCGATGGTGCCGTCTTTGCGTAATGGAACGCCCAGTTCTTCAAGACCGAAACCACGGCTATTCGCTTGCCGGCCGATGGCGACCAATAACACATCGAATTCGATCTCGATCTCCACACCGGCGTGCTCGGCGACCAGGGTTTTTCGGTCACCTTCAACGCGAAATAATTTAGGCGTATGTTCAACGCGCAGTTCGACGCCTTCACGTTGCAGGCGTTCCATCAACAGGGTGGAAAACTCAGGATCTTCCTTTTTCATGAGTAATGCGCCGCGTTGCACCTGGATCACATGGCTGCCGAAACGGGCGAAGCACTGCGCGAGCTCACAGCCGATGGGTCCTCCACCGAGTACCAGCATGCGGCGCGGAAGCGTGCGCAGATTCCAGACGGTATCGGAGGTCCAGTAGCCAGTTTGTTCGATGCCTGGAATATTCGGAATCTGTGGTCGACCACCGGTCGCGACAATGATATTGCGGGTAGTCAGGCTGCGGCCGTTGACCTCGATACTGTAAGGTGAGGTGATCCGCGCTTCACCTTGAAGACAATCGACGCCGAGCGCCGAGTAACGTTCCACTGAGTCGTGCGGTTCGACGGCGCGGATGATCCGCTGAACACGTTCCATGACCGTGGCGAAATCGAATTCCACAGTCGCGGAGGTAAAACCAAGCTCCTGGGCGCGACGCGCGTGGGAGAGAAATTTCGCGGAACGTATGAGTGCTTTCGAAGGCACGCAGCCGGTGTTCAGACAGTCGCCACCCATACGATGTTTCTCGATCAGACTTACCTTGGCTTTGACGGCGGCACCGATATAGGCACTGACCAAGCCACCGGAACCGGCGCCGATGACGATCAGGTCCCGATCGAAGCGTTTCGGTTTCGGATAGTGGCGCAGAGCCTGTCGTGACTTGACCAGTTCCACGGCCTTTTTGGCCAGCAACGGGAAAATGCCAAGTAAGGTGAACGAAATAATCAGGCCCGGAGAAAGGATACCTGAGAGTGAATCCAGCTGAGCGAGCTGAGTGCCGGCATTTACATAGACGAGAGTCCCCGCCAGCATCCCGATCTGGCTCACCCAATAGAAGGTCCAGGTCCGCATCGGCGTCAATCCCATGACGAGATTGATCACGAAAAACGGGAAGGCCGGCACGAGGCGCAGTGTAAATAGATAGAAAGAGCCGTCTTTTTCAATCCCTCGATTGGCAGCCTTCAGGTGATCTCCGAAACGTTTCTGTACCAAGTCGCGCAGTAACAGACGGGAGACAAGAAAGGCGAAGGTGGCTCCGAGAGAGGAAGCAAAGGAAACGATCAGCGTGCCCATTGACAGGCCGAAGATCGCACCAGCTGCCAATGTCATCAAGGCCGCACCGGGCAGTGACAATCCCGTTACGGCTATGTAAAGCATGAAGAAACTTGCGGCGGTTGCTGTAGGATGCAGTTGCCGGTAGCTGTCTAAGGCTGACTGCTGTGATTTCAGGTAATCCAGCGTCAGATATTGGCCGAGATCAGTACCGAAAAAGATCCCCACAGTAACGAATAGCAGCAGTATCAGAATGATCCGTGTCTTGGTCACCAAGTTTTCGCCTTAATCGATTATTAACGCACGCCATGAGATTGCGATGGTTGACAGTTCCAGAGCGCTATTTTTGCAGCCCATATTCTGAATAGAGATGATGACGATATGCCCACACATATTCATGATGTCTTCATTAGTCGTAGCGATGCCCGGAACCTTACAGTTAAAGTGTAAGTCGGTATTTCTGGTAGGTGGGTTGGGTATTGCGGAATTTGGGTGATGATGTGAAAACAGGCCTTTGGTGCAATACATACGTGATAGGTAGAGGGTGACGCACCCTTGACCATCTTGTACCAGACTACGTATGTATTCATATACACCTACATAATTCCGAGCTTTCTGGCAAGTAGGGGGAGGCCCTGTTGCCATGTAATTCCTATAGCCAGATCAGATTACATTTTCGAAACCAGTGGTGACCAATGCATACGGCCGCCCACACTAATCCAATTACGTTTATTACCTGCGTTCAAACGCGTCTTGGCACGGGCATCAAGATGCGAGCTGAGATGGTCAGCGTTGCGGATAATGCCGCTTAACGGGCTATTGGAGAATTCGCTCGGGCGAGTGTAGTCATCAATAAGCCTCACCAGCACGCCATATGCATCGTGGTCATGCTTCATCAGGTCGAGTAGCGGTTCGGCTACGAAATAAGGCAACAGCCGCTCATGTTCGCGAGGCCGGAACGGTATCTTCCAACGCTTCGAATTGTTATCCGACCATGCTACCTTTGTTGCGTCGTGTAGCAGTGCTATGGTGATTGCCGCATCGCGTTCGAGATCACTCAGCAAAGGATAGGTTCTCATTGTTGCAGCCACGGACTCAGCTACTTCCACGCTATGCACAAACAACCCACCAGGGCCACTGTGGTGGCATGACCTACTGGCGGGGATACTCAAAAATTCTCTAACCCAGAGTTCATTACGGAAAACCGTTTCCCAGAAACGGACAAGTGACGGTGTGTGCAATTGCTGATAGAGGCCCAGGAGTTTCGGGATGACCTCTGGGAATGGTGTCCATCTGGAGGACAACAAAACGAGCGGATTGAAATCGCTTACAGGGGCCTCTGAGATCGAAACCACTTCGATTATCGGTCGATCTTGGTCGACTCGAATCCGTAGGCGTAGGGAATATGCAGCACCGGAGACGAGCCACGGCCGGCATGCATTACCTTGCAATAAGACGTTTGTAGTACCTGAGCAGTCCTGTAATTCAATACTGCGGCAGTTGCCTAGCAGTGCATCATTCTGCCACTTTACCCTTATGACTCGATACGTCCCTTCGATAGCTTCGTTCAGGGGTTCGAGTTGAGACAGATGCTTGATGACTTTGCTTAATATCATGCTGAAAATTCTCTAAAGTCAGAGGTGCCAAAAAGGTTATGGATATACAGATGCCTGAACCGGTAAGCCAACGCCGACACCGTATCTTCGGCTGCAACTGCGATGTGAATATATCCCGATTTTCTCATCTGGCATCTCCGAATTGTGCACAGAGCAACTGTTCCATTGCCGATCCATCCTGACGGGTCAAGTTGGGTACATAACGCGAGTAGACCGTGAACAACATTTTGGTGGTCGTGTGCCCCATTTGGCGGGCGATCCATTCCGGACTTTCACCTGAGGCTAGCCAGAGCGTCGCAGCTGTATGCCGTGTCTGATACGGACGACGTCGACGCAGACCAGCTGATGCGAGTGTTGGATACCAGATACGGTTTGCCAAATTACGGTAATTCAGTGGCTGTCCATCGCGACCGCAGAAAACATATTCGGAATCGTCGCCGGTTTTCTTGTGCTGATCACGGAGCGCCTGAGAGATTATCGTGGACATATCGATGACTCGTTCGGAACCTTCGCACTTTGGGGTGTCAGGATGCCCCTGTACGAGGGTTTCTCTGATTTCGATTTCGTTGCGCTCGAAGTTCACATACCGCCATTTAAGCCCGATAAGTTCGGAGGTACGCATACCGGTGAAGAATGCGATGGTGAAATAATTACGGTAGTTAGCCGGGAGGGCGTCAAAGAATTGTTTGACCTCCTTAAATGAAAACGGATCAACCTGGGTCCGGGGTACACGCAATGGCTTGATACCTCTGAACGGTGTGCTAAAGTCGAATCGGTCGGCGGCCTCATTGAGAATCTGACGCAAAATGTTCAGGATCTGATTGACTCTGGCAGGAGAAAGTCCTTTACCTTCGCGGTAATCTTTGGCGAGATGGGTGCGGAGGTCCAGGATGTCAGTTTTTGTGATGTCGCCGACTCTTCTTCCCCTGAATCTTGGGATGAGGTGCTTGTTGAGGATGTCGGTAACTTTCTGCTGATTAGATCGCTTCCAGTCGACTTCACGTTCGGTGTACCACTGATCACTGAAAGTGGTAAACAATGGTGTTCCTGCAATCGATACGCTATTTGTCTGAGTTGTGTCGCTACTATGTAATGCTAATTTTGCAGCGCTAGTAAATTCATCTGTTGTCGGTGGCAGTGTAATAGTGGTTGATGGCTCAAATAAACCTGCGCGATTGCTATGCGGGAAGTAATGCCGATAAGAAAATGTACCTGCGCGTATATCGCGTTCGATGTTTTTGAGTAGCTGTTTAAGCCGCCCACGGTTGACGAGACTTTCTATTAGGGCTGTCTGCTCTCTGCAACGTACACCTTGATACCGAAAATCGATATACAAAGTGTTAGTCTCTTTCCGTACCCGAATACTACCCATTGCACACGCCACCATTTGCCATCGGGATCGTGTTCGCATTTGTGGCGTGGATAAGAAGGTCATTGGCAATGGTTTCCCAAATATAGAGAATCCGGCGAGAGCCTGGCAGC
>JBGSOE010000134.1:0-12232 GCA_041739295.1 Thiohalobacterales bacterium | reverse complement strand
ACCGCCGCGCTGGTCGCGGCGGACGATGTGTTCGATGCCGCGCTGCGACGTGCCGGTGTCGTGCGCGCGCAGAGTATCGAACAGCTGTTTGCGGCAGCGCAGCTGCTCTCCAGTCATCACCGCATGCGCGGAGACCGGCTGGCCATCGTCACCAATGGCGGCGGACCTGCAGTCATGGCCGTGGACCGCAGCGCCGATCTCGGACTGCAACTGGCCGAGCTGTCCCCCGCTACGCTGCACGCACTCGACACGCTGTTGCCAGCGACATGGCCACGGGCCAATCCCGTCGATATTCTAGGTGACGCCGGTGCGGAACGTTATGGCGCGGCGGTACGCCAGTGTCTTGCCGACCCTGCCATCGACGGACTGCTGGTCATGCTGACACCACAGGCGATGACCGACCCGTTGGCCTGCGCGCAGGCCGTGGTCGAGGCTGCCGCCGACCAGGACAAACCCGTGCTGGCCTGCTGGATGGGCGAGGTGCAGGTCGAGTCCGCCCGCGATCTGCTCTCGCACCACCGCATCCCCAACTTCGCCTTTCCGGAAGGTGCCGTAGAAGCCTTCGCCTATCTCGCCAGTTATCAGCATAACCAGCAACTGCTGCTGCAGGTGCCGGCACCACTGACCGAGCGCAGCGCGCCGGACCTGCAAGGCGTACGCCTGATCATCGAGGGGGCGCTGGCGGAACGCCGCCAGGAGCTCAACGGCAACGAGGCCAAGGCGGTATTGCATGCGTTTGGGATACCAACCAATTTCGCAGTGGCCGCACATACTGCGGGCGAAGCGCTGGTGGCGGCGGAAACCATCGGCTTCCCGGTGGCGCTCAAGATCGACTCGCCTGACATCAGCCACAAGTCGGACGTCAACGGTGTGCGGCTGCACATCAATAGTGCCGAACATGTACGCCGCAGCTATCAGGAACTGGTCACGGCGGTCCAACTTGAGCGGCCCAATGCGCATATCAATGGTGTGACGGTCGAAGCCATGCACCACAAACCGCATGGCCGCGAATTATTGATCGGCGTGGTGCGCGATCCCGCCTTCGGTCCGGCCATCACCTTCGGCGCGGGCGGCACCTCGGTGGAAGTGTTGCGCGACCGTGCCATCGCACTTCCGCCATTGAACAGTTTCGTCGCCCAGGATCTGATGCGGCAGACGCGGGTGTTCCATCTGTTGCAGGAATTTCGCAATCTGCCGGCCGCCGACCTGGGTGCACTCGAACAGGTTCTGCTGAAAGTCTCGGAACTGGTCTGCGAAATCCCTGAGATCAACGAACTGGATATCAACCCGCTGATCCTGGACGAACATGGCGCGTTGGCAGTGGACGCGCGCATCACCATTGGCTATCGCGCGCCGGGACCGAACCGCTATGCGCATATGGCCATCCACCCCTACCCCGCGCAGTTGGTGTCACTGTCGCAGCTGCCCGACGGCACCGACCTGACCATTCGCCCGATACGTCCCGAGGATGCGCAAATAGAGCAGGCCTTTGTCCGCGGACTGTCGCCGCAGGCCAAATATTTCCGCTTTATGCAGAGCCTTCAGGAACTGAGCCGCGAGGAACTGATCCGGCTCACCCAGCTCGACTATCATCGCGATCTGGCACTGATCGCCACCGTCGTTACGGCTGGCGCTGAACAGGAGATCGGTGTGACAAGGTACGCGATGAATCCCGACGGGGACAGTTGCGAATTCGCCTTGGTCGTGGCCGACGCCTGGCAGCATCGCGGCATCGGTTCGCGACTCATGCGGGCACTCATGGACGCAGCGCGTGCCCGCGGTTTCCGCAGTATGGAAGGCGAAGTTCTGGGCAGCAATCAGGGCATGCTCGACCTGGTGCGCGAACTCGGCTTCAGTATGCACACCAGCCAGAGCGATCCTGCCGTCAAACGCGTTCATCGCGCGCTGTAGAAATCCGTAACCTACGCGTTCAACCTGAAAAAATCATTTCAGCCACGGAAACACACGGAAGACACTGAAACACAGTGTCTTCCTGGAGCGACTATTCACCACCTTGCGGGTGATGGCAGTGCCGGCGTGAAGCTTAAGATCTTGTCCGTGTTGTTCTGCGTGATTCCGTGGCCAACTTTAATATTGCTTTTATGTAGACAATATTACCTACATCGCTTTGGTCTGCGGATCTGCGCCCCAGGGTTTTTTCAATGCCAAAAAGATCAAGGGCAACATCCCAAGTGTCAGTGCCAAAGGGAAAAAATAGATCATCCCGCCACCGTAATCCGCGTTGTCTAAAAAGCGTTCGCGCACGACTACTGCTGTATGCAGAACCACAAGGATGGCCCCAGGTACTGCCAGCAACCAGCCACGCAGAAACGGCACAGCGATACCGTAGGCAAGGTAAGGAAGCAGACCGATCAGCAATACACTGAACATAAGTCTATAGCCCGCCGTGTAATGCGGGACAACGGCCGCGACGATGCTAACGGCGGCGCCGATGGCGATGAGTGCGTAAGCGAACATGCGTTGATTGGATTGTATCTGCATCGACCCCTCCTTGTAGGAGCTACTTGCTCGCATTTCTCACCGCACATCTACTGCGGCCGCCGATGAGCCTGTATCAGCAGGACCTTCCTGCGGCAAGCGAAATGCGTCTTGCTATGCTACTTGTGCCTCGCGCAAATCCCTGGCCTGGGATTTCATCAAATCCACGATGGCGTAGATGCCGACATGCCGGTTCGGCGACAAGTGCTCGGCCAGCTGCAACTGCTCGAACAGCGCGTCGGTATCCAAGGTATGAATGTCGGCTGTTTTGCGTCCGGAAAAAAGCTCAATCAGTAACGCCAGAACACCCTTGATCACCGCTGTATCACAATCGCCGTGATAACGGATACCATCAGGATGCTGGTGATCCTGATAGGCGGCGACATACACCGTGCTCATGCAGGGCTTGACCCGGTTTTCATCTGTCTTGAGCACATCCGGCATGGCGGGCAAGCGCTCGCCGAGTTCGATCAGATACTGATAGCGCTGCTCCCAGTCGCCAAGCAGATCAAAAGTCTCCAGAATGTCGGCCAGTTCGGTCATTCCACTGTCTCCGGTTCGTCACTCAGACGCTGAAAGATTCGCCGCAACCACAACTCTCCTTGACGTTGGGGTTGTTGAACTCAAAACCCTCGTTCAGCGCATTGGTGCGTACATAATCGAGCACTAGGCCCTCGAGTTGCGGCAGGCTGTCCTGATCGACCACCACGTTGACGCCATGGCAAACGAATACGCTGTCCGTGTCGGCGACCGCATCCGCGTAATCGACGACATAAGCGAAACCACTGCAGCCGCTCTTGCGCGTACCGAGACGCAGCCCAACACCCTGTCCGCGTTTGGCAAGCATGCTCTGCACCCGTTGTGCCGCCTTCTCTGTCAGTTGTACCGCCATATCCTTCTCCTGCTGATCAAGTTCGTGAAGCTATCCAGGGCCTACAACATCCCCAGTTCCAGACGCGCCTCATCGGACAGATTTTCCTGAGTCCAGGGCGGATCCCAGACCAGTTGCGCGGTGACGGCGGTCACGCCCGGGATGCGTTGCACGGCATCCTCCACCGTGCGCGGCAGCGTGCCCGCGACGGGACAGGCCGGTGCCGTCAGCGTCATGTCGATCTGGACCTCACCCGCGTTGATCTGTATCGCGTAGATCAGTCCCAGATCGTAAATGTTGACCGGTATCTCCGGGTCAAACACCGTGCGCAGGGCCGCAATCACTTGTTCCTCCGTGATAGGGCCGGTCGATTCTGCCGCCGTCTGCGTCAGGGTGTTTTGCTCCGGCGCGTCGGTCTGGGCCTGGCGGACCAGTCGCATCAACCTTTCCAACATACGCCACCTCCTGATGCGATGATCTTCACTGTCATTCCATCTCGAGCGCGGGCTCGGCGAGCAAGCGCGATTCCAGGCGCCGTTCCACCTGCGCGCGGAACCCGGGCACGCCGCAGTCCGCAAGCAATTCGGTCGCGAAGCCCAGACAGAGCATACGCCGCGCATCTTCCGCGCGGATCCCGCGCGAGCGCAGATAAAACATCTGCGCCGGTTCCAACTGACCGATCGTCGTGCCGTGCGCGCATTTCACATCGTCCGCGAAGATCTCCAACTGAGGCTTGGTGTCCACTTCCGCGTCGCGCGACAACAGCAGATTGTGGTTGGTCAGAACGGCATCGGTCTGCTGGGCATCCTGTTCGACACGGATGCGTCCGTCGAACACGGCGCGGCCGCGGCCGAGCAGAATGCCTTTGAAGCGTTCGCGGCTGGTGCAGCCCGGCATGGCATGGCGGATGTCGAGATGAAAATCGGTAAGCTGCCGGTCGCCCGCGACATAGAGGCCATCCAGATCGCAGCGCGCGTTTGGCTGTTCAAAGCCGTTGTGATATTCGGTGCGCGACCAGGTTCCGCCGAGGCTGACGCCGAGCCCATGATAATGACTGGATCGGCCCTGACGTATGAACAGACTGCTCAAATGTGTCGCGAGTGCATCTTCGTCCTGTAGCCGGTAGTGTTCCATTTCGGCCGCTTCACCCAACTGCACTTCGGTGAGGCTATTGGTAAAGCAGTTCGCTGCGCCGTAACTGGCATAATGTTCCACGACCGTTGCATGGGCACCGTTCTCCAGCACGATCAGATTGCGTGGGCTCAGAGCCAGCGCCACCTCCGTGCCACTGGACAGATACAGCACTTCGATCGGCCCCACCAGGCGCACACCGGCGGGAATGTATATCCAGACACCGTCGTTGTGCAGGGCGGTATTCAATGCCGCGAAACGGGTTGGCGCGGTCCCGGCAGCGCGGCCAAGCCACCCGGCAATCTTATCCGGTGTACGTTCCAACGCCGCTCGCAAACCCGAGATCTCTACCTCAGTCTCGATATCCTGCGTATGTGATAACGCTGGACACAAGACACCGTTGACGAACACCAGTCGCGCAACCGCGTTGTCCGTCAATCGGAACGGTTCGACGTCCGCGGCATTGAGTGCAGGCAGCGGCGCGACTTTGGTCACCCGCGTTTGTTGCAGCAGCTTGTCCAGGCTGGTATAGCGCCACGCCTCGTCCTTGCGGGTTGGGAAACCCTGGCGCAGAAACGCGGCCGTGGCTTCGGCGCGCTGCGCGGTCAGCCAGTCGAGATCCTGACCCGGTAAGGTCTGCGCGGTCGTCGCCAGCAGTTCCCGATAGCGTTCGCGGGCCTCGTCCTGTAGTCGTACCACTGCGTTCATGCCGCGGCCTCCTCGGTGATCCAGCCATAGCCCTTCTCTTCCAGCTCCAGAGCCAGCGATTTGTCGCCGGAGCGCAGGATACGGCCACCGACCAGCACGTGCACGTAATCCGGCTCGATGTAGTCGAGCAATCGCTGATAGTGCGTCACGACGATCATGGCGCGGTGCGGCGCGCGCAGGGTATTGACACCATCGGCAACGATTCGCAAGGCGTCGATATCGAGGCCGGAATCGGTCTCGTCGAGTATCGCCAGCTTCGGTTCCAGCAGTGCCATCTGCAAAATCTCATTGCGTTTCTTCTCACCACCGGAGAAGCCTGCGTTGACCGAACGTTTAAGCAGTTCAGGATCTATGTTCACCGCATTCGCTTTGTCGCGCACCAGCTTGATGAACTGCACGGCATCCAGCGGAGGTTCACCGCGCGCGGTGCGGATCGCATTCAGCGCCTCGCGGAGAAAGACCATATTGTTCACGCCCGGCAGCTCGACCGGATATTGCAGCGCGAGAAACAGGCCTTTGTGCGCGCGTTCCTCCACTTCCAGACCCAGCAAGTCCTCACCCTCGTAACGCACCTCGCCGCCGGTCACCTGATAACCTTCACGCCCGGTCAGCACATGCGCCAGCGTGCTTTTGCCAGAACCGTTGGGACCCATGATGGCGTGGACCTCGCCAGGCCTGATCTGCAGATTCACACCCTGCAGGATCGGCTTGCCGTCGACGGACACCTTGAGATCTTTGATGCTTAGCATGATGCAACTCCTGGTCTGTTTACGCTTCAACCCACGGCGCCTTCGAGGCTAATGTTGAGCAGTTTCTGCGCCTCGGCCGCGAATTCCATCGGCAGCTCCTTGAATACCTCCTTGCAGAAACCGTTCACGATCATGGATACGGCGTTTTCCTGAGTCAGTCCGCGGCTGCGACAGTAAAACAACTGATCGGCACCGATCTTCGACGTGGTTGCCTCGTGTTCCACCTTGGCCGTGGGATTGCGCACTTCTATATATGGATAGGTATGCGCGGCACAGCGGTCACCCAACAACAGCGAATCGCATTGCGTGTGATTGCGCGCGTTTTCGGCCTTCTGACTGATACGTACCAGGCCGCGATAGGCATTGCTGCTGTTACCGGCCGAGATACCTTTGGAAACGATGGTGCTGCGGCTGTTGCGACCGATATGAATCATCTTGGTGCCAGTGTCCGCCTGCTGATGGCCCTTGGTCACCGCCACCGAATAGAACTCGCCCACTGAATCGTCGCCGCGCAGGATGCAGCTGGGGTATTTCCAGGTGATCGCCGAACCGGTTTCAACCTGCGTCCAGGAAATGTGCGAACGGTCGCCACGGCAGTCACCGCGTTTGGTGACAAAATTGTAGATGCCGCCACGACCCTCGGCGTCGCCCGGATACCAGTTCTGCACGGTCGAGTATTTGATGCGCGCGTCTTCCAACGCCACCAGTTCCACCACCGCGGCGTGTAATTGGTTTTCGTCGCGCATCGGTGCCGTGCAGCCTTCCAGATAACTCACATGACTGCCCGCATCGGCAATGATAAGGGTGCGCTCGAACTGGCCGGTGTTCGCGGCATTGATACGGAAATATGTTGAAAGTTCCATCGGGCAGCGCACGCCTTTCGGCACATACACGAAGGTACCGTCGCTGAACACTGCGGCGTTGAGGGCGGCGAAAAAATTGTCGCGCTGCGACACCACCGTCCCCAGGTATTGGCGAATCAGTTCCGGATGATCGCGCACGGCCTCGGATATCGAGGAAAAAATTACGCCGGCCTCCGCCAGCTTTTCCTTGAAGGTGGTCGCCACCGAGACGCTGTCGAACACCGCATCCACGGCGACCCCGGCCAGCGCCATCTGTTCCTCCAGCGGAATGCCGAGCTTGGTGTAGGTCTCCAGCAGTTTCGGATCAACCTCGTCGAGACTCTTGGGTCCCGAACGCGGTTTCGGCGCTGAGTAATAAGAAATAGTCTGGTAGTCGATGGCCGGGTGATGCACTGTCGCCCAGTCCGGCTCGATCATCTGCACCCAATGCCGGAACGCGGTCAGGCGCCATTCGAGCATCCAATCCGGTTCCTGTTTCTTTGCGGAAATGGCCCGTACCACGTCCTCATTGAGGCCGGGCGGCAGCGTATCGGCCTCGATATCGGTTACAAAACCGTGCAGATATTCCTTTCCAATTAACGTGGTTACTGCATTGGATTCGGTATTCATGGCACCTCCTACATTCCTGACTATTTTACTCTGATATTCTCGGAATACCAGACTGAATTACTCAACAATCAATGAATGAAGGGTTATTGCCTGGCCAGGTGGGAATGTGAATGCTGGGGAGTCGTTTTTAATGCGAGGGTCCGTTCGAACCAGCGAGGAGAGCTTCAAACTCTTTTTCCGTCATGAGATTCTTTTCACGAACCAGTTCGACAAGGGTTTTACCGGTGGCAAGTGATTCTTTCACCAGCACGGCGACCTTGTCGTAGCCGAGCACCGGATTGAGGATGGTTGGCAGTCCGGCACTACGTTCGAAATAGTTTTTACAAACTGCATCGTTGGCGGTGATACCGCACACGCATTTTTCATACAGTGCCGCGCAGACCTTTGTCAGGATGTTGAGCGATTTGACGATGTTTGCCCCGACCAGCGGCATATGGGTGTTGAGTTCAAGCTGCCCAGCCGCGCAACCGGCGGAAACCGCCGCATCGTTGCCGACCACTTGCAAACAAGCCATGTTGGCGGCTTCGCAAATACTCGGGTTGATTTTGCCAGGCATAATAGATGAACCCGGCTCGACCGGCGGCAGATTGATTTCACCGAGCCCTGTATTCGGGCCGGAGCCAAGCAGGCGCAGATCGTTGACGATTTTATTCAGATCCAGTGCGAGCATTTTCAGTGCACCGGAGAATGCGCCCATGTCGGATAGGAACTGAGTGATCTCAATCCCGTTATCCGCCACGCGGTAGTTCTGTCCCGTCGCCTGATTGAGTACTTTGATGATTTCGCCACGGAAAGCGGCAGGCGTGTTGACGCCCGTTCCGATGGCATTGCCGCCGATGCCCAACTCATGCAGATCCTTGCAGGCAAATGCGATGCGTCGTTCGGCTTTGCGCAACGCCTGCGCCCAGGCCGCGAACTCCTGCCCGAGCGTGACGGGCACGGCATCCTGAAGATGGGTGCGGCCGGTTTTCCAAACATTGGAAAATTCTTCCGCCTTTTCTCCCATACCTTGAATAAGTTTTTCCAACGTTTGAAAAAGCCCGCCGCACAGTTCGACCGCCGCGACGCGAATGGCGGACGGAAACACGTCGTTGCTGGATTGGCCCATATTGACGTCGTCATTCGGGTGCACGGTATTGCGGTCGCCGCGTTTCCCACCGAGTGCTTCAGCGGAAAGGTTTGCCAGCACTTCGTTGACATTCATATTGCTCGATGTGCCAGAACCGGCCTGAAACATATCGATCGGGAATTGATCGTCGACGTTGCCACTCAACACGTCCCCGCAGGCGGCAATGATGGCCTTGGCCTTTTCGTGCGGCAGCAGGCCGAGCTGCGCATTGGCGGTAGCGCAGGCCTGTTTGAGCTGCACCATGGCAAAGATCAGTGCCATCGGCATGCGCTCGCCTGCCATGTTGAAATTCTCAATCGAGCGGCAGGTATGCACCCCATAGAGCGCATCGTCAGGCACGACCAATTCGCCAAGAGCATCTTTTTCTATTCGCATGGTGTTATCTGTCCCGTTCTGTCAGCAGTAAAAAGAACCTGCCGGAAGTTCTGGAAATATCGCGCCGGCTCACGCCAGCGTGACACCCACGACGGATCCCAGAAGATAGGTCAACGCTCCAGCAGCGCCACCGATCGCCAGCATGCGAAGTCCTCCTGCGAATGCGCCGCGGCCGGTGAACAGGCTGATCAGCGCACCGACGCCGAACAACGCAGCCGCTGTCAACGCAATTGCGCTCGTAAGACCGCCCCATCCCATGAGAAACGGTAGCAACGGGATGATCGCCCCAGCCGTAAACGACATGAATGACGCGCTCGCCGCACCGATTGCCGAGCCGAGTTGCGAAGGATCGAGGCCCAGCTCTTCGCGTGCCAGCACATCAAGGGCATGGCTCGGATCGGCAAGCATCTTCTTCGCCACTCTGCGCGCTTCGTCGAGCGGTATACCGCGCGCCTCATAGATCAGCGCGAGCTCTTCCGCCTCTTCATCCGGATATTCCGCCAGTTCCTTTCGCTCCAGGTCGATCTGGTGCTCATACAGCTCGCGCTGGGATCGCACGGATACATACTCACCTGCTGCCATCGACAACGCGCCTGCCAGCAAACCCGCAATGCCCGCGGTGAGCACCAGTGTGCCATCACCCGTTGCACCCGCCATTCCCATTACCAGACTCGAATTCGACACCAATCCATCGTTCGCGCCGAACACGGCTGCCCGAAGGTTGCCGCCGGTGAGTTCTTGATGCGAAAGCCCCACATCTTCCACGGCGGTCGGCATGATGTGGCCCGATGGCGTAGCGTGACTATACGTGGACATGCCACGTACTTTCATTCCGCCGAGAATCTGTTTGAGCGGCCGCGCACCGAGCCGGGTCACCAGCATCCCAACAACTCGCGCACGCATACTGGGCAGGAAGGGTGGTACGGCCTGACCACGTTCCGCAAGGCAAGCCTGCCAGTGACTCGCCTGATTCCGCGCCTCGTCAGCAAGCGTCTTGAAAAGTTGTGCGCGAACACTGTGCGCTTCGTGTTTCGCCAAAACGTCGTACAACCAGGCTGATTGCATCTCCTCCCGCCAGCTCAGAAGTTCATCAGTGTCGGTCACGGAGAAACCCTCAAGCACAGTGCAGCGTCAGTAATCGAAAGATGTCAGCCGGACTTATCCGTACCTGTCAGCTTCGCCAGCAGCTCCATGGGTAAAGGGAAAACAATGGTGTTTGAACGCTCACCGGCAATTTCAGTCAGGGTCTGCATATACCGCAATTGTATAGCTTCGGGTTGCTGCGCGAGTGTCCTGGCTGCTTGCAGGAGTTTTTCGGAGGCCTGCATTTCACCTTCGGCATGAATGATCTTGGCACGCCGAACGCGTTCCGCCTCGGCCTGTTTGGCAATGGCGCGTATCATGCTCTCATCCAGGTCGACATGTTTGATCTCGACATTGCTGACCTTGATACCCCAGGCATCTGTCTGCTGATCGAGTATCTTCTGTACATCGGCGTTCAAGCGCTCCCGCTCCGACAGCATTTCATCCAACTCATGCTGACCCAATACCGAGCGCAACGTGGTCTGCGCCAACTGGCTGGTTGCGTCAAAGAAGTTCTCAACCTGAATAATCGCCTTGTCCGGCTGGATGACGCGAAAATACACCACCGCATTCACCTTTACCGACACGTTATCACGCGAGATGACATCCTGACTGGGGACGTCCATGACGATAGTACGCAAATCAACCCGGACCATTTGCTGCACCACCGGGATGATCAGGATAAAACCCGGCCCCTTGACCTTCCAGAAGCGCCCGAGCAGGAACACCACACCACGCTCGTACTCGCGCAATATCCGGACTGCGCCGATGAAGAACATGACCACCAGGGCCAACACTATGTAGAGCGTGTAGGTTGTCATCGCATTTACTCCCGCGTAGAGGAATCCAGCGGCTCGACCCGCAGGGTGAGTCCGTCGATTCCCGTCACTCTGACTCGCTGACCCCGGTGCAGCGGCTCAGCGCTGCTGGCCTGCCAGGTTTCACTGTGGATATTCACGCTGCCGCTGCCCTGAAAATCGGCGAGCACCGTCGCTGTACCACCCACCAGTTCATCCAGACCACTGACTACCGGATGACGCCGCGCCCTGATCGCCATACCTATAACGAAAACGAAAACCAGCACGCTGAGGACGGCGAAGGTGATAATGATCGATATATCGATACCGAGGCCCGGCACCTGTGTATCCATCAAGATGATCGAACCGATAACGAACGCCACAACACCACCGATACCGAGCACGCCAAAGCTGGGCGCAAAGGCCTCGGCGATCATCAACGCGACGCCAAGCAGGATCAGCCCCATACCGGCGTAGTTGATGGGCAGCATCTGCAGTGCATACAGAGCCAATAGCAGCGAGATCGCGCCGACAGTACCCGGCACGATAGAACCGGGATTCGAAAACTCGAAAATCAATCCATAGATGCCGACCAGCATCAGGATATAGGCAACATTGGGATTGGTGATGACGCTGAGCAAGCGGCTGCGCCAGTCCGGTTCGATCTGCCGGATCAGGGCGCCGGCAGTCCGCAGGGTACGCAGCTCGCCCTGCACCTCGACTTCACGTCCATCCGCTTGCGCCAGCAGATCACCCATACCTGTCGCAACGATATCGATGACGTTGAGCTTCAGCGCCTCCGCGGCCGGAATACTTGCCGCTTCGCGCACAGCTTGTTCGGCCCAGTCAGCATTGCGGTCACGGAGTTGCGCCAGGCTACGGATGTAAGCAACGGCATCGTTGACGATCTTATGCTGCATGGCGTTTCCGCTATCTGCGGAATCCGCGTCCTTGTCCGCCTTACCTTCTTGCTTTCCCTCATCCTTACCCGGTGGCGTCGGTGGTGACAACCCACCCATCTGAACGGGTGTGGCCGCGCCCAGATTAGTGCCCGGCGCCATCGCGGCAACATGACTTGCGTAGAGAATATAGGTACCGGCGCTTGCGGCGCGTGCGCCGGTCGGAGCGACATAGCTGGCAATGGGGACCGGCGAGTTGGTGATGCTCTTAACGATCCCGCGCATGGATGAATCGAGTCCGCCGGGCGTGTCCATACGAATTACAACCAGCTCGGCTCGGTCCGCAACGGCTGACTCCAACGAACGCTCGACATAATCCTGAACTGCCGGACCGATCGGGCCTACGACAGTCAAACCGACAACCAGTCGATCACTCACATCGGTGCCCTGCCCCACGACAGTAAGCATCGAGGCAACGATTCCAAGCAACGAAAGAAATGCGGATCTACCGCCCGAGAG
>JBGSOE010000107.1:0-3998 GCA_041739295.1 Thiohalobacterales bacterium | reverse complement strand
GTGCCGCCAACAGCAGATCCATGCCGGCGCCGCAGGCGTGATCCAATACGGTTTCGCCCGGATGAATCGGACCGATACGGTGCGGATTGCCGACACCGGCAAAACGTGCGGTGCTTGCGTCGGGTAGCGTAGCGAGTTCGCTACGATCATATCCGAGGTAATCAGCTGCATAGTCGGCACCGCGGTGGAAGTGAAATTCACCTTGCGGTTCACAGGCTACACGGTCGTAGGTCGCGAGCACCTGGGTACGTAGATGGTTGATGTCGAAGCCTGTAGGGCATGTGGTAGCCATGATTGCGTTCTCCTATCGATGTCGGGTGATCAGTGACTGCGGCAGATGATCGGCTGTAGCGCCAAACCGATGCGCTGCCCCTGTTCATTGGTGATGAGTCCACCGAGGATTTCTGCGAAGCGCGGCTCGCCCACACCGGAAATGATGTACTGCCAGCGATAGGCGTAGAGGACGTTCGCACGGATGCTGTCGATCTGCTGTGGCGTGAATTCGCGGCCGCAGATAGCGAAGAAATACTCGACATCCGCGCCGGTCTGCATCTGTAGCAGTCCGTCAACCGCGGCGACCAGTTCTATCAGATCGTCAACCGCATGGTCACGTTGATCGTGCGTGAGCTTGCTGTCTTCACGTTTCCATTCCAGCTCATCCATGATTGCGTGCTGCGATTCCTCGCGCCAGTGGTACAGGAATACATCCTTGTATAATTCGGATAGCTCGATGTCGGTCTCGATGCTTTCGCGATAGTGCGCCTGGGTGAACAGTTCGATATGACAGGTCAGCCCGAGCACTGCCCAGGTGGATTTTCCGAGTACGACCGAGGCGACATCATCCGGCTGCGGCAGGAAACAGTACCCGGGGGGCATATACTCGCTGATCATGCCTTCGATGCGGCGGAACAGCGCCTGATGCTTGAGTTCCTCGTCGCTGAAACGCACCAGCGCCTCAAGCGCGGTCTGATCTCCCAGCCAATGGTCGCGACTGACTTCCAGGATCTTGGCGTTGATGAAACGCTCCACCAAACCGAACATGTTGGCGTAAGTCCGACCCTGTATTTGGCTCAGCGTCCGTTTGCTGGCTGCATCGAGAAAGGTCAGCTGATCAACTTTAGAGAGGCCATCCGGCAGGAATTTTTTTGAGAAATCGAAACAGCGTCCACGGATGACGTCCTGCTCCAGATCCCAGCGGATGCGTTTGGATACCTCAATACATTTGGCGTAACGTGCCGTTTCAACGGTGTGATAGCTGTTTTCCATGATCGTCTCTCCTGATGGTATTGATTGAATACAACCGCACTTGAAAGGGTGCTTGAGGAGGACTATTGCAGTGCCCGTGCCAGTCACGACACAGTTCTAAATTGATCTTTAAAACAGTAAGTTGAGAATATTATCGGCGTGTGCTAGCGACACGATATTTCGTGAATAACGATTTCTCGTGAGCAGAAGTTTGCGGATTTCGTGACGGCAGAGATGCCGGTCAACGCGGGCGCTGGATACCAAGCGCCTTCATGCGGGAACTGAGGGTAGTGGGACGCATGCCCAGACGTTGTGCCGCGCCGTTTTCTCCGGACACGCGCCAGTCGGCGGATTCGAGCGCCCGCAGAAGATTCTCGCGTTCGAGTGCCTCGAGTTCCTGCACCGTGCGGATACGTAGCGGTTGTTCCTCTTCCGCCGCGGGAAGCGCTGTGATCTCCGGGCTGTCGGGCAGGGCGCGATCCAGATTGAGGCGGTTGCCCTGCGCCGTGATGACCGCTCGCTCAATGACATTGTGCAATTCACGCACATTGCCCGGCCAGCTATAGGCTTTGAGTCGGCGGGTGCACTCGGGCGTGAGCGGCGCGAAGCTACGGCCCAAACGTTGCGCGAAGCGTCTGGAGAAGGCATCGGCGAGTAGTGGTATATCGTCGCCGCGTTCACGCAGCGGCGGAATTTGAATGGGAAAGACATTCAGCCGATAGAACAGGTCTTCGCGGAATCGGCCTTCCTGCACTTCGCGCTGCAGATCACGGTTGGTGGCGGCGATCACGCGGACATCGACATGCTGCGTACGGGAACTGCCAACCGGTTCGAATTCGCCTTCCTGCAGCACACGCAACAGTTTGGATTGAAGATCAAGCGGCAGTTCCCCCACTTCATCGAGAAACAGGGTGCCGCCGTCGGCAAGCGCGAACCGCCCGGTGCGCCGACTGGTCGCCCCGGTGAAGGCACCGCGTTCGTGACCGAACAGCTCGCTTTCGATCAGGTTGGCTGGAATCGCGGCGCAATTGACCTTGACCAGAGCTTTGTCATGGCGTGGACTGGCCTCATGGATGGCGCGCGCAATAAGTTCCTTGCCGGTTCCCGTCTCACCCAGGATGAGCACTGTCGCGTCCGTCGCGGCGACCTGCTGGACATCCTGGAGCGTCCGCAGCAATGCCTCACTGCGGCCAATGATCCCACCGAAATCACGCGTGGACTTGAGTTCCTCTTTCAAATACTGCGTCTCATCCGTGAGTGCCTGAATGCGGCGTTCAGCTTCCAGACGGTCATGCACATCGCGCAAGACCAGGACGTAAAACGGTGTTTGTCCGCGCGCATAGCGTGAGAGGGTCGCTTCGGCTGAAAAAATCTCACCATCTGTGCGCAGGCACTGCAGACCACCCGGAATCCAGCGACAGCGTGGTCCATCGGGCTGTGACTCGATGTCGTGTATGAGTTCCTGCAGCCTTGGCTGCTCCGGTTCAGTCATGAATTGCGCAAAAGGAACGCCCTGCGTTTCGGCAGTGCTGGAGGCGAAGATCATTTCCGCTGCGGGGTTGAGCTGAGTTACACAGAGGTCTGTATCCAGCTCGATGATTGCGTCCATGGCGCCGTCGACCAGGCGGCTGAGTTTTTCTTCGCGTTCCACCACGTCTCGTTCGGCGCGAATCCGCTGCAGTTCAGCGGCCGCACGCGCGGCGAAGATCTGGAACAGCGCCAAACTATGCGGTTCCTCCGGCATCGGTCGGCGATCCATCACGGCGAGATGACCCAGCACCCCGCCATCAACGTCCTTCAAAGGCACGCCGATATAACTCACCGCGCCAGCAGCCCGGAGATCCGGATCGTCCGGGTAGAGCGTCACGACATTGTCCGGATAGTGCAGTAATTTGGCGCCTTCGATGACGCGCTCGCAGGGTGAGCCGGCAATGCTGATTTCGAAGTTGTCTATCAGTTCGCCGTCAAGCCAGAACGCCAGTGCGCGTAGTGAGTGGCTGTCGGCGAGATATTCCGTTACCCAGGCACCGTGGGTATGCATGGCCTTGGCCAGGTTTTGAACGAGCGCTTGGAAGAACCGCTCGCCGGTCTCGGTGGCGGTGCCTTCCAAAATCATGCGTAGCGCGGCATCTTCGTCCAGATCGATCTGCAAAGCTGGCTCCTGTCCTGTGATCCCCTGCCTTCGATAGGTGACTATAGAATATTAGGCCCGCTAGCGATGATGGGTCTAGGAGCCTGTCGGACTTAGGATTGATCTACTGCGCTGGTGTGAGAGCGGCCCAAATTTCCCCGATGTCTCGTTGCGTAGAATGACGATGCGCCTCGACATCGTGAAAATCTATTCTCGCTCCCCCACCATACTCGCTACGATCACCTAAGTCCGACAGGCTCCTAGGTATTTCCCTAACGTGCTGGCTTTCTGGCGAAAGGTTACCGTTCCGAACGAAGCTGGACAACCGGAATTCCGTAAGTGATATCGGTCGGAGTCACGGCCTGTAACGGCGGTGGTGAAGCTTGAGGTGGCTCAGAGTCTAATGACGCTGTTTATTAAAGGAAACAGCGTATTGATCATGGCTGCATCGGTAATCGTGGCCTGACTATTGCAGAAAACTGGCAAGATTCTGAGTGAATAGGCAGGCGCATACCCGATGACAATTAAGGAACCTCTGATTAATTCGCTGAAGCGGCATCTGCCGCGTTGCAGCCGGGCTCAAAATACTCATTTACGCCGTGTAAACTCCGTTTGTTACTCG
>JBGSOE010000051.1:0-7850 GCA_041739295.1 Thiohalobacterales bacterium | reverse complement strand
CCCGCCGGCGTAATCATTGTGACTCGTGCGGGCGCTGACGAAGACCTGTCGGCGACTGGCGATCTGGATATTACCCAGGCTGCCCGTATCGTCGGCGCGGGTATGACTCAGACCATCATCGATGGCGGTGGACTTGATCGCGTGTTTCATCTGAATACCACAGGGCGTATTGATATACATGGACTGACAATTCGCAACGGGGCAACTCCCACGAGTAACGGCGGTGGGATCCTGCTGGCAAATACGGGTGGGCTGGATCTTGCCGACGTGCAGATATCCGGGAACAGTGCTCAATCCGGCGGTGGTGTGTACGCCTCGCTATGGTCTTGGATGAATGACGGTATGGTGAACCTGACGCGGTGTGTGATAAGCGGCAATACCGCTACGCAATACGGCGGTGGCTTTGCAAATTTCACCTTCCGGGTAACCAAGATTGACGCAAGCATGGTGAGTGGGAATATCGCTAATATCGGAGGCGGAATATTCAATTCGTTTATGTCTCTGGCGCTCATTAAAGACTCGACCATCAGTGCTAATAGAGCGCAATCGGGTGGTGGTATCGGCATGCTGTGGGGAAACGGTGTGATGACCCTGGTCAACAGCACGCTGAGTGGCAACACAGCCACGTTGGCGGGCGGTGGTATTTATGGTGGAACGTCCGATCTGATTAATTTGTTTTCAACCACTGTCACCGAAAATCGTGCCGCTGGCACGGCAGACGGTGGTGGCGTGTATTCAACGGGGCCAGTGTGGCTGAGTAATAGCGTAATGGCCGGTAACACCGATGATGATGCGACTGCACCAGATTGTGCCGCGACGCTGACGTCGTATGGATACAATTTAATCGGCAACGATACAGGCTGTGTGGTCGTCGCGAGTAATGGTGATCAGGTAGGTACTGCGGCAGCGCCACGTGATCCGCGTCTGGATATGCTGGTGACCTATGGCGATGCCGTTGTGGCATACCATCGTCCCTTTGAGGACAGCCCGTTGCTGAATGCCGGAAATCCAACTCAGCCGGGCAGTGTTACGAACAGTTGCCCGATGACCGATCTACGGGGTGTCGATCGTGTTCTGAATGCTACCTGTGATATTGGCGCCATCGAGCTACGTAGAGCTGATGTTGCGATAACGGCTACCACACCATACAACGTGGTGCGTGCTGGCCAGATGGACTATGTCGTTCAGGTGACCAATGCTGGGCCGGATGTCGCGATGGGTTTGACGCTGGCGCTAACGCCGCCCACCGGGTCTAGCTATGTATCAGTAGACGGTGTGGATTGGTCGTGCAGCACCATCGGTAATAATGTCGTTTGTCAGGGCGCCGACCTACCCAGCAGTGCGGTCAGTGGTCTCGTGCTGAAATTCACTGTGCCGGATATCAGTAGCACGATGATATCCGCGGTGGGTATCGCCGCGGATTCGTGGGATGCGAACACCAGCAACAACACAGCCCAGATGAGTTTCGCCAGTAATGCCGCACCAACGCTCACTGGGCTAACGGATATCGTCTTAACCGGTGAAGTGGATACGGTTCCAATCGCTGCCGATATTGCGTTGGCAGATACCGATACAGTAACCCTTGAATATGCCACCGTTCAGTTCTCTAGCGGATACGTGAACGGCGAGGATGTTCTTTATCTGCCCGTCTACTATGGCCTTACCGCGCGTTGGGATGAGGTCAATGGAATCCTGACCATCTCAGGGGTGGCGGCACTGTCAACCTACCAAAAAGTGCTGCGCAGTCTCCGCTATACCAATCACGCTGGAACGGCTACCGAAGGTGACCGGCAAATACGTATCTCAGTGAGCGACGGTATATTTGAAAATGCGCTGGCGACTGTGCAGCTAAGCCTATCCTCCGTCATTGTCGACACAGACACAGGTGCCGCCTCAAGTGGTGTGGTCAACGTCTCTGCGAATCAAAGCAAGGTCGCTGAAACTACGCTTACGGATAGACAGGAAGTTGCAGCGCCGACGGTCGTTGTCACCAGCAACTTGCCAGAGGTATCGGTTGAACCGGAAAGTCAGCCTGAGCAGAATCAGGCGGAAGACTCGCAGTTGCAGGATACAGTATTTGCAACATCTACCTCTTCAGGTGGCGTAGATTCAAGGAATCGGCAGCAGCAGAGTGCCGTGCCTGTGCAAGATCTCGATAGCTGGAATGAATTGGAAGTAGCCTCTATTGCCAGCGCCGAATTCCTGGAAGAGGTTTCCGCGATGCGTGAACAGATGGCGGCCTATGAAACACCTGCAGAAGATTCGCCGCAGCAGATCATCATGGACACGGCCAAGACGATGACCGTCTTCCTGTTTGCGGGCGCGACGAACTGGTATCTCAAGGGCAGCTCCCTGTTGGCGAGTCTATTTACGTCGCTGCCACTGTGGACGCGGTTCGATCCACTGCCGATCCTGGCGCTGAATCGACGTATGCGTCGACGTCGGGAGCGGACCCAGGCGGCCGCGGCGGCGCTGGAGCGGCGCTACAGCCTGGGTATGACACGCTTACTTGATGCACAGGCGACGGATAAGACTACACGCCGATGAATGTCCCGCAGCACACACTACGCATAACCCTTAGCCTGGTTATTCTGACCACCGGTCTGTTGTTGCTCGGGCAGTTTGCTGGTTTGTTACCCGATCAACGTATCAGTGAATTGAAAGCACGCCAGCAATTTTGTGAAACCCTGGCCGTGCAGGTGTCTATATTACCGATCGATTCATCCTTGAAAGTCGTTGATGCCATGGTGCGTTCACTGGTCGCACGTTACCCGGAGGTGCTCTCAGCGGGTTTGCGGCGCAGCAATGGTGAATTGCTGCTAGAGACGCCCGAGCATAGCCGTCTCTGGCCAGAGGGTACCCTGACGTCGCCCGAACATGTTGCAGTCCCCATTTATTCGAATACAGGGCGCTGGGGTGCTTTGGAAGTCAGCTTTACGCCTCTCTCAGGATCGGGGCTAACAGGTATGCTGAGTAATCCGTTTGTACATTTCCTGGGCTTCATGGGTTTGGCGGGTACGATATTTTATTACCTGTTGATTCGACGCGCACTCAAACATTTGGATCCTAGTGCGGTCATTCCAGCGCGTGTGCGTGCGGCATTAGACGTATTGGCGGAAGGCGTTATCCTGGCCGACGACGAAGAGAATATTGTGCTGTCCAACCGCAGCCTCGCGGCCAAACTCAATACCACGCCGGGCGAGATGCTCGGGCGTACTCTGCGCAGCTTGCCATGGTTAAATCCCACGCCCGAATCTGGCGCCTTGCATTACGCTTGGCACACCACCTTGAAAGAGGGCCTGATAATGACGGGCGTACCAATGTACCTTGATACCCACACGCACGGCACTCGTACGCTGATGGTCAATAGTGCGCCGATTTCGGATGAAGCGGGCCGCGTGTGCGGCGCGATTGTCACTTTCGATGACGTAACTCAGCTGGAAGAGAAAAACGCCGAGTTGGAGGGTATGCTGCGCATGCTCAAGGATAGCCAGGATAAGATCTACCGTCAGAACAAGGAGCTGCAGTCTTTGGCTGTGAAAGACTCGCTCACCGGCTGTCTCAACCGACGCGGATTGTTCGAGAATCTGAATGCAGCCTTCGATCATGCGCAACGCCATGGCGGGAAACTCAGCTGCGTGATGTGTGATATTGACCATTTCAAGAACATCAACGATACCTATGGCCACGCCATGGGCGATAAGGTGATCCGAATGGTCGCGGAGGTTTTGCGCACGGGAGCACGCGAGAGCGACGTCATTGCGCGTTATGGCGGTGAAGAGTTCTGCCTGATGCTACCGGATCTGAGCTTGCAACAGGGTTCGGAGCTGGCAGATCGTCTGCGTCGTGCGCTTGCAGCGCGTGACACGGACGGTATCAAGGTGACCGTTAGCTTTGGGGTGAGTTCGATGGAAATTCTACCCGCTGATGCGGATGGCCTACTCAAACAGGCTGATGCCGCACTCTACCGTGCCAAGCGTAGCGGTCGTAACCGTGTTGTGACCCATACCTTGCCTGAGGATAATACGCACGGCGCGCAGGATGTCGGTTAACAATCTCTGAGTAACGCCGTATAGCTGTTGTTTGTTCAGATCAATCAGAGAACCTCTGTTTCACTCCGCAGTTCTGTCCTGACCGGACATGGGTTATTGTTGCCGACACTGCAACGGTCGAGGGCACATTTATGAAGGCAGTGAGGCCGCAAAAGCCTTCGCGCACAGTGGCAACCATCATTAATCTTGGCTACTGCCGACGGTTCCCAGATGAGGTCGCAGAGCAGCTGGCGGCATTGCCACCGGAAGATGCCTGGCAAACGCTCCAAAATATCGCTGTGGCTGACAGTTGTTCGGTGTGGACGCAGCTGCCGACGGATGCCGCCGAAGCGATACTGAATCACGCCGATGCCGCCTATCTGGGTGAGCTGTTTACCCAGATGGATGCCGTCTATGCTGCCAGCGTGCTACGCCGTGCCAGCGAGGCACTGCGCGAACGGGTAGTCGCAAGACTTGCACCCGTCGTGGCGCAGGATCTGGAACGACTGATGTCGTTCCCGGAGCAGAGCGCCGGTAGTTTGATGGACCCGCGCACAGTGACCTTGCGCGGCGACATGAGCGCCCGAGAAGCCTTGGAGCGTCTGCGCCGCAATAAGCCACGTTTCACGCATCATTTGTTTGTGGTCGACCGTGATCGACGTCTGCACGGCATGGTCGAGATCGAGGCTTTGGCGCTGGCAGAGCCCGACGAGCCGGTCGATGCCGTATTGAGACCGGTGCGGATCATGGTGACGGCTCTGGAGCATCGTGATGAACTCCTGGAGAAACTTGACCGCTATGGTATTTCCGATGTGCCGGTTACCGACTTGGAGGGACGCCTGATCGGTGTGATCCACCACGATCAGCTGTTCGGTGCCGTGCAGGAGGAGAGCAGTGGTGATATCCAGGCGATGTTTGGTGCCAGCCGTGACGAACGTGCCTTGTCCTCGGTGGGGTTTGCGGTGCGTAAACGACTGCCTTGGCTGCAGATCAATCTACTCACTGCCTTTTTGGCCGCAGCGGTGGTCGGGCTATTTGAAGATACCATCGCGAAATACACCGCGCTGGCTGTCTTGCTGCCCGTTGTAGCGGGGCAATCCGGAAATAGCGGCGCTCAGGCGCTGGCAGTAACCATGCGTGGCCTGGCATTACGTGAAATTGGTGTTCGCCATCTGTTTCGCGTGGTGAGCAAGGAAGTGAGTACCGGTCTGGCGAATGGACTGCTGATTGCGTTGACCACAGCCCTGGGTGTGTTTGTCTGGAGTGGTTCTGGTGGCTTGGCCTTGGTGATCGCCTTGGCGATGGTGTTGTCGATGGCCTCGGCGGGCCTCGCTGGTGCGACAATCCCAATAGCCCTCACGGCTGTTGGCCAGGATCCGGCACAATCTTCGTCGATCATACTGACTACTATTACCGATGTGGTCGGGTTCATGAGTTTCCTGGGTATAGCTACATTGTTGATCAATTTGCTGTAGCGTCATGCGCGCATAGAGTAGGTGAAAGGATGCAGGCACCAAAAATACCTGATAACGAAATCGCGCGATTGCAAGCCCTGCGTCAACTGGAGATGTTGGATACTCCGCCGGAGCCGCGTTTTGACCGTTTCACGGCTATCGCCCAACATCTGTTCGAGATGCCGATTGTGTTTATCAGCTTGATCGACAGCAATCGGCAGTGGTTTAAATCACGGCAAGGGCAGCACTGTCGGGCGGCGCAGTGATGGGTGGAATTTCCCGTCGATATAGCCGTGACAGTGATGGAATTACCGAACGGTCTTGCGTACAGAGTGTCGCTGCGCGATCAGAGTGAGATTCAGAAACTGGAGCGTATGAAGCATGAATTTGTCTCTACCGTTAGCCACGAGTTACGCACGCCGTTGACCGCGATCCAGGGTTCCTTGGGACTGATCGCCGGTGGTGTTGCAGGGCCCGTCTCGGAAAAAATGGGCGAAATGCTGAAGATCGCCACTAGTAATTGTGCGCGCCTGGTCTACCTGGTCAACGATATCCTGGATCTGGAAAAGATCGAGACGGGCTGCATGGCCTACAATATGACCAATCTGCTATTGGCGACATCATTAGCCGAGATGGTTGAGTTGAATCGTAGCTATGCAGCACGTTTCAATGTGTCACTGGAATTGCACAATGAGATGCCATGCACGGTGGGCCTTTATGTCGATAAGGACCGCCTGTCGCAAGTGCTGACTAACCTGATTGCCAATGCCGCGAAATTTTCTCCACCCAACGCTATCGTGCGCATCGAAACTGGGGAATCTGATGCGGAAGGTAAACTACGGATTTGCGCGCGTGATCAAGGTACTGGAATGCTGGAGGGCATGCGTGAGCGGATATTCGAAAAGTTCGTGCAAGTGGAAAGTACTAAGACGCGGGTCAAGGGCGGAAGTGGTTTGGGTTTGAGCATCTCAAAAGCAATCGTTGAAGCATTCGGCGGCAACATCGGTGTCGATTGTCCCGCTGCGGGTGGTAGCCTGTTCTATATCGAACTACCTGCCCAATTCGCATAGGTATACGCAGAATAATTATTTGTTCCGCCATTCCTGCTTTTGCAGGAATGGCGGAACGATCACATTAGCCTTGGCGCGTTTGCGCTATCTCGCTTGTCTCTATCCTACATTAGGCTGCGTCAGGCCGACCCCAT
The DNA here is from genome assembly GCA_041739295.1 of Thiohalobacterales bacterium. GTDB lineage: Bacteria > Pseudomonadota > Gammaproteobacteria > Thiohalobacterales > Thiohalobacteraceae > JAHJQQ01. The sequence goes on along the minus strand of JBGSOE010000051.1, from coordinate 1,161 downwards.
TACGCTGAAACTCTTGATGAACGGGCCTGCCATGCGTGGGTCTTTGACCATCGCGGTGTAGTCGCCCACTTTGAATTTCAGCTTGCGGGACGTGTAGGCCATGCCCAAGCCCATCATGCCTGGCGGATCGCGCAGCCATTTGTTCCAGTGTTCAGGGGATGCGCGGAGATCCCAGTTCAGGGTTTGGCCAGTGTACGGGCCGGCATCGGTTGCTTGGCCGTTGTTGACGTTGAGTACACCGCGTGGATTGGCTTCGCCGTCAAAGCCGTAGCCGATGATGGAATTGAAGCCGATTTTGCCGAGCGCGCCGGCGAGATCAGGATCGGCATTCCATTTGGCCATGAAGCTTTTCATCCATTCTTCTGAAAATAGTTCTGCCATGGTCACTTCCTCCAACTTTTTAGGGTCCTATCTATTTTTTTTGCCTTCCGACTGCCCGGCCCCGGGTAGGCTGTCACAAGACGTTCTTGCTGTAGATCCAGATCGTTCTGCCGTTACAGGATTTGTGTGCAATCAGTTGCTATCAATTTTACCCAGGATTCTAACCTCATGCCTACAAACATAAATATAGCTGCATCTTCCGAGCTTGCTGCCGTGGCCACAGGCCAAGTGGTTCGGCTGCAGTTTTGGGCGCGGCAGCGTGACACCCGTGAATTACTTCAGTACGGCGACGACCTCTGGTATCTGCATGGCGGTTTCGGGGGCGTTTTCCCACGGGTGGAGCAAGCGCTCGCTGGCCTTCGCTGCGGCGAGCGTGCCGTGGTCAGCCTTGAACCGCAGGATGGCTACGGGCTGCGCGACCCTGCCTTGCACATCGTTCAATCTGTACATAGCCTCCCCGACGATGAAGAACTTACGCCGGGCTCGGTGCTGTTCGGTGAACTGCCAGATGGTCGTGAGCATCCCTTTACCGTAGTTCGCATCGAGTCTGATCAGGTTCACTTGGATGGCAATCACCCCTGGGCAGGATTGCCGCTGGAGTTCACCTTCGAAGTGCTTGATATTCGTTCAGCTACTGCCGGAGAGTACGCTGCCGGCCGGCCTTTCATCTGATGTTACCGCACATCCTTCGGATGTGAAGCAAAAATTCAGCTTACGATAACCCTAGGCGATGCATCCGCCGCCACAGTGTTGTACGGTCGATGCCCAGCATCCGCGCCG
>JBGSOE010000469.1:0-1867 GCA_041739295.1 Thiohalobacterales bacterium | reverse complement strand
CGCTTGATCAAATTAATCAGAGGTTCCTTAAGAGCTATAGCTACCACACCCATAGCGAATGTAAGCAAGGATATGTATATCTGTGAAGAATGATTAACTGGAAAAGATATAAAAGAACGGCGGGGAAGGCTGCAGTTGTCAGCCTGTGGCCAACTGACGCGCCATCATATCCAAAGATGTACAATCTTCGAACAAGTGTTCGGCGATCTCTAACACAGCCTCTTCCTCAAGCCCGATCATCTCCAATGATAATGGCGGCAGGCTGGCATCCGGCGCATCACCGATGTCGCGGCCTTTGAGGACATGATCTGCAACCATGATCAGATGCGGAAACACCGCATGATCACCTGTGTAGGCAGGGTTGTGATGCTCACAGAGCGTAATGACAATCTCTTCCGGCATCTGCCAGGATTGCATCAACCAAGAACCGATCTGCGCATGCCCCATTTCCAGTAGGTTCTGTGCCTGCCCCATACCCAGCACACATTTTTCCAGCGCCGTGACAGGCGATTCGGGATGTGCGGCGACCAATTTATTGAGCAGTTTGAATTCCGGTGGGAATAGATGCCCGAGTAGTAGAAAGCCAAAGTTATGCAGCAATCCCGCGAGATAGACCACGCCTGGCTGCGGTCTCGTTGAAGGCGGCATCCGTTTCGCCAGCGCTTGAACCAACGTTGCCGAATACACCGCGTGACGCCAAAAGGCATGCAGCCCGAGCGGGCCATCACAGGGATTTTGGAAAGACTTGCCGGTGGCCAGACCCAGCGCCATGTTCATGACCATATCGAACCCGAGCACGCGGGTTATCGCATCATGAATGGAATTGATTTTGCCCCGAAAGGCGTAGAAGGGTGAAGCTGCATAACGCACCACCTGCGCGGCCAAACTCGGGTCGAGTTCAACAATCCCGGCGAGATCAGAAATTGAAGCATCTGGATTGTTACGCAGTTGTAGTACACGCCGCGCCATTTCCGGCATCGGCGGCAACTCATACACCTGTTCTATCCGGCGGCGTATTTCGCCGGCTAGGGTCAGCTGTTCACTCGCATGCTGCATTCTTCTTACACCCGGTCATACTTGGCTAAGGTCTGCTGCAACAATCAGGTGTCCCTGAGACCACCCTGCCTGTTATTTCAGCTGCAGTTCAAGCCTAGCAAACCTCACGCGGCTTACCAAGTTGTGTATTCATTGATACTTGGCTGCACAAGGTGGATCCCCGCACAACCTAATCCAGCCCAGTCCGGTCGCAAGTCCACAACAGCAACTACCCAGCAGAAAACCCGCGCCATCCCTGACCACCCTATCGGCACGCTCTCGACCGCGCTTGATCAATGTACGCGCGAAAAGCGACCGTGATCACAGGTCGGTCAGTTTAACTGTACCCGTTGCCCCCAAGGCACCTTGGATTTGCCTTTCACCAGCCATAAAACCGGATAGAACGGCTCCTGTTTGGGGAATTCCCCCTCGGCATCGGTGAAATAAACCAGCAGATCAGGCTCACGATCGCGCGTCCGGACCCAGTCAAACACGGGAGTGAAGCGGGTCCCACCGCCACCTTTGAACTCCCGGGGCAGCTTGAACTCCTCCCAGGGCTCGTAATCCCAGGGCCCATCCTTGGACAGCTCGGCATCACAGGTCTGTAAGGTGATCCGCGCACGTACTTGGCCTTTGATAGCATCGATTTCAGACATGAACTCATTCACCTCGTCGGGCGAGATGGAGCCGCTGGTGTCCAGCACCACCACCACATCGACCTGGGTACTCCGCAGGCTAGGAAGGATTGCGGAGCCTTCACGCCGCGACGGCCGCGAGTAGTTATAGTCGTCTCGCGAAATGGCAGTCATGTATTTAGCCAGCAGCATCCGCC
>JBGSOE010000262.1:0-2853 GCA_041739295.1 Thiohalobacterales bacterium | reverse complement strand
GTGCTGGCAGCACTCCCCACCGACAAGCTGCTATCAGTTGGAGTCGTGGATGGACGCAATATCTGGCGCACCGATCTGGATGCAGCACTGGCAAAAGTCCAGCAGGCGATCAACGCATTGGGTTCTGGACGAGTCCAAATCGCGCCGAGCTGCTCCCTGATGTTCAGCCCACACGACCTGGAACTTGAAACCGAATTGGATGCCGAATTGAAGTCATGGCTGGCATTCGCTCAACAAAAGCTGGAGGAACTGGTACTCCTCAAGCGGGCAGTTAATGAAGGTGTTGAGCTTGTCGCCGAACCGTTCGGGGTGAGTCGCGCAGCAGTCGAGAGTCGTCGTCAATCCGAACGCACCCATAACCCGCAGGTACGCGAACGGCAGAATCAGGTAGATGAAGTGATGTTGAGCCGTCGCAACGCCTATCCATCACGTAAATTGCAACAGGCGGATGCCATCCCGCTGCCACCACTGCCAACAACCACGATTGGCTCGTTCCCGCAGACGGCTGAAGTCCGCGCTCAACGGACTTCCTTCAATAAAGGGGCAATCACCCAGGCGCAGTATGACGATTTCCTGAAAGCCGAAATTGAACGCACGATTCGGTTGCAAGAGGAGATCGGGCTGGATGTGCTGGTACATGGCGAGTTTGAACGTACCGATATGGTCGAGTATTTTGGTGAACAGTTAACCGGGATCGCTTTCACGCAGCATGGCTGGGTACAAAGTTATGGTTCGCGCGGCGTGCGCCCACCCGTGATTTATGGCGATGTGGCGCGTCCTGCACCAATGACAGTCGCCTGGTCAGCTTATGCACAGTCCCTCACTGAACGTCCCATGAAAGGGATGCTCACCGGACCCGTGACGATCTTACAGTGGTCGTTCGTCCGTGATGACCAGCCCCGTTCCGTCACCTGCCAGCAGATCGCGCTGGCACTGCGCGATGAAGTCGTTGACCTGCAAAACGCGGGCATTCGGATTATTCAGGTGGATGAACCCGCCTTACGCGAAGGACTGCCACTGCGGAAAGCTGAACAGGCGGCTTATCTTCAGTGGGCAGTGGACTGTTTCCGGTTGACCGCTGGCGGGGTGAAGGATGAAACCCAGATTCACACGCATATGTGTTATGCCGAGTTCAACGACATTCTGGATGCGATTGCCCGCATGGATGCCGATGTGATTTCGATTGAAGCCTCGCGCTCCAAGCTGGAACTGCTGGAAGCCTTTCAGCGCTACCAGTATCCAAATGATATTGGTCCGGGAACGTATGATATTCACTCGCCGCGTGTGCCTTCTGAGACTGAAATGGAAGCCCTGATTACCAGAGCATCAGGGGTGATTCCCCTATCTCATCTCTGGGTCAATCCTGACTGCGGCTTGAAGACACGCCGTTGGGAAGAAGTCCTCCCCGCGCTGCGAAATATGGTCGAAGCGGCACGTAAGGCACGTGAAGCACTGGTTAAGGAACCGAGTTTGCCGGATGCGTGAGTTTCTTCCACTGGGGCAGGTGACAGGCATCGGCAGCCTGCCCCACGGTGATCCAGAGGATGCGATTCGCTTTGTCGCAGAACATAGTCCGATGATTCCGTTCTGGCCGCAACTTCCACAACGGTCAGAGGATGAAATGATGCTTCCACAAATGCTCGCGCCGCTGCTTGATCTGTTGCAGCCTCACGGCATAGCCCGCTTTGATATTCCCGTTGATAAGTTGAATGATTTTTGTCAGCGATTACGCGAAGCAGATGTTAGGTTGGATGAAAACAGTGCGGCAGGTTTTTATGCTTTTGAACGCGCCTGTAGATCGAACACCTTTTCTCAGGCGATTGCCTTCAAGGGTCAAATCACGGGTGCTATCACCTTAGCACACTGCCTGTTTGTCGATGGCAAGCCGCTGGCGACGCTGCCGGAAACTCTGGCTGAATTTACCGATTATCTGTGCCGACTGGGGGTGTGGCAAATTCAGCGATTGCAGCAGTTCGGCAAACCTATTCTGCTCTTTATTGATGAACCCGCGCTCACACTGGGAGCATCCTCACTGCCATCGCTCACCAGCCTGCAGACACTGGTTGCGGCACTCCGTTCAGCAGGGTCTTATGTCGGTATTCACTGCTGTGCGTCCGATCTGCCTGATTTAATTTGTCGGGTAAAGCCAGACATCATTTCGTTCGATGCTCATCAGGGGCTTGAGGCATTTTTATCTAATCCAGATGTGCAGACATTTATTGGGGAAGGCGGTTGGTTGGCACTGGGCATGGTGCCAACCTGGACCGATCTTGGTCAATTCGATGTGATGCAGGCATTTGTGCGGTTAGTAAGTGCGGTTGAGGGGAAATACGATCTGTCCCAACTCGTCTCACACTCGCTCGTCACGGCGACGTGTGGACTGGGACTGCTCCCTGTGGAGAGCGCTCCGGCATCCTTTACTAAATGCCGTGAACTTGCCCGCCTGTTGCAGAGAGCGCTGCCCACAATCAATTTCCAGTAGAATTGTCATCATTCGTCTCAGCAAACGGATCACTCAGAGCAGGATTGGTGACAAATTCCTCGTCGGTGAGACTTTCTAAAAAGGCAATGAGATCAGCCGTTTCCTGGTCTGTCAGGGTAAAACCCGGTACGAGACCACTTTTATAAGGGTTCACAGTGCCATCGCCTGCAAATTCGCCGTCCGTGATGATTCGGCCACCATCTACATAGAACTGAATCACTTCCGGCAAGGTGGCGATACTGCCATCGTGCATATAGGGAGCGGTCAGAGCGATGTTGCGTAAAGTAGGGGGACGGAAGCGTCCCATGTCTTCTGGATTGCCGGTAATTTCAAAAACGCCTGTGTTGTTTGGCGGGTAAGCACCGTCGCCA
>JBGSOE010000453.1:0-2494 GCA_041739295.1 Thiohalobacterales bacterium | reverse complement strand
ATGCTGGTGCCGGAAACCGGCCCCTCGCGTTTCACCGACGCCGCCTGCGAACTGGCGGGCGATGTGCAGCTGCGCCGCCGCCTGGGAAATGCGGCACGTGAACAAGCAGAAAAGATCGATTGGGAACATGTGGTACTCGACCTGGAGGCAGTGTTGATCCGATGCGTATACTCACAACCACACTGACAAATCATCCCGGCTGTCGCCGCCTACTGGACTGGGACACGGCACTGTGCCGGCGCTGTTGTCGTCTCCAGCGCAGTTTGTCACTTATTCTGCTGCTGCGTGCCGTCAGTCGACTCGGTGACGGCGTATTCTGGTACGTGCTGATCGCTATACTGCCGATCTACTATGGCCTGCAGGGCCTGCGCGCCAGCCTGCACATGGCGGTAGTCGGACTCGGCTGCCTGCTAGTATATCGCTGGCTCAAGCATCGAACCGCCCGTCCGCGCCCGGCGAACATTCTGCCGGATGTGCAAGTGGCGACACATATACTCGATGAATTCAGTTTTCCTTCCGGACATACCCTGCACGCCGTCGCCTTCTCGCTGATTGCGGTCTATTACTTCCCGCATTTAGCGCTGCTGCTGGTGCCGCTTAGCCTGCTGATTGCGCTGTCGCGCCCGGCGCTGGGGCTGCACTATCCGAGTGATGTGCTGGCCGGTGCATTGCTGGGCGCTGGGATTGCCGGGGGAAGTTTGGTGGTATAGCCAGCGTGTGGCAGGATCAGTGACCACTGCCGCAAAGAGTCAATGTCCGTTGAGGTAAAGGATAGTGGTTCAGGCGCTACCAATTTGAACACCTCCTTTTACTTCACATTCACTCATATTCTCCCGCTGACATAAGCCTGTAATCCAGCATTCTTCAAATCTATAACGCATTAGTGCCGATTTGCAGAATGCAGCAGGATCGCTCATCTGTTAAACAACAGATACAGCGCACATCAATAAATAACATACCGACGCCAATCAAGCCGTCGAGGAACAATCTAGATTATGGCAATGGCTGTGCACTATTGGTGGTTTATTCTGTGTATCGTGGCTGTGCTGAATAGCGTTGCATGGACCGTATCCTCAGTATTGCTGTCACGTCATCGAGACCGGTTCACCGTCACATCGTATCGGCGACGACGCTGGTTATCCTGGCTGTCGGCTGGGTACGTTGCGGGGTGCGCGTTTCGATCATTTCTGCCGCGAATTGACCTGGAACGGATCTGCCTGGTGGAGTCCGGATTATCAAGCATGGTAGTAGGCCGGAGTGTGGCAACCCTGGCTGAGCTTTGCTTCGTCGCGCAGTGTGCGTTATTGATGCATCAGGCGGGCAGTAGCAGAGGCAATAGTTTTACAGTGATGACCGCTTTGCTACTTGTGCCGCTTATCATGGTTGCCGAGTGCGCTTCATGGTACGCAATTCTATCCACGAATTATTTTGGTCATGTTGTAGAAAATTCCCTTTGGACGGTTTCCGCTGTTCTATTATTCGCCAGTTTCATTTTCATATGGCCACACAGCGACCGCAAACAGCGGCATTTTCTGGCTGCAATGATGATTTTCGCAGTCGGGTATATTGTATTCATGACCACTGTCGATGTGCCGATGTACTGGTCTCGATGGACAGCTCAGCTAGCGGCGGGGGTGGAGTATCTGCCATTGATCGGTGGTTTTCTCGATGCGTCGCAGCCGTGCGAGGTCAGTTTCGACTGGAAGATCTGGCGCGAGGAAATTCCGTGGATGACGCTCTATTTCACCGTCGCTGTCTGGGTCAGCATTGCATTGTCCCATGCTCCGGACTGGACCACCCGCTCAGCCAGAGAGGGCCCGCGCTATTAATGTCTGCTGGCTCGTTGTCTGCTGCGCCTGGAGATTGCCAGCCGGCTAGGACACTTACCAATCGCTCGTGACATCGCTGGGTGACTGCAGCCTCCGCCAGCGCACAATGGCTGCTTCCCCCGCATCGAAACCGATCTGGTAACCCCGTAACAAGCTGTCCCGATCGCGAGTGAATCGGTCGACGGCGAAATGAGCAGGCGGACAAACTGCCACGATGCAGACGCCCGGGGGTGGGTTATGGATAAGTTTAATGACTGCCTTGTGCTGTTCCACCCGTTCCCGCATGGTCGCAACCAACAAGGGATGCTTTCGCATTCGCCAACGTATATAGCGATGAAACCAAGTGTCCGTCTTGCGGTATCCGTCCGATCGCGAGAGTACAACCATAATACGTTTTGCGCCAAGGCGAATCGCTTGTTGGATGGGGATGCCGTCCGCGACACCGCCATCGGTCATCGGCCGCCCGTCAACTTCAGGAAATCCTCTGTAAAATAATGGCAATGCTGCCGACGCCTTGATGACACTGAGCAAGTTCTTTGGGTTGGCCATGACATACTCCGCCTCGCCCGAAACAACATCCGTAAGGCCTATGTAAAATGACCTGTTACGGCTGAAGATTGCCGGAATATCGAGTAGCGCTTTCGAATATGTCTTCTCGAACAGCC
>JBGSOE010000449.1:0-7056 GCA_041739295.1 Thiohalobacterales bacterium | reverse complement strand
TTGCGGGGACATCTGGTTGAATAATTCGGATCATGAATCCAATTCGGGAGGCACCACATTCCTGCTCAGCCAGCTGAATTCAGTCCTTGTTGAGGCTAATGCCAACAACGGGATGCCTGCCGATCCTGCGCGCCAACTCCTTCTGAATCGCAGCGATATTCATCTTGGTATCCTACTGGCTGTTTTTTGTTTTGGCATCGCTTGGGGAGTGGTTCCTAATATCTGGCTAATAGGGTGGCTGTCCATTATTGGCGTCACTACCCTAACTCGTTATGTCATCAGCTATTTACTTGCCTCACGAAGCCCACAAAATCAGTTCCTACCACTGTGGACCAAACGCTATATCGTGGCGGCCTCTGTTAATGGATTTGCCTGGGCTAGTCTGGGCGCGGCGCTCTTCATATCTCCCGATTACATCCAACCGGAATTAATCTTCAGCGTCTTGTGGGCAATAACCATATTTGGTTATTACGCACAATTTTCGATGCCCAATATCTTTCTGGCGGTTGCTGTACCCATACAAGCGCCAGCAATCGCCTGGCTATTCTACCAACAGCAGACGACCACGATAGCACTCGGTAGTATTTGCCTTGTGGTGTTATTCCGCATGTACAGTGGCGCCCTGAATACTCAGAGGACACTTGCGCGTTCAGCCAGCTTGAGCAGCCACAATCTAGAGTTGATCAATAAACTGGTTGGCGCCAAGGACAATGCCGAACGGGTTACGCGCAAACTAGAGCAAACAAATAAGACGCTCGCTCAGGAAATCCAAGAGCGGGAGAGGGTGGAGAAGCAGATCAGCGAATCCCGCTCACAACTGAGCTCTATTCTCGAAAACATGCAGGACCCTCTCTATCAGGTCGAGATGGACGGAACAATCACCTGGGTATCTCCCTCTATCGAACATCTACTAGGTTATGAAGCCAATGAATTGCTGGGTACTGACATTAGAAATCTCTATGTAAACCCAAACCAGTGGCAGGATTGCGTTGATGAACTGGTAACTCGCAATGGTATTGTCGAGCATCTTGAAACTCGTCTACTGCATAAGTGCGATATTGAAGTATGGATCTCAGAGAACGCCCATTACCGATATGATGCACAGCATAATCCTATAGGTATCGAAGGTTCATTGCGCGACATCACCGAACGGAAATTAACTCAGGAAGCATTGTTCCAGGAACGTGAGAAGGCACACATCACACTTGAGTCCATTGGTGACGGCGTTATATCAACAGATGTTACTGGCGCGGTTGAATATCTGAATCCTATTGCCGAAAGGGTTACCGGCTGGAGCCACAGAGAGGCGCGCGGCGAACCCATTACCAAGGTGCTGCGTCTTATCGATGAAAAAACCGATAATGCTATGGAAAACCCCGCGCAACGCGCACTCCAGGCTGGCAGTGTATTTAAGGTGGCAGGGCATCCACGGCTAATTCATCGCTACGGTGATAGATACTTCTCCGTTGAGGTCACTGCAGCCCCTATTCGTGATTCTGAAGGCGAAGCGATTGGCTGCGTCATAATCTTTCATGATGTTACGGAACTACGAGGATTAGCCCGTAAGATGAGCCATCAAGCCTCTCACGATGCCCTGACAGGACTGATCAATCGCCGCGAATTTGAAATACGGACAGAAGAATTTCTGGAGCGAAGTCGTAGCGAATGCACCGAACACGCACTTTGTTACCTGGATCTAGATCGGTTCAAGATTGTCAACGACACCTGTGGTCATGCCGCTGGCGATGAGCTCTTAAAGCAGTTATCAATGCTGCTTCGCGCGAAACTGCGCGTAGGCGACACACTAGCGCGACTTGGCGGTGACGAATTTGGCGTATTGCTAGAAGACTGCCCACTTGATGACGCATTGCGTATCACGGAAGTTCTACGTCAAGTGGTTGAGGAGTTCCGCTTTGCTTGGGATGACAAGTCATTCCGTATTGGTGTCAGCATAGGGCTCGCACCTATCAATATGGACAGCGGGAATCTATCGGATCTTCTGAGTTCCGCAGATGCTGCATGCTATATTGCAAAAGAGCAGGGGCGCAACAGGGTTCATCTCTTACAGCCGGATGATAAATCGTTAACTGAACGGCGTGGCCAGATGCAATGGATACATCGGATACAGGAAGCACTGGAAGGTGACCGCTTCAGGCTCTATTACCAGCCCATTCAGCATGTCAAAGGCAATGAAAAGGGCCTGCATGGGGAAATTTTGTTACGCATGTTGTCAGACCAAGGCGAGATCATCGCGCCAGGCGCATTTCTACCATCAGCAGAACGTTATCACTTGATGCCTGAGATTGATCGTTGGGTGGTACGTAATACTTTCAAAGAGATGCTCAAGGACAATGCCTATAGCCTTGAAACCTGCAGTATCAATCTCTCTGGGCAGTCTTTATCAGATGAAAAATTTCTTGATTTCATCGTCTGTGAAATTGACACATCTGCGATATCGCCGCGGAACCTGTGCTTTGAAATTACCGAAACGGCGGTTATCGCTAATCTCAGCAATGCCACGCGTTTTATTTCCGTGTTAAGGCAGATGGGTTGCCGATTTGCACTGGATGATTTCGGGAGCGGCCTCAGTTCATTTGCCTACTTAAAGAACCTGCCGGTCGACTATCTGAAATTGGATGGCAGCTTCGTGAAAAACATGGTCAAAGACAATATAGATCGGGCAATGGTTAAAGCTATTAATCAGGTTGGCCATACCATGAAAATTCAGACCATCGCCGAATTCGTTGAAGATGATGCGACGATGCATGTGTGCAGCTTATTAGGGATTGATTACGCACAAGGCTATGGCATAGCCATGCCACGGCCGTTTGAACACATATTGAATCCTAATGCATTCCTAGATAACGGTAGCCAAGAAGCTGCTACTACTGAGCAGCCTAAACCGGCTAATAAAATACTGTTGAGGGCGGCTGCAAATTAATTTTTGGCATACCTATCGACCTTATATATATGCGCATAATGTATATTATGTTAAATGCATTCGGTATGTACAAAATCGATAATGTTCCTACCCACGTTCGGTGAATCAGTGGTCGCATGGGGGGATCCCCCCCCTACGACCCTCAAAAAGGGAACGAAGCGCTCGAATCACAGAATGATCAATGTCGACGCTTGCAACTCACGCTCGCCAGCCCCAAGAGGCCACTGACGAACAACCACGCAGCGGCGGGCACCGGTACTGCTGACGCAGCGATATCGCCGGAATGAACCGCCCAGGCATACATATTTAGGCTCTTATCGAAGCTGTTGCTCTGGGCACCATCATTGAAGTCGAAATGCCATTCGCTATTGGAAGTTGAACCCGTATCAAACCAATAGTAACCGGACATAAGGTTCGAAAATGGTGCAGTATTGATAAGACCCCAGCCAGCTTGCACAACATTTCTGTTTGGATTGCTGCTGTTTGGTGTCTTTCGTCCAAGATTACCTAAGTTGACGTAATACATATGACCCATCTCGGAGACAGTGTTGCCTGAAACGTCCAACCAGCCCACGCTTGTCGCATAACCTCTATCGCTGAGGGCATTGGTGGTGAGCGTGGTGTTGAAGTTGCTCCCATTGATCGGACTAAGTGTGGGTAGGCGCCAATTGTTAACCCCCAGATAACCTGTAACGCCATCGCTGTTCATCGCCGCAATCCAGTTGTTGGCGGTGTAAGAGGACATACTGCCGTCTGTGTTGATGCCTGCGACACCGAACGTGTTGGTTGCGGACAAATTTGCATTGGCCAACCAAGTAATGTCTAGGGTATCGTCGTAGAAGGCCTGCCCCCCCAGGCGTGAGATCAGCGATGCATTAGCTGTAGCTGTGCAGCTTATCGCCAAAATTCCGATGAAGACTGCCTTCAGTGAATAGATATTCATTTTCTTCTCCTATAATTGATTCTTATGTCTCTATAAATGTCGTTGGTATCTACTATCTAAAACGAGAGCCACCTACCCCTGCTTATGAGTTATTTTGTTCGCGATATTCGTGGTAAATCGCACTTATCCTTGGCGTAATGCCTTGCAGATTCTGGTGAGAGGTTTGTAGCGAATGATGTCAGCAGAGATTGCAATGCGGTGATTGTCTGGAAGGGCTGCTGTGTTTCCCGTTCAACGGACTCCAGCAATCCATGAACCTTATCGGGGTCTTTCTGGTCACGTCTGTAGATGCGGACGATGTAGTTTTCCATTGTGTCGTCTCTCATTGGAAGCTGTATGACGAATCGGACAGTGACACGGACGGACTTACAAGGGACTTACAGTTCCAGCTATGCGCCAGTTAGAAAGCTCAAGATCGGGAGTTTTTCTCTCAATAGTAACGATTCCAGAAAATTGACAGTTCGGTGAAAACAACACCTGACATGGCCGCTTCAATAAAGTTCTTTGCTTGAGCTCCAGCTTTACGTTTCGGCATATAGGTTATTTGCGCACTACCCTCCTGCCTTCCTTGCCATACAAGCCATGAAATAGTCGAGGCCCGGCTCACCTTGCAACGTGAGTCGGGCCTCGGGGGTTTGTTGAATTGCCGGTTTACTGGATTACTGTGGAAACACTACTCGAGTTACCGCTGGCCTGTCCCTGCGTATCATAGGCAGTGACGACGAAATAATAGGTACCCTGCGGAAGACTCGCGAAGGTGTATTGCATCGTATAGGCATCCGGAACATCGACGCTGTTGGTGTAGTTTCCAGGCGCCGTGCCATAGCGCACGATGTAGCCATCAATTTCACTCATCGACAGTGCCGTGCCGTCCGTACGAGTCGTCGGTGCGTTCCAACTCAAGGCCACGCTCCCCGTTACCGGCTGTGCCGCGGCAACCGTAATACTGAAGCTTGGCAGAGCCACAGAGGCCGATCCATCAGATACCGAGATGGTGATCAGACCTGTGCTGCCGACATTCGCCGAATTCGGCGTACCGCTAAGCTTTCCTGTCGACGAATTAATGGACATCCAGGACGGCTTGTTTGAGATACTGAATGTCAGACTATCACCATCGATGTCACTGGCATTAGGCGTAAAGCTATAGAGCTGGCCTTCAGTGCCTGAGGTAGACGGTGTACCCGTTATCGTCGGTGCGTCATTGATATTCACCACTGTGAGCGTGAATGGTCCAATCGTGGTGGATGCACTACCGTCACTGACGGTGATGACTACGCCGCTTGTGCTGCCTACATTGGCATTATTGGGCGTGCCACTGAGACGACCCGTAGACGTGCTGAAGGTTGCCCAGGTGGGTTTGTTGGTGATGCTATATGACAGGGTGTCACCATTCGAGTCGGTGGCGGCAGGTGTATAGCTGTAGGCGCTTCCCTGATTGACGGATGTCGCGGGTGAGTTCGAAACCATCGGTGCCGAGTTGACGCTCTTTACAGTCAGACTGAAGGTCGGCAGCGCGGTCGATGTCATGCCATCACTGACACGGATCTCAATGCCGCTGGTAGTACCAGCATTGGCATTGGTCGGTGTGCCACTAAGGCGCCCTGTCGAGCTGTTGAAGCTCGCCCAGGCTGGACGGTTCGCGATGCTGAAGGTCAGAGTCGTGCCGGCATCTGCGTCAGCTGCAGTCGGCTGGAAGCTGTAGGCACTGCCCGCATTGATGCTGGTCTGCGGTGTACCGCTGATGGTCGGAGCGCTGTTAGGCTGGACGGTGCTCGTCACGGTCAGACTGAAGGTCGGCAGCGCCGTCCAGACTGTGCCATCGCTGACACGGATCTCGATGTCGCTGGTGGTGCCCACATTGGTACTGGTCGGGGTGCCACTCAGGCGCCCTGTTGTGCTGCTGAAGGTCGCCCAGCTCGGACGGTTCACGATACTGAAGGTCAGGGTCGTACCGGCATCCGCATCCGCTGCGCTCGGCTGGAAGCTGTAGACACTACCTACATCGATGCTGGTCTGCGGTGTGCCGCTGATGTTCGGCGCCGTGTTGTCTTGACTGACGCTCGGATCCAAATTGACCGTAGCATTAATAAGATCTAGCTCATTGGAGCCTGCAGATGCCGCCACTGAAATTGCCTGGGTCATATCAGAGCTGCTAGTGCTAGGCAGGATTTGCGAGACGGATTCTGCGCTACTGCCTGGGGCAATGTTTTCAAGCATATTCGACAGAGTAGTGAGTGTCGGGCTCGGCGCGATCAATGAGGCGGCAGATATCGATGATTTCGCCTGAGCAATGATCTCTGAATTTACGACCACGCTGCTTGTAAGTGAGGTATCTGGCGTGGACGGTAGCGTAGTCTTTATGGCGTCATCCAATGCAGATGTAGCATCCACTCCATTGACATGCAGCGTATTGCTCATCGCCTCAATGGCAACTTGGCCTGTGATTAGACTAGCAGTAGCTGTTGTCCGCGCATTTGCATCATTGGTACCACGACCATCCAGCGCTCCATCAGTGAGGTCGGCCGCAAGTGAGCGCATGACATCATTGGCGCTATTTAGATAACCGCTGCCGGATAAAGTATCACGCGTCCTGCGAATCATTTCGCCAAGCGCTTCGCTCGACCTTACAATGCTGGCGATATTATTTTCGTTAATGGAAGACTTTATTGGGTTTTGGACTAACGATGAATCTAATCCGTAATTCATCTTTGTCATAACCGTATTCATTGCCGTCGATATATTGCTACTGGACTTTAATCCACCAGGCATATTCTGGGCAATTGAAACAATCAGAGTCGAATATGGATTTATATTAACTTGAGTATCAGAACTATTTTCAGCTACAGATAGAAGCGTGAAATCCGGCGCCGTACCCGTTACAAGATCAACACCATCCTTAGCTTCAATAGTTAATGGATAGCTCCCCTTCGGGATATTTAATCTAATTGAATATTTTGCGTAAGAATCACTATTGAAAGTCGAGATTAACTTACCGTTCGCGGCATATACCGAAATAGTCGCTCCGACGATAGGACCATCACCTACGCTGCCACTTAGGACAATGTCATCGACCTGAGCAGGCGCAACATTTGAAACCGAGGTATCACCACCACCGCCACATGCGGACAAACCTGCTACTAGGCAACAAACTGCCAGTACATTGAATCGTGGA
>JBGSOE010000431.1:0-3611 GCA_041739295.1 Thiohalobacterales bacterium | reverse complement strand
GCGCTGTTCGGCCAGCGCCGCTTCAGTGCTCACCGGTTGGGCAACAGCTTCGAGACTTTCATCCACTGCGCGGAGAATGTCCGCAATACTGATTTCGCTTGCCGGACGACGCAGGCAGTAGCCGCCGCCAGGGCCACGCAGACCCGTTACTAATCCGTGCTTGCGTAACTGAGCGAACAATTGCTCTAAATAAGATACAGAAATGGATTGTTCGACAGAGATGTCAGCCAAGGTCACAGGTCCCTGCTTGTGGCGCAAAGCCAACTCCATCATCGCGGTAATCGCATAACGGCCTTTGGTTGATAGTTTCATGGCTAACCTCACAATAGTCTTAAAGATGTTGGTCAAATCAGCATATATACCTGACTTGTATGGTAAGAAATTCTACCGATACTTGAGTATTTTGGTCAAGTTATAAGATGGCCAAAATAACCTTCAACAACCCAGTTGGACGGCTGAATTGGAGATTAAGTTCCTCTGAAACAGAGGGATGTGGGAGGATCAGGGGAATTGTATATTTTTGTGTCCGGGATTTATTCCGGACACTGGTTGCGGCCTTGGGGGGCGATTATTGCGGGATCTAGGAGCCTGTCGGACTTAGGCGATCGTAGCGAGCAAGGTGGGAGAGTGAGGCCAGTTTCTCGATCGTTTGAGGAGAATAGCCGTAGCTATTTGACGAAAAGGATCGGGAAAATGGACCGCTCTCCCACCGGCGCAGTAGATCAGTCCTAAGTCCGACAGGCTCCTAGTCCTAAGCCACCATGCGCGCGAGCTCATCAAGCTCATTGTTCTCGATGCACAGGGTATCGCTCAGGGCGATGATCTTGGCGGCATCCAGGCCGAGCATTTGCAGACTGAACACGGGTAGGTCGACGTCGTGGGTTGTTCCCAGGCCATGCCGTGCCAGCAATCGATTGGCGACGAGGACCAGTTGCGCATACACCGCATGATCACCCCAGAAATGTTCGTTGTGATGCTGACGTGCCGCCGTGACTAGTTCATCAGGTAATCCCCAGGCGGAAAGCAGCCATGCGCCAATTTGATCGTGGCCAACACCGAGTACGTATTTCTCGACCGTTTCCAATGGCACATCCGGATTCGCCGCGATGTAATGATTGAGTAGAAAGAATTCAGCCTGGAAGGCGTGTCCCAACAGAAGCATTCCCATGTTATGCAGCAGGCCGGCTAGATAGGCCGTACCACGGCGCGGACGTCGTTCCGCTGGCATCAGGTTAGACAGGCGTTCAACCAAGGCCGCGCAATAGACCGAATGGCGCCAGAACGCAGTCAATCCGAGTGGGCCGTCGGCAGGTACACGCAGCGATTTACCCACGGTGATACCGAGTGCCAGGTTGAGTACAAAATCGAAGCCCAGCACGCGGGCAATAGCGCCCTTGAGATCTTTAATCTTGCCGGGATAGCCATAAAGGGGTGAATTGGCGTAGCGCATGATGCGGGCCGCCAAGGGTGCATCCTGTTCAATTACACGTCCCAAGTCTTCCGCATTCGCCCGCGGATTGCTGGCAAGATCCAAAATCTGGATGGCCGTGTTCGGCAGTGCCGGTAGATCGTGGAATTCCTCAACCTGGCGTTTGATGCGCGCCGGAGTGAATTGTTCGATGGTCTTGCCAAGGTTGGCAACCGAGGAGTCATTCCGATGCAGGGCGGAGATTGGGTGGGAAAAGCTGCTGCAGTCAGGATTACCTTGCAGACGCATGAATTCGTCGCGCGACATGCGCAGCAGAATCGAATGGCAGCCGGGTTCGATGTGCAGGATGTCATGCTGCAACAATGCGGAATCGACAATCACATCCAGGCCATAGGCCGCGCCCAAGGGTGGGCAGCAGCGCTCTTCGCAATCATCAAAGATGCCATGCAGTTGATCAGCGGGTACTGGTTCCAATGTGCGGTTGAGCTGGGTACAGAGGGCTTCAAAGTCCAATAGATGGTTACTTGGCAACACCGCCATCAGAGTGCCTTTTGCATCGACAAGGACGATGGCACGCGCTAGCAGCGTACCTTCGATCCCGCAGGCCTGCGCGGCCTGCGCCAGCGTGTCCGTGGCTTTATGATGCAGGACCTGTACGGTGGCATTCTGGCTATCTATAAACCGTTGTAGAGTACTCGGTAGCATGTGCGGTCCCTCCGGACAGGGCACTGTTGGTGATTTTTTGTACTAAGCAAAGCAAAATTCAGGCCCAGGTTGCATAATGCTATTTACATCATAGGATTAACCCGTATTCTATGAGCCGGAACTGGGACGAAATCTAACTGGCGACAAGATTATGTCACTAGTCGTATACTCAACCCGACTTCAAAACCGTAAGGTAGGAAACGCGGTATTGAGTACAGCAAGGTGCGCGACCCGCGCGCACTGATAACGAGAGAAGTGAGGAGATACAGCGCATGGCACTTGACCAACCGGCTAAGACCGATCGCCGCGCCCGAGCCAAAGAACGCATGACAAGCCTGGTTGCGTCCCGCAACGAAACCCTTGCCCTGTATTCCGATCTGGCCAAGAACCGCCCATACAAGCCCGGCGAAGAAACCGAAGACATGGTCCGACGTTTTTGTCAGGCACTGGTGGATTATGCGGCCACTGCGCACTTCCAGCTGTATCGTTACATCGTGGAAAACAAGGAACGGCGTCAGGCCGTATTGAGCCTTGCCGAGGAGATTTATCCGCAGATCGCCGCCAGCACGGATGCGATCCTGGACTTCAATGATCGTTACGATGTTGCGCCGTTTGAAACCCGCATCCCTGATCTCGCAGGCGATCTTTCACAGCTGGGTGAATTACTCGCGGATCGTATTCAGCTTGAAGATCAGGTTATAGATGCCTTGGACGGCGAACGCTGAGTATTGAGTCGTGCAAACTCTGCGCGACTCAGGTAGCGCCAGGGTCGCGGTAGCAGTCCTGGCACACGCGCACAGTAATCATTGTAAGCCTGTCCGAGTTCTTCCATCAGCTTGCGTTCTTCCAGGGCTGATCCCATCCACAGGTAGCCGCTGACAATCAGCGTTGCGGACAGCCGTGCGCTGTCCATATCCCGCGTCCAGAGCCAGAGCAGTCCCAGGAAATACCAGGGATGACGGACAAATCTATGTAGCGGCGATAGCCCAAACTGCGCAGGTGTTGCGGCTGGCCCTGGTGCGATCCCAAGGAATGCCTTCATGTCATAGGCGCGGCTGCTCCAGACGAAGCCGACCAGGACCAGCACACTGATCCCTTGCGCGAACCAGGCCCAGAGACCTTGCCAGCGCCACAGCCAGTCATCCGCAGCGAGCTCGGTGGCAAGCAACAGAGGGATCAGCAGGCCGACCGCGAGCAGGTTATATCCCAAACGGTAGTATCTAGACTGACCGGGCCAGTGCTGTGTCAGCCAGGCCTTGAAACGCAGTGACGCCAACAGCGAATGCAGGACGCAGTAGCCGATCCAGGCGGCAGCCAGCATCAGAGTCGATGTCGTTAACATCCCATATATCATTCGCTTACCTATCTTAGTCGACTGCGCGCTTCGTTATATAAGAATATTCTGATATAATTTGCGGCCTTTTGAACGGGCCCAGATCCAGCGTTGCCCGGCCATCCATACACAGTTTATCAACCG
>JBGSOE010000413.1:0-5588 GCA_041739295.1 Thiohalobacterales bacterium | reverse complement strand
GACCAGCCGGCCCTCTCGCGCCTGCTCGCGCTCGGCCGGATCGTTCAGTTGACACGTGCCGCTGGTGACGCCGAGGCGGCATTGGCAGGGGCGCGAGAGGGGTTCGCTCTCGCCACAGAGCTCGATAATCTCGGCGAACGTGCGAGTTTCAAGGGCGACGAAGCGCGAGCGCTGCTGGCTTTGAAGCGCTTCGATGATGCGGCAGAGGCAGCCCGGATGTTTCGCACATTGGCGCAGAATGCCTATGATGATCGTTTGGAGCTTTCGGCCTGCGGCACGTTGGTCCAAGCTTTGACTGGGCTTAGTGAACTCGCGGAGGCCGGCCGGCTCGCGGAGCTCGGCCTGGCGCAGGCGAAGGCGCTAGGGGCCACCGAGTCTGTCGGCGATTTCTTCGTCGATGTTTGGCGGCTGAACTCGCTTGTGGGCGCGCACGCGAAAGCTATGGACGCGGGCTTGGCGGCCGCCAGTGCCTACGCGTCGATCAACCTGATGCCACGGGTACGCCACGCGCTCGGGCAGGCAACAGACTCTTTCAATGCACTCCTGCGCAATGCCGGCCCGCGTGGATCGGCCGGAGCCCTATTCCGCAAGGCGCGGGGCGAACTAGAATTGCTTGGGTACGTCTCGCCAGACCTGCAAAAAGCAATCGTGTCGGAGGCAGTGACCCGCTTCACGGAGCTCCTCCTGCAAGGCCCTGACGAGGAAGTTGCGGCCGGCATCAACGCGCTCGCACGGCGGTGCGAAGAGATATTAGCCGGCATCGCGCCTCAGCAGCCAGCGGTCCTAGTCTTCCTCATTAAGGCGTTCGCGGTTTTTCTTAGACTCGCGCAGGGCCGCGTGGAGGATACGCGAGAGATGGCCGCGGAGGCGGATGCGATGACGGGCGGCGGGACAGACTTGGTGGGACTCGTGGACAGCATGGGCTGACCTGCGCCCGTAGCATCGAGGATGCGTTGGCAGCGTGCCTGCTTCATCAACGCGGTAACCTGCCAAAGGTTAGTCCGATGGAGGGCCCCAGGCCGCGCCGTCCGCCATGCCACTCATTTTTGATCTTACCCACGTTTGATTGACATGCCGAAATGGGCAATGGACTGCCCCGTGTTCAGTAGGCATCCCGGGCCTATGATTGGCAGGCCTGTTTCTTTGTGGACGAAGATCGCCGTCTCAACCTGGACTGGCTGGCCGAGCGTGCAAGGAAATACAGTTGCTCCGCACTCACCTAGGAATTTCCAGCCATGTCCACCTATTGCTCTCCAGCCGAGAATTCCGAAACAGTTCGCCAAGTTTGACGCCTATTCCGGCGATTCCCACCGGACATCAAGTGCATAGTGCGCAGCGTCTTCGGTATCGAAAGGCCCGCTAAAGACCGTGACAGCCTGGCCGGCATCGAGCGCGGCGAGGAGGGTTTCGGATGTGTAAGCATCGTCGTAGGCGGCATAAGGTTCAGCCCCCTCGATGACGGGCAGCAACGGACGAATGGCAATTCTTGCGTCCCAATACTTACCAGGGTTCTCCTTGAGGATTGCACGTGATACGTCGAAGTTTGCCCAGGCTTCAAACGGCCCGTCGACAACTTCAAACCCCGTATGTGTCAGTCGCTCGGAGGACATGAAAAGCGTGACGTAGCAGCAGCCATATTCGCTGACTTGATCCAATTCGGCCGCGTCGACGTGAGCCTTCCACCATTTCCCAGCCAATATCCGTAGCGATACCGGCTCATGCAGTCCGAGTTGAGCCAGGTTGCGCACGACGTTGTCAGACATCTTGCGCAACGAGGCGGTCACCGGCAGATCGTCTCGCTCCTTGAAGCTGGTCGTCAGATAGGTATCGCCGCGACTATGGCTCCATCCACCAGCAGCCTGTTCTAGGGTTTCCGCGGCAAGTTCACGCGCCTGTTGTAACTGAATTAGTTGCTTAATATTCATGCTCACGATGACCTCCTGGTTAGTTGAAGGAGATGGCCAAGTCCGCTTCGGCCGTTTGTTCTTTGCGCAATGTCACCTACCGGTCAATCTCTCGGGCAACTTTACGCAGGTTTTTCCGGGTCGGTTCGAGTTCAGCCTCGGCCCTTGCTTGCGCCAGATCGCGCCGGGTGGTGTTGTTACGCTGATGGCATACAGCGCCGGGAAGGCTATGTCTCCGGGTTTGCATTTCATGACAGCGCTCCCTTCAATTCCGCCAGCAGGGTGTTGTATTCCTTTGCCATGGGTACGTCCCGTTCGGCAAGAATCCGACCAATCTCACCGAAGTACCAGGCAAGTCCGTCGGCTCCGGCATTAAACCGCTTGAGCGTTTTCGGCCCATCCCGCCGCACGTCGCGCACGGTGCAGGTCAGGTTGTGTAGCTTGTCACTGCCGGCTACCAGCAGCGTATTGTCTGGCTTGCTACGCATGGCAGTCAGGTACGCCGTCTTACGATCTTTCCAAGGTGCTTTCACGCCGCCATCGTTGGGTTTGCCATCGGTACAGCCCAGCACGATATCGGCCACGGTGTCGCCGAATTCATCCCGCATCAGGGCTTCCCGCTTGGCGGCCTCCAGGGCATTGGGGGCGTCCTCAAGCGCATCGTGAAACAACGCTGCGATGGCTTCGTCTTCGTTGCCGCCGTGTTCCATGACGATCGACGACACGGTCATGAGATGACTCATGTAGGGGATGGTGACGCCCTTACGGGTCTGGGCGCCATGCCATTCGACGGCCAGGCTGAGCGCGTGGGCAAAGCGGTTGCCCAGGTTTGTGGGTTCAGGTTTCTTGTTCATACGACCTCCATTGCTGAGGCCGGGACAGAGTTCTCCCGAATGCGCCACCCGGCCTTTAGGCCACTCGGGGGGCCGGACAAGGGCGGTCATTGGGCCAAACGGCCATCGTCACCGCCGCATGTCGCGACTGTGCAAACATCGGGAAGTTACTGCGAACTACGAGTGATTCGTTTGGGTGACTGCCTCACAGAACGCGGGCGGGAATCACTTGAATCACAATTACATTATCAACACTTGGCGTTTCGCAGTAAATAGCAGTTCGCCCGATGCAGTGAAAAAGTGAAATGGGGGAGGGGGAAAAAGAGACAATATTGAAGCTGATGCAAACAACCAATCTCTGCGGTCCCGGAACATGCAAGGGACACTGAGGGACATGGAGTTTGATTCTTCAAACATCACAAAGCTAACCGCTTAAAATGTTTGGCGTCCCCACGGGGATTCGAACCCCGGTCACCGCCGTGAAAGGAAAATTTGGCTATGGCGGCAGAGGGTTGGAACACAAATCCCTACTGGACGGCTTGGATGAGGAGGCTTCACAAATAGCCAGATCTACTCTTTCACGTGCAAAACCCATGATCGCGAGCGAGGGGTTTGATAGGCAGCCTGCGGCTGATGGGGGCATATATGGGGGCATCGTGTCTGACGCGATAATGAAAACCTAGCCTATATGAGGCATTCAGAGGCAATTATGGGTCAGGCAAGCGCACCAATTCAATCAAAGGCTTAACTCAGGCCTTACCCACATAAAGCATTGCGTCGTCACAGCTTCAGCACAGTGAGGTTGTAGTTGCTGCTGACGTCTGCGTAACATAAATCCAGCGTGTAAGTCTCGATCGCCTCCTCGGGGTCGAAAGTGACGATTCGGAAACTACGGAAGCAGAAGTTCCTGAATAACTGGTTGTGGGAAGTGGTGACTGGTCGGAATGGCCGAATACCGGACATATGACGCGACCTGCCTGAAGGACTGAAACCCGTCTGCAGTAACAGATCACACTAAATTTCCCAGCGCGTGACTTACCCAATTGGGCGGTTTATCCTGTATCAATGCTGGAAACATCTTGCCCGTTCTGCAGCATCCCGCGAGAGCGGTTCATTCTCTCTAATGCACGTGGTTTCGCTATTCGTGATGGTTTTCCAGTGACACCTGGACATACCTTAATCATTCCAAAGCGTCATGTTGGTTCTTATTTTGACTTGGTCGTGGACGAGCGTGACGCGCTCCTGGCATTGCTGGAAGAGGCCAAACGCGGACTGGACAAAGAACTCCAACCAGAAGGCTACAACATTGGTATCAACGATGGCCCTGTTGCGGGGCAAGCTGTTCCGCACCTCCATGTCCATCTGATACCTAGATACCATGGTGATCAGGCAGACCCGCGTGGAGGAGTACGTTGGGTTATTCCAGAGAAAGCAGATTACTGGTCCACACGATGAGTATTCCTAACGCTGAAGAGCAGATTGTTTTTCTGCAGCATATTCAGCGGCTATTCGAAGAGGGAGAGTTTTCGGCTACCTATAAGTTCGCTTTGCTAATGGCCTTGGCTGAACTCGCTGTGGAACAAGGTAGTGATGACGGAAATACGCTAGACCTGCCAATGCTCTTAGTTGGTGAAAAGTTTGCAGAGTTGTACTGGCGTCAGCTTGCTGCTTTCAGTTCAGGTCAGAAAGATACTCAAGCAGCCGTACTTCACCAGAATCACGGCGCGCAGGCTTCAGTGGTCCGCTATCTATCTGAAATTCACACCAATTTCCAGGGTAGGCTGACTGTGGCACGTCGTCATCCTTCATGGATTAAGCAGGCAAAAGCCGTGGCGAGTGTGGTTCGACAAATGCCACTCCGATATCTCCAGGTTCTTGGGGGCAAGTTACAACCATTTCTCTACGACTACCCCTGCCCAAGAGGCATTGTCAGACTGAAACCTGGTGTGACTTTCAATCTCCGCCGCTACCAAAGCTTCATCCAGCAATTTGCACGGGCAGGCTGGGTCAATCATATTCGCAGCAATAAGCTCAATGCCCCGATGCTCGGACAGGTCGATGACCTCGAGTCCTTCATGTTCGGATCTTCAAGAGCGATGCTAATTGAAGTTGCCAATGTTTTAGCTCCACTACAAGATCACCGCTGCTTCTACTGCAAACAGATAATCGATCAGCGTGCTGAAGTCGATCACTTTATTCCTTGGGCGAGATACCCGAGGGATACCGCCCACAATTTTGTTCTATCCCATCGGCGATGTAATAACGACAAGCGAGAGATGTTGGCCGCCAAACAGCACCTGGAGGCATGGATGGATCGCATGCATCGAAGGGGCAGGGAGATTGGGGAGGCTCTTACTGAAATGGGGTTCGTTTCTAATGTTGAATGCTCAATCCATATTGCACGATGGGCATACCAGCAAGGTGTAGAAGTCGGCGGGACAGGTTGGGTTATGAAGGGGAAAACTGAACCGTTGCAGGATGATTGTCTGGCAGTGTTTGAGTAACGAGGACAACTTTGAACTTTGGATGTTGATCGGACAGCGTGGTCAAACGCCGGCCTTTCAGACCCCAACCCGGTTGTAACCTAGTTGTATTGATGTTGCTGGCGCTGCGCCCTAGAGTGCAGTGGCGACACGCTGAGTCAAAAGCGCCAGTGTGTCGGCGGTGACAAGCATGGGGCGTGGTATTTCCACCTGGCTCGAATGCTTCCAGCGATCCAATCTGAAAGGAGTAGAGATGAAGACCCTCGATATCGATGAGTGCGCCGATTTTCTCAAAATCAACCGGACTGCCGCGTCTGAAATGGCCGTGGCCGGGGATCTGCCCGGCGCCCGGATTGGTTCGGCGTGGG
>JBGSOE010000383.1:0-19718 GCA_041739295.1 Thiohalobacterales bacterium | reverse complement strand
CACCGACATCGCCCGCCTTGATCGAGCGTGCGCGTAGCTTAGGAATGCCGGTTTATGAGGGCTATGGCTTATCGGAATCGTCTTCGGTCGTGAGTCTCAACCGGCCAGGCGATGAACGCATCGGCAGTGTCGGGCGCCCGCTGCCGCATGTGCAGGTACATATCGCCGCAGATGGCGAGATCCAGGTCGCCGGCAATCTGTTTTCGGGCTATCTCGGTGCCCAATCACAACCGCAGAACAATTGGTCTACCGGCGATCTTGGTTATCTGGACGCAGATGGCTATCTATTCATTACCGGGCGCAAGAAGACTGCATTCGCGACCGCGTACGGTCGCAATGTCGCGCCCGAGTGGGTGGAAAGCGAACTCACCGGCAGCGGTGCGATCCTGCAGGCCGCGGTGTTTGGTGCGGGGCGCCCGTTCAGTGTCGGCGTCATCGTGCCGCACCCACGCGTTACCCAGGAGCAATTAACCCAGGTCATAACTGCAACCAATCAGCGCCTGCCCGATTATGCGCGTGTGCTGGCCTGGACGGTGGTCGATGAACCTTTCTCATCGCGCAATGGCTTGGCCAGCGCGACAGGCACCGTAAACCGCAATGCAATAGAAGGCCGTTATGCAACACAAATTGAACAGCTTTACGCAGGAGTTTGATGTGACAAGTGTATATGACCGGCTGGTCGCCGAGACCGAGGCGAGCCGCGGGGAATTTCTGAGCGTGCCGATTCTGCAGCGCGCGCTGCAGGGTCAGGTCACCCGCGACGAATATGTCAGTTTCCTCGGTCAGGCCTATCAGCACGTCCGGCATACCGTGCCGCTGTTGATGGGATGCGGTTATCGCTTGCCGGATCGCATGAATTGGCTGCGCAAGGCGATAGGCGAGTACATCGAAGAAGAAGTGGGTCACGAGGAATGGATACTCGACGATATTCGTGCCTGTGGTGCTGATGCCGATGCAGTGCATCACGCGAAACCGTTTCCTGCTACCGAATTAATGGTGGCCTATGCCTACGATACGGTGCAGCGCCGCAACCCGATTGGCATGTTCGGCATGGTGTTCGTATTGGAAAGCACCAGCGCAGCCTTGGCGAGTTCGGCCGCCGGCGCAATTCAGAACAGTCTTGGTCTGCCCAAGACGGCATTCCGCTACCTGACGTCACATGGTTCGCTCGATCAGGAGCATATCCGGTTTTTCCAGTCGCTGGTGAATCAGTTCGAGGATCCGGACGATATCGACGCGCTGTTGCATTGCGCGCAGATGGTCTATCGCCTGTATGGCGATATGTTCCGCAGTATTTCCTGAAATCCGTGTTGGGAGAGTTCGTTATGTCACGATGGATCAAAGTGGTTTTTTCATTGGTGCTGGCCGCATGCACGTTGGTTGCCGTTGCTCAGGATGACGGGTTGGAAAACGGCATTCTGGAGATTCAGCACGAATGGGCGCGCATCCATTACCAGTTGCCCGAAGCTGATCAGGACAAGGCCTTCGTTAAATTGGAAGAGCAGGCGGGTGCGCTGGAGAAGGTCTATCCCAACCGGGCCGAGCCTAAAGTATGGCGGGCGATTGTGTTGAGCACGCATGCCGGCGTCAGCGGCGGGCTGGGCGCCTTGTCTAAAGTCAAAGCTGCCCGCGATCTGCTGCTCAAGGCGGAAGACATCAATGCCAATGCACTGAACGGTTCGGTGTATACCAGTCTTGGCAGTCTTTACTACCAGGTGCCGGGATGGCCGATTGGATTCGGTGATGACGACAAGGCGGAGGTCATGTTGAAGAAGGCCCTGGCAATCAATCCGGATGGCATCGATCCCAATTATTTTTATGGCGACTTCCTGCAGCGTCAGGGACGCGCGTCAGAGGCGTTGGCGGTACTTGAGAAGGCGCTGCACGCACCCGCACGTCCGAATCGGGAGGATGCCGACACAGGCCGACGCCATGAGATCGAAATGTTGATCCTCACGATCAAATCCAAATCTTGAATACCAACGGTGGTAAGGATTCTTTTTCATGAAACTTAACGCAACGCGCATCCTTGTGACCGGAGCGGCCGGCGGCATAGGCCGGGAACTGTCCAAGCTATTGTCAGTGCGCGGTGCGCGTTTATGTCTGGTGGATCGCGAAATGACTGCTGTCGCCGCGCTGTCACAGACGCTGCAGCTGGGTGAGGCCGATATCTTGCCCCTGGCCGGGGATATCACCAAGACCAGTGATCGTGAAGTCATCATTCGGCGTATGCAGGAAACGCTGGGTGGTATTGACATTCTGATCAACCTTGCCGGCATCCTCGACTTCAAGCGTTTTGAAGACACGGACCCGGGCATGATTCAGCGCATCCTTGCCGTGAATGTCGAGGCGCCCATGCAGTTGGTGCGCGAAGTTCTTCCACAGATGATCTCCCAGCGGGCCGGCCGCATCGTCAATATCGGCTCGATGTTCGGGAGTATCGGCTTCCCCTGTTTCGCCGTGTATTCGGCCAGCAAATTCGCGCTGCGCGGTTTTTCGCAGGCGCTACGACGTGAACTCAATGGCACCGGCGTGGGCGTGACCTATGTTTCTCCGCGCGCCGTCAAGACACCTTTGAATCCAGATGTCGTCAACCTCATGGCCGAGCGCGGCATGATGCACATGGATGATGCGCAGTGTGTGGCGGAAAGTATTGTGCAGGCCATTGAGAAAGATAAAAACGAAGCTTATCTGGGCTTCCCGGAAAAACTGTTCGCGCGCATTAATGGTGTGTTTCCAGGGTTGGTCGATCAGGGTATCGCGAAACAGGTGCCGGATATTCTGAAGTACGCCGACCAAAACCTCTGAAGTGGGTGTTCATCAGGAAAACCTTCAACACGAAGGCGCGGAAGATGCACGAAGGAAAAATCTTGGTCTCGGCCCTAGAGCCTAGCTGCTAGCCCCTATGTTTATTGTAAATACCAACGTTTGCGCATGGCATCGAATACTTTCTTCGGATACCAGAGTTGGCCGAGGCTGCCGTTGTAACGCGCCAGCGCGCGGGCATGGTTACCTTTTTCTCGATCCAGGTAATGTTTGAGAATAATGCAGCCAAAACGGATGTTGGTGCGAATGTCGAACAGGTCATCGTCGGGACGTTCGAGTTCCTCCAGCCAGAACGGCATGACCTGCATCAGACCGCGTGCGCCAGCCGACGAGAGAGCAAAATGGTCGAAGTTGCTTTCCACTTGCATCACCGACAGTACCAGTTCGGGCGTCAGACCGGCATGCATTGCCTCTTGATGTACGGTCTTCAGAATGAACACACGTTCATCAGCAGGGATGTCATCCCAGCGACTCAGTCGGTTCGCCATATCAGTCAGCCAGACTTCTGCATCGAACCGGTCATCGAAACTATTCGCATTGGCGATGGCACGTGTCAGCAGGGCGCGGTCTTCGGTGTCGGGGCGTTCCTGCATGGCGGCATGGGCGGCAGTGGCTAACATCAGCAACACGATGGTGATGCCCGCATGCAGGCCCTTCGCCAGACATTGGAGAGTTGTCCGATTCATGTTTCTGCCGCTACCGTCTGATTCGACTCGTAGGGCGCATTAGACCGGAGGTCGTAATGCGCCGGATGTGTTCACATCTATCCGGAGATAACACCGGAAACGCTGCGCTATCGTACTGCCGGACGCGCGGCTAACGCCGCTGAATCCGACCCACGAACCGCCGACTGAACGTAGGTCGGATTCAGGCCGAAGGCCGCGTCCGACATGGGTTCCATGGACAGCGAATTACTTGAGCACCGGATTTTTCAGTGTGTCCCTGGGCAGAATCTGAACGCTGTCATTTATGAAACATTCGGCGCAATACGCTACGCTATTGCGCCCTACGGGCTGTAGTCGGCTCTATTACCCCGCTACTTGAGCCGTGCGACAATCTCGTCGATTGCCACAAGCTCTGCATCGGTGGTGCGGCCGCATTTGTATTCCACTACGCCGGCATCGAGATTTTTCTCGCCGATCACCACGCGGTGCGGGATGCCAATCAACTCCATGTCGGCAAACATCACGCCGGGGCGGGCGTCGCGGTCGTCGAGCAGTACGTCGATACCGGCGGCCTGGAAGTCCGCATAGAGTTTTTCGCAGGCCTCGGCGACCCGGTAAGATTTTTTCATACCCATCGGCAATAGCGCGACGCGGAACGGCGCGATCGGCTCGGGCCAGTTGATGCCCTTGTCGTCATTGTTCTGTTCGATGGCGGAGGCCACGATGCGCGAGACACCGATGCCATAGCAGCCCATCAGCATGACCGATTCGCGACCATTCTCGTCGAGCACGGTGGCCTTCATGGCCTCGCTGTATTTGGTGCCGAGTTGAAAGACATGGCCCACCTCGATGCCGCGTGCGATCGACAACGTTCCCTTGCCATCCGGGCTGGGGTCGCCAGGCAACACATTACGTAGATCGGCAATTTCGGGCTCTGGCAGGTCACGGCCCCAATTGACACCGGTGAGATGCTGGCCATCTTCATTTGCGCCACACACAAAGTCTGCAAGATGCGCGGCGGCGCGATCGACAATGACGCTGATCTTCAACCCGACCGGACCAACCGAGCCGGGCGCAGCTCCACTGGTGGCCCTGACCTGGGCATCGGTTGCGAAGGTGAATGGGCAGAACACGGCAGGATGTTTTTCCGCTTTGATGGTATTGAGTTCGTGATCGCCGCGCAAAATCAGCGCCACGACGGTACCTTCCTCGGCGCCCTGTACGAGTAATGTTTTTGCGCATTGCGCCGGTGCAATTTTCAGGAAGGCGCTGACCTCGTCGATGCTGTGCACGCCTGGTGTGGCGATTTTGGTCAGTGGCTGCGTCGGCCCGGGGCGTGTGCCGGCGGGGGCGATGGCCTCAGCCAGTTCGACATTGGCGGCGTAGTCACTGGTATCCGAAAACGCGATGGCATCTTCGCCGGAGTCGGCCAGTACATGGAATTCATGCGACACGGCGCCACCGATCGAGCCAGTGTCGGCATTTACGGGGCGGAATTTCAATCCGAGGCGGGTGAAGATGCGCGAGTAGGCTTCGAACATCACCTGATAAGTTTCAGTAAGCGAGGCCTGATCAATGTGGAAGGAGTAGGCATCCTTCATCAGGAATTCGCGGGCGCGCATCACACCAAAGCGTGGACGTACTTCGTCGCGGAATTTGGTCTGGATTTGGTAGAAGTTGATCGGCAGCTGCTTGTAGCTTTTCAATTCGCGGCGCGCCAGGTCGGTGATGATCTCTTCATGGGTCGGGCCGTAGCAGAACTCGCGGTCGTGACGATCCTTGATGCGCAGCAGCTCCGGGCCGTATTTCGCCCAGCGTCCGGATTCCTGCCACAGCTCGGCCGGTTGCACCGAGGGCATCAACACTTCGAGTGCACCGGCGTTGTTCATTTCCTCGCGCACGATGGCTTCGACCTTACGCAGCACGCGCAGGCCTAGCGGCAGCCAGTTGTACACCCCGGCCGCGACTTTGCGGATCATGCCGGCGCGCAGCATCAGCTGGTGGCTGATCACCTCGGCGTCAGAGGGGACTTCTTTCAGGGTTGAGAGCGGAAAACGGGATGTGCGCATGATGACTCGTGTTTATGTTTGTTTAGGATTGGGCGGAGTTTAATGGAATGGGCGGTGAGGGGCCATGTGTGGCGCCGCCGCTGGATGGCGTTCAGGTTCTAAAAAGTCCCGCCATTCCAACCCCAGAATGTGCGCTCCGCATCGGCAAACTCGATATAGATACGCTCAGCATCGATCCCCAATTCCTGATGGATGAATACGCAGAGTGCTTTAGAGAAGGCGCCAGTCTTGGTGGTCGGCAGGCCTATGCTCTTCAATTCCAGATAGGCGAGTGGGGCATCCGTGCCGGCGAACAGCATAGCCGTGTTGTGCTCATAACTGACCATGACATAACGCTCGGGTTTACCGAGTAGCGCGGCAACCTGCTGGGAGGCCGCGCGGACCAGCGCTTGCTGCCGGTCCGCGCTGATGGCTTGGTTGGTCTGAATCTTGAGCAGCGGCATGGATTCCCTCCAACGGGCTCAATCGCAATATTTCTTGATAGCGTCGTTCGCCTCGGTAATTTTCTGCTGCCGTTCTTCCTCGGTCAGATGTCTGGCAATGCCATCCGCGCCGATCACGCGCCGGTTTACAGCAGTCGTCAGGTTTTTCTGATTAGTGCGCGCAGCCTGGCAATTCTCCTTGCGCTGTTTGGTTTCAGCAGCGGCTTTTTGTGATTCCTCTTCGGCCGTGACTTGGGCTTTGCGCTGTTCATCAAGCTTCTGCAGGGTTGCCTCGAGCTTTTTCTGAGCGCCTTCCGGGTCTTCGCCAGGCGGGGGCGGAGGCACCATTACCTCCGTTTTGCGGTCCGGAGGCGGGTACTGGGTGTACTGGGTCACGCCCTTATCGTCGACCCATTTGTACATTGCGGCCTGGGTCAGTCCAATGCAGGCAAGCCAGCCGACAAGGACCCACCAACCCCGGTTTGCATGCAGCATGGCTATTACCCCTTATATGGATAGGATGTTTGGCGGCTAGCTTACGTGCCCAAGGGTACAGCGGACAAGCGCGGGGGCAATGCTTTGTGACCCGTTACATATCTAGTGAGGCTTATCAGATTCGTCTCCCACCCCGAAATCACCGCTCACACCTTACTGATGGGGGGACGCTAGGGGGGAGGTCGGAATCTCCCCCTAGCAGTCAGCCCGCGCAGGACTTGTCCGAGCAGGGCGGTATTCATACTGGAAACCCTTGACCTCGGCGACTAATATACGTAGCTTTCCGCGTTCTGCCCGATGGGGCGGCGGGCCCGTTTAGCGGGCATTTTTGTTTACCCACAATGGCTTCACGGGATCACGGTCCCGCACACTACAGGTTTGCAGGAGAGACTGCTCGTGGAATTGACCGGTGCCGAAATCTTCGTTCGCTGTTTGCAGGATGAAGGCGTGGAGTTCCTTTTCGGCTACCCGGGTGGCGCGGTTCTGCACATCTATGACGCGCTCTACCAGCAGGATAAGGTCAAACACATCCTGGTGCGCCACGAACAGGCTGCAACGCATGCCGCCGACGGTTATGCACGCTCCACCGGTCGTCCCGGTTGCGTGCTGGTGACCTCCGGTCCTGGCGCGACCAATGCCGTGACCGGCATCGCGACGGCGTATATGGATTCCATTCCGATGGTGGTGTTCACCGGTCAGGTACCGACGGCGATGATCGGCAACGATGCCTTTCAAGAAGTCGATAACATCGGCATCACCCGTCCCTGCGTGAAGCACAACTTCCTGGTGAAGGATGTGCATGATCTCGCGGAGACCATCAAAAAAGCTTTCTATGTTGCCACCACCGGCCGACCGGGCCCCGTGGTCGTAGATATTCCCAAGGACGTGTCTGCGCATCGCTGTGAGTACAGCTACCCGAAGCGCGTCACCATGCGTTCCTATAATCCGGTAGTGAAAGGCCACAGCGGTCAGATCAAAAAAGCCGTTGACCTGATCATGACCGCCAAGCGGCCGATGCTGTACACCGGCGGCGGTGTTGTGTTGGACAATGCGTCCAAGCCGCTGACAGAGTTCGCGCGACTGCTCAATTTCCCGATCACCAATACGCTGATGGGTCTCGGCGCGTATCCCGCGACCGATCCGCTGTTCGTCGGCATGCTTGGCATGCACGGCACCTATGAAGCGAACATGGGCATGCACAATTGTGACGTGCTGATCGCCATCGGCGCGCGCTTCGATGACCGCGTGACGGGTAATATCGAAAAATTCTGCCCGACCGCGAAGATCATCCATGTCGATATCGATCCGGCCTCCATTTCCAAGAATGTGAAGGTGGACGTACCGATTGTTGGTGGCGTCGACAATGTGCTCAAGCAGATGATCAAAATGGTTAAGGACAGCAACGAGCGTCCCGATCCTGATGCGCTGAAAGAATGGTGGAAGCAGATCAACGAATGGCGCGGGATGGACTGCCTGAAGTTTGATCGCACCAGCGAGATCATCAAACCACAGTATGTGGTCGAGACGCTGTACAAGATCACTAAAGGCGATGCTTACGTCACTTCCGACGTGGGGCAGCACCAGATGTGGGCCGCGCAGTTCTATAAGTTCGATAAGCCACGGCGCTGGATCAATTCCGGTGGCCTGGGCACCATGGGTTTCGGTTTCCCGGCGGCCATGGGTGTGCAGTTGGCCTATCCGGATGAGACTGTGTGTTGCATCACCGGTGAAGGCAGCATCCAGATGTGTATTCAGGAACTGTCGACCTGCCGTCAGTACGCATTGCCGGTGAAGATCATCAATCTGAATAACCGTTATCTGGGCATGGTGCGCCAGTGGCAGGAGTTCTTCTATCAGAAGCGCTACGCCATGTCGTATATGGAATCATTGCCTGATTTTGTGAAGTTGGCCGAGAGCTATGGTCACGCGGGGATGAAGATCGAAAAACCGGGCGATGTCGAAGGCGCGCTGATCGAAGCCATGAAGGTGCGCGATCGCGTGGTGTTCCTGGATTTCATTACCGATCAGCTCGAAAACGTCTACCCGATGATCCCAGCCGGCGCGGGTCAGAATGAAATGATTTTGATTTGAGGTTTATTGAACTTTAACCGTAAAGGACGCAGAGGCAAAACCCGAATATAGCCACGAAACCCACGAAACCCACGAAACGATTTATATGTTTACAATATTATCTTTCGTGGGTTTCGTGGATTTCGTGGCCAATATCCTTCTTTGCGCGCCTCTGCGGACTAAATCGGTTTGCGTATTTAAGAGAACAGCATGAGGCATATCATTTCCATATTGGTTGAGAACGAAGCAGGCGCGCTGTCGCGCGTGGCGGGCCTGTTCTCCGCGCGCGGTTATAACATCGAATCCCTCACGGTTGCGCCGACCGAGGATCCCTCGCTGTCGCGTATGACTATCGTGACCACTGGTACCGAATCGGTCATTGAGCAGATCACCAAACAGCTGAACAAGCTGATTGATGTCGTGAAGCTGATGGATATGACCGAAGGTCCGCATATCGAGCGTGAGATGCTGCTGATGAAGGTCATGGCCAAAGACGCCATGCGCGAAGAACTGAAGCGGGTCACGGATATTTTCCGTGGTCGCATCATTGATGTCACCAACGCCAGTTACATTATCGAACTGACCGGCCCCGGCGCGAAATTGGATGCCTTTATCCAGGCCGTCGATCCAGCGCTGATCCTGGAGGTCGTGCGCTCCGGTGTATCCGGTATTGCGCGTGGCGACAAGACATTACGAATCTAAGGAGATACAGGAGACAAGATACATGAGACAAGTAATGCCCAGCATTATGAATTAACTTGCTTCTTGTATCTTGCAACTTGCATCTTGTCAGAATGAACTATTGAAATAACGGAGCGCTACCCCATGATGAACATTTATTACGACAAAGACTGCGACCTGTCCCTGATCAAGAAGCGCAAGGTGACGATCGTCGGCTACGGCTCCCAGGGTCACGCACACGCCAATAATCTGCAGGAATCCGGCGTCGATGTGACTGTCGCGCTGCGTCCGGGTTCGGCCTCCGAGGCCAAGGCCAAGAAGGCCAAGCTGAAGGTCAAGGATATTGCGGCTGCCGTGAAAGCCGCCGATGTCGTTATGATCCTGGCGCCTGACGAACATCAGCGCAAAATCTACGACGAGGTTATCGAACCCAATATCAAGAAGGGCGCCGCGCTGGCCTTCGCGCATGGCTTCAACATACATTACGAACAAATCGTGCCGCGTGCCGACCTCGACGTGATCATGATTGCGCCCAAAGGCCCAGGCCATCTGGTGCGTGCCACTTACGTTCAGGGTGGCGGTGTGCCAAGTCTGATTGCTGTGTTCCAGGATGCCACTGGCAAGGCCAAGAAGATCGCGCTGTCGTATGCATCCGCGAATGGCGGTGGTCGTGCCGGTATCATCGAGACCAGCTTCAAAGAAGAGACCGAGACTGATCTGTTCGGCGAGCAGGCTGTGCTCTGCGGCGGTGCAACTGCATTAGTGCAAGCTGGCTTCGAGACGTTGGTTGAAGCTGGTTATGCGCCGGAAATGGCCTATTTCGAATGTCTGCACGAGCTCAAACTGATTGTCGACCTGATGTACGAGGGTGGCATTGCCAACATGCGCTACTCCATCTCCAACACCGCCGAATACGGTGATCTCACCCGCGGTCCGCGCGTTGTTACCGCCGAGACCAAGCTTGAAATGAAGAAAATCCTCACCGAAATCCAGAACGGTGAATTCGCCCGCGAATTCATCCTGGAAAACCAGGCCGGTGCCGCCACGCTCAAGGCTAAGCGCCGTATCGGTCGCGATCATCAGATCGAAGAGGTTGGCGAGCGTCTGCGCAGCATGATGCCCTGGATCAAGGCCAACAAGATCGTCGACAAGACCCGTAACTGAGCCTGACTATTTGGGGCGCGGGCTCGCACCGCGCCCCAACTGGATATCTATCGATGGCCACGCGCCGTTATCCGTTGATTGCCCGAGAAGGTTGGTTGAGTCTGTTTCTGGTGGGTGGCGTGGCTGCGGCCGTGCTCTATCAGATCGGCTGGCTATGGTCGCTGCCCTTGTGGGCGGTGGTCGTGGGACTGCTGTTTCTGTTCCGTGATCCGGCACGCATGGTTCCTGCGGCGCCGACGGCTGTGGTGAGTCCGGCGGATGGCCGTGTCACCCTGGTCGAAACCTGCACCGATCCCTATCTCGATCGGGATGCGTGGCGGATTACGATCCGTATGCATCCTTACGGGGTGTACAGCACCCGCAGTCCCGCGGAAGGCAAAATGCTCGAACCCAAGCGTGATAGCGCTGGTCCTACGGGTTTGCCGCACGGAGTTTGCCTTCAGACTGACGAGGGCGATGATCTGGTGATCGTCATGAATCGCGGGCCGCTGCGCAATCCACCGCGCTGCTACGTGCGCTTCGGTGAACGTGTTGGCCAGGGTCAACGTTGCGGATTTATCACGCTCGGTTCGACGGTCGATATCTATTTGCCGCTCAATAGTCGTGTCAAAGTCCAGGAAGGCGAACGCGTACACGCCGGCGCCGATGTTATTGCACAATTGGTGCACAAATAGCGCGACGGCTGCATGGCTTGCAACTTACAGAGCCTTCGCGCACCCTTGTGTCTCAGTTGATTTAGATCGTCAGGATGGACGCGATGGATCCGGAACAAAATCCCCCCAAAGCCCGCCGCCGCGGTATCTACCTGTTACCCAATCTGTTCACGACCGCCGGTCTGTTCGCGGGCTTCTACGGTATTGTGGCTGCGATAGGTGGACGCTACGAAGTCGCCGCAATGGCGATCTTCATCGCCATGATCATGGATGGCATTGACGGGCGAGTGGCGCGTCTGACCAATACCCAAAGCGAGTTCGGTGTTCAATACGACAGTCTCTCCGATATGGTGTGTTTCGGTTTGGCGCCGGCGCTGATCATGTATCAGTGGGCCTTAAGTGAACTGGCGGCATTCGGTTGGTTCTGGGCCAAGGTCGGTTGGCTGACCGCGTTCATCTACACCGCCTGCGGGGCGTTACGCTTGGCGCGTTTCAACGCCCAGGTGGATGTGGCGGATAAACACTATTTCCAAGGGTTGCCCAGTCCGTCGGCAGCAGCTGTTGTCGCCGGTCTGGTGTGGCTCGGCACAGATCTCGGCGTGGAGGGCTCCAGCTTTGTCTGGATTGGCCTGGTGCTGACGCTGATGGCGGGTTTGCTGATGGTCAGTAATTTCCGCTACTACAGTTTCAAAGAATTGGATTTCCGCAACAAGGTGCCGTTCGTGGTGCTGCTGCTCGCCGTGCTGATTCTGGTGTTCACGGCGCTTGATACGCCCAAGATGCTGTTCTTCGTTTTTCTTACCTATGCCTTGTCCGGTCCGATCGTCACGCTGTGGCGCGTGCGTCAGCACCGGCGTGCTAAGCAGGAATCCTCACCGCAGGATCCGCCGGGCGGGGAATGAAGGGTTACAACACGAGTGTGCGCTAAGCAAAGGCATTTGCCACGAAACCCACGGAACCCACGAAAAAATTTAAAAGAGCAAATGCTGGGTACGCGCCTGCATTTGTTCCTGAATAATTTCCGTGGGTTTCGTGGATTTCGTGGCTAATATCATACCTTCGCTGTGAACGTTGTGGTTCCACTCAACCAAGCGGAACCACCCAACAACACACCGTCGCGCTCCCTCAGCGGCTTCGTTTATCCGCGTGGTCCGCACGGACGGGGACAGAGCTGAAGATCTGTCCCCGCGTCGGCGGTACATTACGCACCGCCCGTTATATCCGCCAGCTCACTGCGGTTCTCTGCAATATGAAACAGCGCGGCGACCACATGCCGGTCATATTTGTCTTTCGATTCCGCCAGCAGCTGATCCAGTGCCTGCGCAATCGGTACCGCGTCGCGATAGGCGCGTGGGCTGACCAACGCCACGAAGGCGTTGGCAACGGCCAGAATACGCGCTGTCAGTAAGATATCCGTGCCCTGCAATCCCTGCGGATAACCACTGCCATCCATCAGTTCCTGTTTCTGTCCAATGGTGTCCAGCACCGGTCCTTCGAATTCCAGACTGGAGAGGATGTCCAGTGAGTACTGGACATGCTGTTTGAGACTTTCCTGTTCCGCATCCGACAGCGCCCCCGACTTGGTGAGCACCTCTTTCGGTATAAAGATCTTGCCGACATTGGCCAGATTGGCGGCAAGGTCTAGCGCCTGCAGATCGATTGCGGAGAGATTGAGTTCGCGACCAATGGCGGTTGCAACCTCGGCGGTGCGTGAGGAGTGATTGGCGGAATAGGGATCGTGCTTGTCGACGGCGCGCATCAGTGCCGCGATCAGCTGATGAAATAGGCTGGCGCGTTTGCGTTCGGACACGTGCAAAGCCGTGACGTCATGCAGAACGACCAGCATCGCATGGCCAGAACCCGCCGGGTTGGGCAAGGGTAAGGCCAAACATTCAAACAGGCCTTCGCGGCCGTTAAGCGTGAAGTGTTGCGCCTGGGTCATCTGGTCCGACGGCATCCCAATGCAACCAGCCAGACGTTGTGCCGTATCCGGTCCAAACACGCTGGTGAGTGTCTTGCCAATCAAATCGGCCTGCGGCGCGCCTATGGCGGCTTCAAAGGCGCGGTTGGTGAACAAGATGCGCTGGCCTTCGTCGAGCAGGAACAGGTGATCCGATAAGGTATTGGTGACGCCGTGAAGCAAGCGCGTCTGACCTTCAAGCATGCGGGTTTTTTCTTGAAGACGCTCGGCCATGGCCTGGGCGCGTACGCTACTGCCGTGACGCCAGGCGGCGATCAAGGTGGCGCCGATGAAGAACAGCGTCAGCAGAAACACGCTCAGCAGAAAGCGCCGGTGATCCTTCGATTCTTTCAGTGCTTCACGGGCGTCGGTTTTTTGTACTAGCGTCCAGGGCACGCCGGTTAAGGCGCGGCTGGTCATCAGCACTTGGGTGCCGCGGTAATCCAGTAATTGGTCAAATTCACCGGGTGAGCGTAGGGCAAAGGCAGAGGCCAAGTCGGGTGTGTTGATAGCAAGGCGGCGTTTGGTAGGGGCGCTGCCATCCGCGAGCGGTGATAGATACACAACCATGTCATCTTGTTTGCGCACCAGAATCGTTTCATCGTGGCTGGTCAGGCCGCCGCGGTTGGCCAACAACGGGAATAGATCGGTCGTGGCAGGTTTGATGCCCAGTAGCGCGCCGACGAACTGCTGATCGGTATCACTGTGCATACCTAATACAGCCGCGATAGGAACCGCAAAACCAATCAGCGCCTGACCGGCGGCATTTACGCGTAAGTCACGCAGCCCTGGCTGCCCGGTATCGATGACATGTTGAATCAGTGCTCGATCTTCCGGCTCCAGTGCAGGCATACCGGGTGTCGCAACGACTAACCGACCATCGTGGTCCAGAAGGGCCAGCCCGCGTGTCCCTGACGAAGGAAGGTCGGCGCGGATCAATGGCTCGCCATCGTTGCTGCTCAGATATCCGGTGCGATCGGCGGCGGCGTTGATGAGATTTCGCAGATAACCAAGCTGTGCCGGCTCGACATCCTCAGTGCCCGTCTGCGCGTTCAATTGGCTCAGATACAACTGCAGCGAGGCATTATTGGCCAGTTCCTGCAGATCAGCATACTGCTGTGTCAGCCATTGCTCGACATCGGTGACGCGGTTATCTGCGATCAGGCCCAGGCGAACACGCCAATCAGCCAGGTCACGTTCACGTTCCAGATCCAGGTAGGAAAAGATCAGCCAGAGGGCGCCAAGCATTATGGCCAGTAACAGGCCCAGGCCCAGGAGTACAGATTTGCGCGTAGTCGTGTGGGGTTTCACCGAGCAGTGATCCTTAGTGTTAAAGCACGGGTGTGTAGATCCACCAATGCGCCTCGTTGATCGAATATACCGGTACGTAATGCACGATGTCGCGGTGGCTGACAACCTGGTTGGTCTGATTATCCAGAATCAGAACGTCATTATTGTTGTAGACCGCGAGCACCGCATGCGGAATGCGCAGATTGGTGTCCTGCAGGACGACAATGCGGAGCCGATCCATGTCGATGCCCAGCCAACGCAGGGAAAGCAGTTTGGTGATCGCATAATCTTCGCAGTCGCCGCCATTGTAGAGGAACTCGCGGGCAACGGCCCAGTAATCAGTCATGCCGTAGTTGTCGATATCGAGGACGTATTTTTTGTTATTCGCATAGTCGTTAATGCGTGTCAGTTGGGTTGCAAAGGGCAATTTGCGAATGGAATCGAGAAAGGCATGCCATTCGCGCAGGTGGCAGCTATTGAACCGTGTCTCCGTGCAATCTGCCTCGGGGACGTCCAAGCGGATGTGCCGTTCCAAGACGTCCAGCCACTGTTTGAAGGGCGTGATGTCCGCTTGCTGGGTTTCCTGATAACCAAACAGGGAGGGGGTGGCATAGGCCGCTTGGCTGCTCAGGGTCAGTAGTACGCAGCCCAATAATGTGCTGA
Source organism: Thiohalobacterales bacterium (assembly GCA_041739295.1). Classification (GTDB taxonomy): domain Bacteria; phylum Pseudomonadota; class Gammaproteobacteria; order Thiohalobacterales; family Thiohalobacteraceae; genus JAHJQQ01. The sequence goes on along the minus strand of JBGSOE010000383.1, from coordinate 4,760 downwards.
ATAAATGCCAGAACTGCTTGTACGGCTGATATTTATTTCGATTTCGAATGGGCACCGGCGAGTGGCTGACGACGTCGTAATTGTCGGCGGATAGCTGGGTGATTAAAGCGATTGAATGCTCAGTCATTGCAGAATAGCTTGGAGTATCTGTAACATATCGCCACAAAATCAATCCGCGTCGAGGATTTCCTGCGCCGCATTACACCCGACCTAACAAGGGGGAGTCAATGAGCAACGCCAAAGAATGTAATTTCGGTCTGCTGCACAGCTTGATCGGGGTGGTTGTTCTAGGAAGTCTGCATTTGCCGGCTCAAGCCGAAGAGCCTGCGCCCGTTGATCAGGACGAGATCCAGTTCAGTCAGGGCATGGAGGCGCTGGAAGATGATCGCCTGCAAACCGCCATGAGGGCGTTCCAGACAATCCTGACTAATCAGCCTACGCTGCATCGCGCGCGTCTTGAATTGGCGTTGGCCTATTACCGGTCACTGAACTATGCGGAGGCACGCAAATTGTCTCAGCAGGTGTTGGATTATCCGCAGACACCACCCGAGGTGCGCGTGACCGTGCTGGCATTCCTCGCACAGGTTCAAAAGGACGAGGCCGCCGCCGCCGTGCGTCACACCTTCAAGCCATCGATCAGTGCCGGGTTGATGTATGACTCGAATGTGAACGTAGGCCCGGGTAACGACGTCATCGAGGAGTTGCCGGGTGCGACGTTGACCCCTTCATCTACTGCGCAGAGCGATAATGCGCTGGTGATGACCGCCGGTATCGCGCACACACTTCAGCCCGGCAGGACCTATCTCTTCGGTGAGCGTACCGCTGGATTCCTGTGGCAGAGCCAAGCCAGTGTCTACCAGCGCTCCTACAATAGTGAGAAGGATTTTAATATAACAGTGTTGTCGGCCAGTACTGGGCCGGCGTTGGTGGTGTTGCGTCACTGGCGTGCAAACCTGGCGTTGAATGTTGATCGCATTTTGCTGGGTGGTGAGGATCTGGCGTGGTTCAACTCGCTGTATCCGGCCGTGACCTGGCAATTCAATAACGGTGAGGTTACCTGGGACGCGACCTTCACGGATCGTCGCTACGACCAGAGCGTGGATAGCGGTCGCGAAGGTATTTACCGCGCGTCGGGTCTATCGGTAGGGAAGTATATGAATCAGCGTAAAGTGGCTGCACAGGTAGGCGCCCACGCCGTGGACTTTTCGGCCGATGACGATCAATACGGGTATGACGGCTATGAACTGCTGGCAGGTTTGATCGTTAAAACCTGGCCGGGTGGTACCGTCTACGGGCGTGCGAATTACCGCGACGTTAATTACGATGCCAATGAGCCAAGCTTTGGTGTTCCTCGTGATGAGCAAGAGAAGCGTGTTGTGGCCGGCTTCCATCATGATTTCCGGGGTGGCCATCTGGATAAGTGGATGTTGGATGGTAGTTTCCAGTACACCAACAACGACTCCAATATTTCCATCTATTCTTACGATAGACGCCAGGTCATGGTGAATCTGGGGCGGGTGTACTGATCAGACATGAGCCTGGCGAAGCAATCCAGGTTTGATTTTGGCAGGATTATTTAGTTATTACTAACAGCGTGTTATAGACCGTTAGTCGGAATACTTAACGATCTTTCGTAAACAGTCAGGCGTGTTGATCAAGTAAATATACTGGTTTTACAGCTAAAGTCGGTATTTGGCGTGATGGGCAAAGGGTAAATGCGTCGAAGAATATTACATATTGATCTCGGCGCAGTTTGTTCTGATGCCCGATCTTGCCATATAAGGTCATGTTTTATATATGAATTATTTGGTTTTTCCAGGTCGTGGCATAACTATTGCTGAACCTGGGATATCAATAATTCTGGTGCTCAGAATTATGCACCTATCTTGAATAAGCGGCGGAGGGTTTCTTCAATCATGGAAGTCAAAAAGTCATTGATCGCAATTGGCATCTCATCGGCTCTGGTCATGGGCGCCTGGACAACTGCAGTGGCTAAGACAGGCGACGATGATTCCGTCTATCAGTGGGGTCGCTGGGCCGTACTCGCGCCTGCCGCGGGTGTCGAGGAGGTTATCGCGTACGCGCCGGCCGGTACCGACAATCTGGGAAGCTGCGAATCGTCCGAGAATTGTCCGACGCCACTTTTCACGGATACTCCGGAACCGCCCGTACCCCCGGAGCCTCCGGTTGCTACGAGTCCCTGTGAAGCTGGTGCGCCTTGCGGATTTGCGCGTGTTGATCATCCCTATGATGCGTCCCAGCGGACCAAGCCTGAATCCAGCGATGTGGTGCCGTTTGAGCTGACACTGGATGAAGATGCGGGAACGGTTGCCTATGTTGTTGATCCTGGCTCCGTGAATGAAATCCAGTCCGCTACTGTGCCTGCGTCGATTCAAACTAGCGCAGTACCCGGCGCAGTAAATACTTTGCGGGGCAGTCCCGTAGTTTTGCGCGGTCAAATCCAGGCGCGCAATCCCCAGGCCGCATTGGTTCAGGGTTTATGGCGAAATACAAACTCTGGTGATAGCGAAAACATCATCGTCGATGGTGGCGAATTCGTTTGGGGTATCACGGCAAACGCCGACGAGATGCAGAGTCTAATCAGCGGCCTTGGTGGCGATATGACCGCGGTTTACCAGGGCATAACTATGGGCACCACCAACGGTAACGAAGGAGCTGTTCGACTGGATATTAATTTTGGTAACGCTACCTGGTCGGGTCAGTTCGATGCAGATATCTCCTTTGCTGCATCCGGCGATGTAGTGAATTCCGGATTTGTCTCGAATGCGAATGGTTTCAGTGGCAATATTGTCTCGGGTGAAGTCAAAGGCGGATTCGTCAATGCCGGCAACAACGCCATCGGTGGCTACGAGGTCGTCGACACCAACGGCATCCAAGCCGCAGATGTGTTTAATACGACGCTTCAGGGGTCATCCATCCAGCCAACCGCTCGCTGATTCACCATTCTTCATATTGGGCGCCGTCTTGCCACTTGGCAGAGCGGCGCCTTCTGGTTTATAGTCAATAGCACTTAAATCCACATAGCGGTTTAGCCTCTTTTCCCCATGACGCAGGCATTCTTCACAGGTCCTACCTTTCAGCAGACGCTTGTCGTTGCGCTGTCCCTGCGTCTGCTGCTGCCCTAGGCAGCGAACCCTCCCCCCTTGATTTACCTAACATATTCCCTACGCCCGGCGCGCAGACCGGCGAATGCTCTGTTATATTGACGCGCCAGGCGGGTAATCGCGGCCAATGCCGGTGGTCGGACCCCGTGGAGAGAGATTCATGAGTAACCCAGACAAACTTATTATTTTCGATACCACCTTGCGTGACGGCGAGCAGAGCCCCGGCGCGTCCATGACCAAGGATGAGAAGATCCGCATCGCCAAGGCGCTGGAGCGTATGCGCGTGGATGTGATCGAGGCGGGTTTCCCCATCGCCAGTCAGGGCGATTTCGAGGCCGTCGAAGCCGTGGCCCGTGTGGTGCGTGACAGCACGGTCTGTGGCTTGGCGCGCGCCCTGGACAAGGATATCGATCGCGCCGGTGAAGCGCTCAAGCATGCCAAGAGCGCGCGCATCCACACCTTCATTGCGACGTCACCTATCCACATGAAGATGAAGTTGCGGATGGAGCCAGATCAAGTTGTCGAACAGGCAGTACGTGCGGTTAAACGTGCCCGGCAGTACACGGACAATGTCGAATTCTCGCCCGAGGATGCAGGGCGTTCCGAACTCGATTTTCTGTGTCGGGTACTTGAAGCTGTTATTGACGCTGGTGCCACGACAGTGAACATTCCCGATACTGTCGGCTATAACCTGCCGCAGCAGTTCGGTGAGTTGATCCGGCAATTGATTGAGCGCGTCCCCAATTCCGACAAGGCGGTGTTCTCGGTGCATTGCCATAACGATCTCGGTCTGGCCGTGGCCAATTCCTTGTCCGCAGTGCTCAATGGCGCGCGTCAGGTGGAATGCACCATCAATGGTCTTGGCGAACGCGCCGGCAATGCGGCCCTTGAAGAGATCGTGATGGCGGTGCGTACCCGTCGCGATCTGTTCACCTGCGACACGACGCTGGATACCACCCAGATCATGACCTGCTCGCGCCTGGTCTCCAGCGTTACGGGTTTTCCGGTACAGCCGAACAAGGCCATCGTCGGTGCCAACGCCTTTGCGCATGAATCCGGCATTCATCAGGATGGCGTGCTCAAGAGTCGCGAGACGTACGAAATCATGCGTGCGCAGGATGTTGGCTTGAGTACCAACAAGATGGTGTTGGGAAAACATTCAGGCCGTAATGCCTTTCGTAGTCGCCTGACTGAACTCGGTATCGAGTTCGATTCCGAGGAGGGCCTTAATGAGGCCTTTACGCGCTTCAAAGAGCTGGCCGATAAGAAGCACGATATCTATGACGAGGATCTCCAGGCGCTGGTCAGTGAGAGTAATCTCGCTGCCGAGAATGAGCGCTTCAAGTTGATTGCGTTACGCGTCTGTTCCGAAACAGGCGAAACGCCTTCCGCAAATATAACCTTGTCGATAGATGGTGAAGAACATCAGGCAGGTGCGTTGGGCAGCGGGCCGGTGGATGCATCCTTCCGCGCCATCGAGAGCATCGTCAACAGTGGAACCGAGCTTCAGCTGTATTCAGTGAACAACATCACCAGCGGGACGGATGCGCAGGGTGAAGTTACCGTGCGTCTGGAGAAGGGTGGACGAATCGTCAACGGTCAAGGTGCGGACACCGATATCGTTGTCGCCTCGGC
>JBGSOE010000379.1:0-5914 GCA_041739295.1 Thiohalobacterales bacterium | reverse complement strand
AATTAATCAGAGGTTCCTTAGAGGCATGCCTAGTAGATGTATAAAACAGACGTCCTGATTATAGGTGCCGGTGCAGCAGGTTTGATGTGTGCAATCGAGGCTGGCAAGCGCGGGCGGAAAGTCACTGTACTGGATCATGCCAATAAACCGGGCAAGAAGATTCTGATGTCGGGTGGTGGGCGTTGTAATTTCACTAATCTGGATGTCAGTGCCGATAATTTCATTTCACACAATCCGCATTTCTGTAAATCGGCTTTAAGCCGTTACACGCAGTGGGATTTCATTGCCAAGGTCAATGAATACAAGATCCCCTACCATGAGCGTGACCTGGGTAAGTTATTCTGTGATGACAGTGCAAAAGACATCCTTGCTATGTTGCTGTCCGAGTGTAATAAAGTGGATGTTAAGCTGCGTCTTGATTGCGACATAGAGTCATTTGAAAGGATTGAAGCCGATGGCGCCAGCGTTGGTTATTTTGTTGTAATCACATCGCTTGGAGCATTCCAGACTAGCTCATTGGTGATTGCCACGGGCGGTCTATCCATCCCCAAGATGTGCGGCAGTCCATTAGGTTATAAAGTCGCTGAACAGTTTGGCCATCATGTTTGGCAAACGGCTGCGGGGCTGGTGCCGTTTACCTTGCAGCCGCACGACAAAGACCTGTTTTCGCCACTCTCCGGTATCGCTGTTCATAGTCTGGTGAGCAATGAGCGCGTTCAGTTCAAAGAAAATATTCTATTCACGCATCGGGGTTTGAGTGGCCCAGCCATTCTACAGATCTCTTCCTACTGGCAGGCGGGTGAGGCCATTGACATTAATCTGTTGCCAGACCTCGATGTTGTAGATTATCTAAGGTCCCGACAAACCACGCAGCCCCGCACGCAACTGAAAACAGTATTGGCTGATCTTCTACCTAAACGACTTATAGCCATCTTGTTGGGGGTCGAGCGATTAGGGAAAGAGCTTCTGGAAAAGCCTCTGCAGGAAATTTCACACGCTGACTTCAATGAGATTGCGCAGCATCTGCAGCATTGGCGGATTAAACCCAACGGCACTGAAGGTTATCGCACCGCGGAAGTAACCCTCGGTGGCGTTGACTGTAATGAGTTATCCTCTAAAACTATGGAATCCAGTAAAGTCGCAGGCCTGTACTTTATCGGTGAAGTGGTAGATGTCACCGGGTGGCTGGGTGGCTATAACTTCCAATGGGCATGGTCATCGGGTTGGTGTGCCGGCCAAGTCGTTTAATGTGGGTCGGGTGTGCCGGCTCTGAGATCCAAAGCGAGTCAACCAGGAGAAATATGCATGAACAGACCACATCGGATACTGACTATCGGTGCTCTCTGCACCCTTATCGCTGTAACGTTGCTGCCTGGCTGTGACAAGAAGGACGATGCCATCACCGCTACTGAACAGGCCGAAAAGAAGGCAGACATCGCTGTACCCAGCATCGCTGAGACCAGGGCCATCGCCGAGGAGGCATTCATCTACGGCCTGCCGATTGTGATGAACTATGCAGTCATGAATGAGTTCGTCATTGACAAAAATTCGGGGCAATACAAGGGGCCATTCAACTCCATGTACAACGAAGCTCGTGTTTTCACCTACAAGGACACAGCGGTCGTTACACCCAATAGTGACACGCCATATTCGATGCTCTGGTTGGACCTGCGCGCGGAACCGATGGTGATCTCAGTGCCGGCGGTGGCAAAAGAACGCTACTACTCGGTGCAGTTGACAGACGGCAATACCTACAATTACGGCTACATCGGCAGCCGCGCAACGGGCAACGAAGCGGGTGACTATCTCGTGGTCGGCCCCGACTGGAAAGGCGAGATGCCTGTAGGAATTAAGCAGGTCTTCCACTCGACGACGCCATTCGCACTCAGTATTTTCCGCACCCAGCTCTTCAACGCAGATGACATGCCCAATGTGGTGAAGGTACAGGAGGGCTACAAGACACAATCGCTGTCCGCGTTCCTGAATCAACCCGCGCCGCCCGCTGCGCCGACAATCGATTTCATACCGGCCACGACGGCAGGGATCAAGGCGAATTTTTACGAGTATCTCGATGCTGCACTCGAATTCGTGCCGGTGACGACGGAGGATCAGAGTATCCGTGCGAGGCTCGCCAGTATCGGCATCGGCCCTGGCAAGACCTTCGCGTTCAAGGATCTCTCGCTGGAACATAAAGCTGCCGTCTTGCTGGCGATGAAAGAGGGCGACGACAAAGTGGATAAATATCTGGCCGATGGTATGAAAAATATCAACGGCTGGAAAATCGGTTCACTGTTTGGCGACAGCGCGTTCTATAAGGGTGATTGGTTGAAGCGTGCCGCCGCTGCCAAGGGTGGCATCTATGGCAACGATGGCGCCGAGGCTATGTATCCGATGGCCCGCACGGATGCGACAGGCGAAGAACTCGATGGCAGTAAACACAACTACACGCTGACTTTTCCTGCAGGCCAGCTGCCCCCTGTGAACGCCTTCTGGTCGGTGACCATGTACGACGGCAAGACCCAGCTTCTGATCGAAAATCCGATCAACCGCTACCTCATCAATTCGCCCATGTTGCCCGACATGGTGAAGAACGAAGATGGTTCGTTGACGATTTACATCCAGAAGGATTCACCTGGGAAGGAATTGGAGGCAAATTGGCTGCCGGCGCCAAACGACACGATCTACCTTGTCATGCGCCTCTATTGGCCGAAGACGGAAGCACCTTCGGTACTGCCAGCCGGTGCAGGTACTTGGAGTCCGCCGGGCATCGCGAAGGTTAAGTGACGACTGGCGACGATGGGGGGCCGATGGACGACGGGGGGTCGGAACGCAATTCCGGCTAATATTAGCGGGAACTGTGTTCTGACCCGTATCGCGCCGCATCAATGCAAAGGAGTGTGTAATGCCCGAACTGGCCCATGTCGTTTTCTACGTACGTGACCTGACACGCTCGGCCGCTTTCTATACCGACGTCGTTGGGCTGAGTGTTAAGGGTCACATCTTCAATAACCGCGCCGCCCTGCTGTCGGGTGGGCGCAGCCATCACGAACTCCTGCTCATCCAGGTCGGTGACGCCCCCGGCCCACTCACCGGGCGTCGCCTCGGCCTCTATCACGTCGCCTGGAAAGTCGGCGAAAGCCTCGCGGATCTACGCGCCGCGCGTGACCGTTGCACTCTGGCGGGCTATCCCATTGACGGCATGTCCGATCACACCGTCAGCCAGAGCCTTTATCTGCATGATCCCGACGGTAACGAAGTCGAGCTGTTCATCGACGATCCAAGCTACGACTGGCACAACGATGACAGTTTGATGGAAGCGCCGGTGAAGCCGTTGGTGTTGGAGTAGAGTTTGAGGGAGATTGGGTGGTTTATTCTTCCAAAGTGGTGAAACTTTTATAAGTCATGGTGCTCCAATTCGGTCACCTCTCCCCAACCCTCTTCCGCCGGGGGAGGAGAGGGTTGGGGAGAGGGTTGGGGAGAGGGTTGGGGAGAGGGTTGGGGAGAGGGTGGCGAAGTTCTCAAGTCGAGCATATCTATGTCACACCATCATGTAATGCTCAATAATTGGTGCTCGTCATTCCGGCACATGCCGGAATGACAGATTAATCAGAACTTCCTTAGAAGAGAGCGCTAACGTCGCTCTGGCGCAATACGCTGATGATGCCGGTCATTGACGTTGGGGAATAGCTGCCGGATTACCCGGGCTCAACACATCATAGCTGTTGTCCGCGACCATGTTCACCCAGGCATGTGCGCATGTCGATTAGTCGGCAACAGACCTTGGTTTGCGCGTTATATTGCAAGGTATTGAAATAGGTTCTGCATATGTTTCTTGTGATGATGGCCTGTGGATTGCTGATCGCACTAACGACAGTCATTCACTATGAGGCGCTGCGTTTGCTGAGTGCCCGGCTACCCGCGTTGCGTATTCCCAATCGTACTAAGTTATTGGTTGTAATATTTACGGCATTCGTGGCCCATGCGCTAGAGATAGCCAACTACGGTGGTGCATTGTTCGTATTGGTCCAATACTTCGGTGTGGGGAGCCTGACAGGCACTGCCGGTTTTTCACTCATGAACTGTCTTTATTTCTCCGCTGAGACCTATACCTCGCTCGGTTTCGGTGATTTGACGCCTGTGGGTCCGGTGCGCCTGCTGGCCGGCGTTGAGGCACTGAACGGCCTGCTGCTAATTGGATGGTCGGCCTCATATACCTATCTCGCCATGGAGCGGTTCTGGAACTACGGAAATGAGGTCAAAGGGCCATAACCATCGTACGGCACAAGCCGGCTTCGGCGGCTACCACTATTATAAAAAGCGTAGCGCAGATCCTGCCAACGCCAAGCATTTATCCTATAAACCGCATTTGCCACGGAATCACACGGAAAAACCCGGACCAGATCATAAGCTACACGCCGGCACCGCCATCACCCGCAAGGTGGTGAATAGTCGCTCCAGGAAGGCACTGTGTTTCAGCGTCTTCTGTGTGTTTCCGTGGCTGAAATGATTTTTTAGGTTGGCGCGTCTGATATGTTGAATTGCATCCAGTCGACTAACCTGGTTGCTGAATTCACCTGCATGATGTTTTCAGCGATTCTCGCCGCGTGACACCCGTTGCATTACCCAATCCATGCCGCGAGTCGGTAGAATCCTTTTGAGCATGCCGAATAGCCAGGTCGGTAGCGTGACGTAGTAGTGCGCGCGGGCGCGGGAGTTTTCCAAGGCATGCAGCAGTTTTACCAGCACTGCCTCGGGTCCGAGGGTGAACGGCGCGGCGGAGCCTTTTTTGATGAGGCGCTGCTCCATGGCGCGGTAGGTGTTGTGATGCCGGCTGTGTTCGACGTCGATAGTGCGTTGATAGACGGCATAGGCATTCGCGCGGAAGCGACTCTCAATCGGGCCAGGTTCGATCAATGACACTTGAATGCCAGTGCCGGCCAGTTCCAGTCGCAAGGTATCGTAGAAACCTTCCAGGGCGTATTTGCTGGCGTTATAGGCGCCGCGATAGGGCAGCGCGACCAGCCCAAGCACCGAACTGTTTTGGATGATCCGGCCATATCCCTGGCGGCGCATGATGGGGATGACGGCGTTGGTGAGTTCGATGCTGCCGAATACATTAGTTTCAAACTGAGCGCGCAACATGTCGCGTGATAAATCTTCCACCGCACCCGGCTGGCCATAGCCGCCGTTGTTGAACAGGCCGTAGAGCCGGCCGGCAGTGAGATCCAGTATTTCTTCTAATGCTGCTTGTATTGATTCCGAACTATCCAGATCCAACCGCAGGCTTTCCAACCCTTGGGCGCGCAGGCGCTCCACATCGTCCTGTTTGCGTGCGGTGGCAAACACGCGGTAACCGCGCGCTTTAAGGCCGCGCGCCGTGTAATAGCCGATGCCGCTCGAGCAACCGGTGATCAGGATGGATTTGTACTGATTACTCATGCATGGGTCCGCGTGGGATTGTGACGGCGCTGATTATAGCCTGTGCCGCATCCCGCGCTACCGACGCAAGCAACCGTCCAGACGCCAAGACCACCAATGAGTTCGGATTCAATGGCTGGTCGTCATTCCGGCGCAGGCCGGAATCCACTTGTTCAAATTCAGGCGATCACTGGATCATGGCCTGCGCCGGAATAACGATTGGGGAAAGTTATCATCCTATAAACCGCATTTGCCACGGAATCACACGGAAAAACACGGACCAGATCATAAGCCTCACGCCAGCACCGCCATCAGCCGCAAGGTGATGAATAGTCGCTCCAGGAAGGTACCGTGTTTCTGTGTCTTCCGTGTGTTTCCGTGGCTGAAAATGATTTTTTTAGGTTAAAAGGAAGTCCCCTCTCCCGCGAGGGGAGAGGGGACTCTCCGTTTACGGCGTTAGGAAACCATTTACAAACGTTAAACCTATAAACAGCAT
>JBGSOE010000362.1:0-14938 GCA_041739295.1 Thiohalobacterales bacterium | reverse complement strand
AAGGCGCGGGTGGGTGACTCGAAGCGAAGCGGAGAGAACGGCGCTAGCCGGCCCGGAGGGCGAGGTGCGTAGCACTGAGTAAAAAACGGAGTTTGCACGGCGTAAATGAGTATTTTGAGCCCGGCCGCAACGCGGCAGATGCCGCTTCAGCGAATTAATCAGAGGTTCCTTAGAAGTATTTTAACTTACGTAGTAACTCATAAGGAGTACGGTATGACTACTGAAACACAAGAGGTACGTGATCAACTGATCGAGGATTTCAAGAAGGTCATCAGCGACGCGGAGGAATTACTCAAAGTTACCGCGAACGAAACCAGCGGCAAGGTCGGTGAAGTGCGCGAACGGGCCGCAGCCAATCTGCGCGAGGCGCGTCGCAAGCTGCAGGTGATGGAAAACGATCTCATCATACAAACCAAGGCAGCGGCCAAGGCGACAGATCAGCTCGTGCATGAAAATCCCTGGAAGGCCGTAGCGATCGCCGCAGGCGTTGGCTTGCTGTTCGGGATGTTGAGCGGTCGGCGTTAAGCACGTGGCAGGCGACGACACTGTTGTGGAATCGGCGTCCACCCGGGAGACAGGGCTGTGGGCCTCGCTGCAGAGGCTACTGGCGACTTCTGCCGAGATACTGCATACCCGGGCCGATATCCTTGCCACGGAACTGGAAGAGGAGGGGCTTCGAGTCAAAGAGCTGCTCCTCTACGAGCGGGTGTCGTTGTTCTTTTTAGGACTGGGCCTGCTGCTGGCAACCTTGTTCGTCGTACTGGCGTTCTGGGATACCCACCGGCTGTCAGTGCTGGCTGCCTTCGCGGTGTTCTATCTGGCTATCGGTACCGGCACTGCCTTGGTGGCGCGACACAAGCTCAAGACCCGCCCGCGGTTGTTTTCCGCTACCTTGTCGGAACTTGGCAAGGACCGTGATCGGCTGGTCTCCAGATCATGAGTGCGAGAAAGGACTATTTGCGCTTGCGCCGCGAATGGCTGGTGTCGCGGGCGGCGGCTCAACGCAGCGAAGTCTCCTATACTGTTGCGCATCTGCAAAATAGTTTGCGCTGGGTGGACAGGGGATTTGCCGTAGGCCGAGCGTTGCGCACACACCCGGTACTGGCAGTGGCGGGAGCGACGCTGCTATTTCGCACGACCAGAGCAAAACGATTGCTCTGGGCCGGCCAATTGTTCACCGTCTGGGAATTATTCAGCATGGTACGTAAGCAATGGCCCCGGCGCCAGGGCTGAGCGTGACTCTTATATTAATGGCTCAACGCGGATTCGTGTGGGTAAGCAGACAACGTTCGGAGTATCTCCACGGCGGACACGACGAAGCCTCACAAGACCGGACATCGGTCGGTAGGACCGGGGTCGGCGTCGCCATCGTAGCCCGGATGCAGCGTAGCGTAATCCGGGAAATACGCCTGGGGAGGCGATGCACGATATCGTGATCGCCCCGGTCACAGCAGTGCATCCCCGGATTACGCTGCGCTGCATCCGGGCTACATGATCGTCTTCCCACGGCTGAATACGGGATCACTCGGTGAGGCCGGTTACCAAAGGTGTGCGAGCCGTTCTGGATGCCTATTCACCTACACGAATCCGCGTAGACCCATATTAATAAGCCCCCCATGTGGGGACCTTATTAATTCTCGTGTGTTGGCTCTGGAAGGGGCGTGCCATCAACGGGAGGCAGGTAAACCCATTATCATCGTGTAGTTCGCCTTGTCGGCCGCGTAACACCCGCAGGATGCGGCTTCCAGACCGTCGCGGTTGAGAACCGTGATATCGCCACGGCTATAGCTGATCAACTTGCGCTTTTGTAGTGAACTGGCAGCCTTGGTGATACCGACGCGGCGTACACCCAGCATGTATGCCAGAAACTCGTGCGTGATATGAATCGCATCCGAATGCGCCCGGTCGTGAGTCATCAGGAGCCAACGGGCAAGGCGTTCTTCAACCACATGGTAGTGGGAGCAGGCAGCTGTTTGTGCGACTTGCTCCATCATCACATAGAGGTAGCGCTTCAATTCCCGTTGCAGCGCAGAGCTTAGTTCGAGTTCGCGGGTGAACGGGGCGATGCCTATACGCAGCGCCGAGCCTGCGCCCTGCACCACGGCATGTAGTGGCGACGCATCAACTCCAAGGATGAGGGAGATCCCGAGCATGCCTTCGTCGCCTACCAACCCCACCTCGAGGCTGGCGCGACTTTCTGTGGTCGGCGTTACCAGGGAAATGATACTTCCCGTGGGAAAGTAGACGTGGCGAATGCGCGCACCGGGCTTGGCAAGAACCTCGGCAAAGACGAGTTCGACCGGTTTGCAGCTCGCCAGAAGCCGCTGACGATCCTTGCGCGGCAAGGCCGCAAGCAGTCGATTCGCAGCAGGCGTTGGCTTGGTCAGTGGCACAGGAACTCTCCTGGCATCAGCAATAAACCCGGCATGCGGTGTGATGGCGAATATTCCCGATATTGGAAACGGATCAGGAGGCGCATGGTTCCCCGGGATGTATTTTTCACATAGTGGCGTGAAAACCGGCGCTTGTCTGGGCGGTAGCGTACATAAGGCGCCTGTCTTCCAGGCAGTGTGATGTACTCACATTGACATCGAGTGCGAGAGCACTCGACAAATTTGGATCTACGCTACGAGCACTTCCAGGAGCGGACGCGCGTATTCCTCTGCCGGCAGGGTATCGAGAAGGTGATTCTGGCGGGAGCATGTTCATCGGACATGAATGCCTTCCAAAGTATCAGCCACGTTCACGTACTTACATCGATGACGGGAGATTCGACATGGATTCGTGAACGTTTTTCGCTGGCTGGCACTTCGACTTGTTGCCGGCTATGTGCGTTAGCAGACAGACGCTGGAAGGCGTTCACCATACCCTTGATTCATCGAAGGCGGTTTAGCGTGATTACATTTGCAGGCGAGTCGTAAGCCAAACATCGACGATGTACGCAATACCGATATAACAATGTTTCAAAAAGAGGCAATCACATGAAAACGATACAGAGATTCAAGCTCAGTGCAGTTGTCGCAGCGTTGCTGCTCAGCTTGGCTGGGTGTTCCGGCATGTCGACGCAGGATAAGAACACTGCCATCGGCGCGGGAGTCGGTGCCGTGGGCGGTGCCGTTCTTACGGGCGGCAGCACGACTGGAACCGTCGGCGGAGCCGCCGTTGGCGGCATTATCGGCCATGAAGTCGACACAGATAAATGATCAGCAAGCGGCGATGCACTGGACCCTTACGGCAGGTGCGTCACCGCCGATCATAGCCAAGATCCCGCAGCGAACGTAACCGACACCGTTACGCTTACTTCCGGGTAAGTAGATTAACCAGGAGATATACATCATGAAACTAGCCAGAACCGTCAGCACAGCCTTGATCATGAGTGCATTGCTTATAGCGCTATCCGGTTGCGAGGGAAAGGAAGGCCCGGCAGAGGAGGCCGGCAAGGCAGTCGACCAGGCGACACAGAAGGCCGGTGAGCAGATCGAAAACGCCGGCGAGAGTATTCAGGACACGGCCAAAGGCGAAGAGAAGAAATAGTCGTTGCGCGGCTTAGCCTATAAGGAGTAGCAAAAATGCTTGAAACTATTGCGGTAATCTTGATTATCCTCTGGATTCTTGGATTGGTTTCCTCGTATACCATGGGTGGGTTGATTCACCTGCTCTTGGTCATCGCGATCGTGGTGATTTTGCTGCGTGTCATTCAGGGCCGACGCGTCGTATAGCGATCCTGAATATCTCCATGCAGCGAGGTGGAGGGTAGCGCGATCCGGTGGTGGTGGCCGGATTTCCAGTCGTGCGCCGTCGTCATCGGTGCAGAGGCATATATATATCTACCGGAGAGGATGAAATGGACGCAGTCAGAATACTGGCAATCGTGTTGATCGTGGCTGGCGGCTTGGGCTTGATGTATGGCGGCTTCACGTACACCAAGGACACGCAGAAGGCTCAGCTGGGTCCGCTGGAGTTGACCGTCAAGGATACGCAGACAGTCAATGTCCCCATCTGGGCCGGCGTGGGGGCGATGGTGGTGGGGGGTGTCCTGCTGTTTGTGCGCAAGTAGAAGCAGTCCCTACGGGAAAACTATAGAAAACGATAAACGGAGAAATGTATGGAAAATGTACCCGATGAAGTCACTAAAGAACAGCTGATCGCCGACTTCAAAACGGTGGTGGCGGACGCGGAAGCGCTACTGAAAGCGACCGCCAACCAGGGCAGCGAAGAACTGGACGCGGTGCGCGCCAAGGCGGAACAATCCATCAAGGCTGCGAAGGCCAAGATGGCGGATGAGCAGGCGGCAGTGCTGGCAAAAACCAAAGAGGCCGCCAAGGCCACCGACGTGTATGTCCACGAACATCCGTGGGCAGCCGTCGGCGTCGCCGCCGGTGTAGGCTTGGTGGTTGGTCTGCTCAGTAGCCGACACTAGTCGTCTCGCCAACTTGCGCATACCCGCAAACACCACCGACGCTTCATTTGGCACCAGCTATTGAGAAGCATCGATTCACAGCCCATCAGAGTCGATACCGGTGCTGTAGACCGAGTCATAACAGGTAAGGAGAAGTAATCCATGAACACGCGGAAATTTGTTGTTGCGACCGTATTCGTGCTCTGTTTGTCACCCTTGAGCGCCGCAATCGGTGGTGATGTCGATGTTAATAGCCTCCCGGAGGTCAAAACGCAAAAAGGCGTAAATTATCTCTCCGGTGGTGTCGGTCAAGATGAAACGCAGGCGGTGGAGTCGGCGGCCAAGGATTATTCCCTTATGTTGACCTTTGCCATCCAAAAAACAGGCGATTACCTCGCCAATGTCAACGTGAAGATAGAAGATAAGAGCGGTAAACTTGTCTTGGATGCTGTCGCCGACGGGCCGATGCTGCTGGTTCAATTGCCACCCGGGCAATACAAAATAAGTGCTGTCAGTAATGATCGACAAGTCATCAAAACGGTACATATCTCGGGTAATCGCACGACGAGAGAAACATTGTATTGGCCGGATGACGCGGCTGAGTAATCGCCCCACGTGAACTATAGTCAGGAGGTGTGATATGAAAAAATCAATTTCCCGGATGTTACTTGCGTTTGCCGCGTTGGCCGTGCTCGCAGGTTGCAACACGGTGCGCGGTGTCGGTCAGGATGTTGAGGAGGGCGGTGAGGCTATCCAGAAGTCGACGCAATAGTGGATAAACTTAAGGGCACTTCTATTAATCCGATCAAGCGGATGATGGCGAGGCGGGAAGTGGCGAAAAAGCGGAGTTTGCACGGAGTAGATGAGCATTTTGAGCCACTTTCCAACGTGGCCAGCGCCGCTTCAGCGAATTAATCAGAGGTTCCTTGAGTAGTCACGACTTGATCTGACAGACTGCTCCTGCGTAGCGCCGCCTGATCCACGTCACTTCACTTAGTACGCTGGTGCGATATGCCCGTGTGTTTGGGGGGCCTCTCGTCCAACAAGGCGGGCGTTGGATATCCGTATACGAGGCGTCTCAACGGCGTCCGTAGCAGTCACATCGGGGAGTAGGCGATCGAACTCCGTTTTGACGGTTTGGTAGCATTCGCAGGCACGTTTCTCGAGTCCGGCACGGTCAAGCACCGTGATGTGACCGCGCCGGTAATGAATCAGCCCGGCATGCTGCAATTTACCGGCGACCTCCGTGATGCCCTCACGACGCACTCCGAGCACACTGGCAATCATTTCCTGGGTCAGACTCAATTCATTCGAAGGTGAACGGTCGAGACATGTCAGCAGCCAGCGACACAGCTGCTGCTCCATAGAATGATGTCGATTACAGGCGGCGGTCTGGGACATCTGCATAATCAGTGCCTGGGTGTAACGCAGCAACACTTGTTGCAACGCGCCAGTACACCGCCCCCCGGCGCGATTGAATTCATTCATAAGCAACCGCGACTTCAGACGATAGGCAGAGCCCGGGCACAGCACCATGGCCCGATTGGGCATGGTGTTGCCTCCCATGATGACGGCGACGCCGAGCATTCCCTCATTACCGATCCCGGCGATTTCGGTTGATGCGCCATCCTCCATGACATAAAGCAGGGATAAGATGGCGGTCGTGGGGAAATAGACATGCTGCAACGGGCAGCTGGACTCATAAAGGATCTCACCGCGCGGCATCAGAACCAGTTCGAAATAGGGGGACAGGTATTCGTATTCGTCCGCGGGCAGTGCGGCGAGAAGGCGGTTTTGCCGTGGGTCATGCGAATCAAACATGGGAACGCCCCTGATCAGTAATACTCGCGTAACTGCTATGAAAGATTAAGAAGAGCTAATACCCAACATAACTATAGGCCATTTTCGGGACTATGTGCGGAAGCGTACATATAGATTATTTTATGATTCTGAGTCACGCATTGTAATCAGGGTCTGGATGCATGACGCGGGCATTCGTCAATCGGTGATTTTGCTTATGTACGACACCGTACAGACGACAATTTATTTTGCGACTAGGCTTGAGCCATTGATTTAGGAGGCTTTATGAGAATACGTCAAATAATTATTGTCAGCATGTTTACTGTGGCAACCCTGATGAGTGCCTGCACGAATACCGGTTATCAGCCCGTGTCGTCATCATCCCCATCCTCCAACTCCGGCACAATGTATGGCGTGATCGAGTCGATCGAGATGACATCTGGGGAAAGTGGTGGGATAGCGGGGAGTGGTATAGGCGCTGGCACGGTTATCGGCGGTGTCGTGGGCGGTGTACTCGGACATCAGGTTGGTGGTGGCACCGGCAAGGATGTCGCGACCGTAGCCGGTGTGGTCGGTGGCGCAGTGGTGGGTCACGAGATCGAGAAGCGCAATCAACAGCAGCAGGATGTATATCACATCCGGGTGCGACTTGATAACGGCGGGTCTCAAACCATGACCCAGCAAAGTATTAGCGACTTGCGCGTCGGAGACCGAGTCCGTATCGAGAACGGCAATTTATACCGTAACTGACCGATCGTGTCGTTGCCAGTGAAAGGCCATGCATTTCGACAAATGCTGGACAGAGAATCAGGTTCTGCGCTGACGACTCGAGTACAAACGAGAAGATTGCTCTGAAAATGGGCGCGAAACAATTCTGCGAAATGGTCAATTCCCTGTCCGCTCTGTTTGGCGTATCGGTGACCAGTTCCGATATGCGTGACTTGCTTGCCCGTGAAACGCGAGACGTACGGGCGGCTAAAGCGGCCGCTGTTTTGTTACCAAGTAAAAAATGGAATGGCGCCTACGCCGCGGCGTTGGGTGGACAGGTCACACTTGTGTTCGCGGGCGGCATCAGTGAAAACGCGTCCGTGAGACGCGCGCGGAGCTGCGAGGGTCTGGAATTTCTTGGCCTAGAGGTCTATGAAAGCGAAATGCATAGAAAACCTTGTATTGCCATTTCGGCTGGTAGAAGCAGGTTGCGAATGGCCGTTTTCGGGCTGCCAAATATATTTGATGCTATGTGCGGTAGCATACAGTGATGAGACCTTGAAAAGTACAAACTGAACATTAACGCCGAGAATGGAGTTGAATTTTAATTCTGGGATTTTTATCAAGCCGCACCAACATTAAGGAGTTAGTCATGATTGGTCTTTTGATAGTTATCATTCTGGTGATCGTAATCGTCAAGCTGGTTTAGAGCACGCTGGCTGCGAGCTGGTTTTCCAGCCATGTGAGGGTTTCTGAAGGGCGACGCAGTTTAGCTGTGGGCATTATTTGCTGCCAATCCATCAGGATCGACAACAATGGCTTTTTCATCAGACTGTAAAATCTGGTTCTGTTACGCTTTAACTTGTACTTAAAAAATAGAGCGATAACATTATGCAGCTCGAAATCCGGAATCTTGCAAAGCTCTATGATAAAAAAAGGGGGCTTGCACCGACCAGCTTTGAAGTAAGTAAAGGCGAGCTGATCGCGATTGTCGGTCATAACGGGGCCGGTAAATCCACACTTCTGAAAATCCTGGCAAACTGGATTGTTCCGGACGGTGGCACCGTCATGATTGACGGGGTCGATCTGAAAGACAGGACGGCTGTTGTCAGGAAAGTGGGTTTTATTCCGGAAGAGCCCAATCTTTTCGACTTTTTCTCTGTTGAATATAACCTCAAACTTTTCGCTGCGCTCTCCCGCACCCCCTTTTCGCGGGTGGAAGAGATTCTCGGCGAGTTCAATCTGCTGCCGTTTCGAAAAAGCAAGGTGCAGGCGCTGTCAAAAGGCTTGAAGCAACGGGTGAACATCGGTCGCGCACTGTTGGCGGATCCTCCGCTGTTCATTCTGGATGAGCCCACATCGGGCCTGGACTTCGAGATGACCAGGGAAATATACCGCCTATTGAATACGATGCATGACGCCGAAAAAACCATTCTTTTCACTTCCCATCGACCTGAAGAGATAAAAAGCCTTGCAACGCGGATCATGGTGCTGCACGAAGGCAGCCTGATCTTCGATGGATCTCCCCAGGAATATTTTCGATCCGAAATCCATGAAAAGCTGTACGCATGATGATGAGAAATATTCTGGTACTCGTATTCAACGATCTGGCCATCGCATTCAAGAACAAGACTTTCTTTCTGATCCTGTTTATTCCGCTGTTCGTCTTTGTTTCCCTGAGCCTGGTGGACGGGATCAGCGCAGAAGCAAGCAAAGTCAAAATCGGCCTGATCCAGCACGACACTTATGCGCCCGAGATCACCCGGAGCATCAGCGCAGCCGAAAATCTTGTTGAAGTGACATGGGTTAAAAATGAGAAGGATGGCATTCGTCTATTGAAGGAACACCAGATAGACGGGATTTTAACCAGTAATGAAGACGCAACCGGCAGCCTTGTATTGTTGGTTTTGAAAAAAGATTCCATCCATACCATTGCGATCATACAGAATATTTCTGCATTGCAGAAAGCGGCGGAAGGGACGGGTCCGGATTGGATCACCGGTATAACATCACTACATCGGGGCGGCGTTCAAAGAGAGACATTGCCTACCTGGATATTGATGCTGGTCTTGCTCATCGGTTTCATTATTCTCCCGGCGCAAGTTGCCGAGGAAAAAGAAAAAAAACTGCTCATTGCTCTTCTCCAGACTCCCATACACGAAGTCCAGTGGCTGATTGCCAAATTGATCCTGGGCATGGTTCTGATCATCACTGCCGTCTTGTTTCTTCATATGTTGGGTCAATTCGGCCCGGTACATCTTTTCGGCTATATCACTTTTATCCTCGCGGGCAGTTTTTGTTTCAGCGCCTACGGTATTTTCCTGGGTTTTCTCTGCCGCAATCAGGCCAGCGCCAGGACGCTGGGTGTTATCTTTTATTTACCGCACTTGCTACCTTCTGCGATGTCCGATGTCTCACAAAAATTGACTGCCGTTGCGCCTTTGTTGCCGTCATACCAATTGTATAAGCCTCTTCAAGCTATACTGTTGGAAGACGGCAGATTGGCGGACATGACTTTTGATTGGGTCTATTTATTTCTTTTGGGGGCACTGATGTTTTATCTTTCCAGCATTTTGATGAAAAGGCGCTGGCTGATGTGATTATTGGCCGGCTGGTAGACGTCATCGATCGAGTCTCGATTCACGCGCGGCATATGCGAAACAGTTGTTGCGTGACAAGTTGCTCGACCAGAAAGCCTGCATCAAAAAACACGGCGAAGAGATGCCGGAAATCCTGAATTGGAAGTGGACGCATGAATAGGTTAAAACAGCAGTGGAACGATTTGCGGTCGACCTTTTGGTTTTTGCCTTTTCTGATCGTCCTGGCCAGCATTGTTTACGCGATAGTGTTGATCCAAACAGACTACGCCGGGGGTGATCGATGGCTGGCCCAGTGGCCACGGATATTTGGGGTCGGGGCGGAAGGCGCGCGCGATATGTTGTCTACGCTTGCCGGTTCGATGATGTCCGTTATGGGCATCACGTTTTCCATGACCCTGTTGGCATTGGCGCTGGCGTCGAGCCAATACACCTCGCGCGTCTTGCGCAACTTCATGCGCAGCCGTGTCACGCAGGTCACGCTGGGAACCTTTGCCGGCATTTTCGTCTATTGTTTGATCGTGTTGCACACTATTCGCACTGGCGATGCGCCATTCGTGCCCAGCCTGGCGGTCTTTTTCGCCTTTGTTCTGGCGTTTGGCGGCATAGCCGTCCTCATTTTTTTTATTCATCACATCGCCTCGTCGATCCAGGCTTCCAGCATCATCGCCTCGGTTGCGCATGAAACCAACGCGGCCATTGATCGGTTGTTCCCGGAAAAACGCGAACCCGGCCCGGACAAAGTTGAGGGTGAAGAGAACGAGCGGCCCCTTCCATCTCTGGATGAGAGGAGTTGGTACGCGGTGCCGACGGAGGTGAGCGGCTACATACAGAGCGTAGATAATGACGCCATCCTGCGCCTGGCGCGGGACAGGAGGGCCATCGTGCGGATGGAGCACGGCATCGGCGCGTTCGTTGTGCAAGATACTGCGTTGGCATCGCTCGCCCTGACGTACCCGCCAGATCAAGAGACGATTGATGCCCTGAATGGGGCTTACAGTATTGGTCGCCATCGCACGGTTGATCAGGACCCTGCTTTCGGTATCAGACAGATCGTGGATATGGCCTTGAAGGCACTTTCGCCCGGTGTCAATGACACCTCGACGGCAGTGATGTGCGTGGATTACTTGACAGCGATTCTGGCTCGGCTGGCTTGTCGCCAATTCCCACCATCGCATCGTTACGAGGGAGAAACGCTGCGGGTGATCGCCATCGTTCCGACTTTTGAGGGTCTGTTGGCTGAGGCGTTCGATCAGATTCGGGATAGCGCCGCAGGCAATGTCGCCATTATGGCGCGTATGCTCGGCGCCATCGATACTATCGCCAGTCTCACGGTCAGCCCGAGCCATTTACGAGCACTCGACGAACAGGTGCAGTGGATTGCCGAGCTGGCCGATCGCAGCATCGATTCCACCCATGATCGCGCGCGGATCGAAAGGCGGCTGATGCACGTGCGCGAAGCGCTCGTATCTGAGTCCGCTTTGTGCGCAGGAGAAGAGAAGGCATAGTGTTGTGAAAACGAACCGGGAAATGCCACGTAAAGCCCGTTTAGCCAATTGCGGCGTGGTCGTTACAGTGCAAGGCGGGAAGGCGAAGCTTTTTTGTGGCGCGGCGGAATTTACCGGTCAACGGTCGTCTGCGATGCGGTTCGAGCTCGGCGCTTTCATTGAGAGTTTGGTCGGCAAGTACCGAAGCAGGAACCGCGATCCAGCGGTTCCGCGCGAGAGTGTTCCCGCGCAACGATTGCCTCGCAGTTGTCATAACCTGTTTCTGAGGGCAGTATTGCTAGGTTTTGTGTGCTGCGTGCTGACATTGACGGTCATGGCGCAGGAACCCGTCGGAAAGGCCGGCGAAGCACAGAAGTTGACCGCACCCGCCAAACAAGAGCTCTCCTTGGCACCCGCAAAGGTGGATGTAAAACCCATCGCGCATGATGAAGAAATCCGCATGCGACTTCAGCGTGTTCTGGATGCCACCGACTGGTTCACCGACCCACAAGTCCGGGTCGAGGAAGGCGTCGTCTTTCTCAATGGCAAGGTGGAGTCCGATGAGCTGAAGAAATGGGCTGGTGATCTGGCGCACAATACGCAGGACGTTGTCGCCGTGGCCAACCGGTTGCAGGTGACTCAGCAGTCGGTTTGGAATTTCCGCCAAGTGTGGAGTGGCGTGATCCTATTATGGCGCGACTTCATCCGCACGCTACCTATCCTTGTTGTTGCACTGCTCATTCTGGCTCTGTCGGTGGGCAGTGCGCTGCTGACAACTCGAGGCGTCCATGCGCTGCTGCGGCCACGGATTCGGACCAAACTCCTGCAAAATGTGATCGCGCGTGCGGCGGGCGGACTCGTTGTCATCTGTGGCGTCTATCTCATTCTGAGAGTTTCCGGCCTGACACAACTGGCTTTGACGCTGGTCGGCGGCACCGGTCTGATCGGCCTGATCGTTGGTATCGCATTCCGGGACATCACCGAAAATTTCCTGGCGAGCATCTTCCTCAGTATGCAGCCACCGTTTGAGACCGGTGACTTGGTCGAGATTTCCGGCGTGACCGGCTACGTGCAGCAGCTGAATATGCGCACCACGATCTTGATGACCCTCGATGGAAATCTCGTGCAGATCCCGAACGCCAGCGTTTACAAGAGCACACTCAGCAACTTCACTACCAATGCCAACCGACGCGAGGACTTTGTCGTCGGCATAGGCTACGACGACGCGATCAACAAGGCTCAGGAGATTGCACGAGGGGTATTGGTGGGCCACCCGGCCGTTCTGAACGATCCCGAGCCCGCAGTGTTGGCGGACAGTCTGGGGGCATCTACAGTCAATCTGCGCGTCTACTTTTGGATCAACGGTCGCGAACATAGTTTGTTGAAAGTTCGTTCTTCGGTGATCCGGCTGGTGAAACATGCCTTTCAGGAACATGGCATCTCGATGCCCGACGAGGCCAGAGAGGTTGTTTTCCCGCAAGGTATCCCCGTCACCATGTTCGAGGGGAAACCGGCTGAGGCGCACGTCGCTGCACAGGGGAAACGGTTCACCGCTGAATCGCGGCATGAAGAACTCGATGTGGTGTCCACGAAAGCGGAAGCCGGTCTATACAGCGAGGCCACTGTCATCGAGGAACAGGCACGGCAGGCACAACCGCTGAAGGAAGGGGAAAATCTCTTGCCGGGTACTTCCGCAACCGTCGCCGAGAAACAGACGAAAGAACCAAATCCATAACGAAAAAGACATGAGCGACACCACCTCGAGTCCTTGGCGAAACATCAACAATGACGAAGATCTCCAATTAGTCGGAGGAAGAGAAGACATTATCTTATGAAGCCTGACCGTGAAATGGCCAGCAAAACCCGTTAAGCGAATTTTGGCGTGGACGTTTCGGTGCGTGGCAGCGACGTGGATGTCCGCTTCGATGAACAGCTGCCGCCGATCTACTCGGTGCTGCGTGCGGGCGGGAAAAATCAGAACATCATCGAAGTGCTGGCGCAACTGGATGTGCGTCGCGTGTGCTGCATTCCGTTGACGCCCACGCATGGTCTCGCATGTGGCATGACGGTGGAGAACACGGGCGGGCCGTTAAAAGCGCCGGTTGGCTTTGGATTTGTTGTTGGAAGTAGAAGCGCTGCGCAATCGAATTGCTGTATTGGAGGGGTAAAGCCAGCCCCTCAAGTGAACTACTCAATAAAGAGGAAATGATTATGCTGGTGACTTTTTCCTGTCCTGTCTATGCGGACATAACAATGTTCGGTGACGTGGCAGTCCGGCTGCTTAAGATGATGGGGCACAGCGGTACGGTACCCAGTGCTCTCGCTGCAGATGATGTTTAGGCGGCGCTGGTGCGTCTGGAGGTAGCCGTCGAGAAATCGCCAGAACCGGAGATAGCTATGAGAGATGGGGAAGACGATGGCGGTGAAGCGGCCGTCAGTCTGTCGCATCGGGCCTTGCCTTTGATCGAACTGCTCAGGGCTGCGGCCAAGGAAAAATGCAATGTGATGTGGAAGAGCAATAAATAATCCAACATGGGCATGCCGTCGTTAGTAGAATTCCGGCCGGGGATTACAACTTGTAGTGGATGTCGCACTGTCCCTGGCTAAATGGAATGGTATCCCGCAGTTAAAAATGGGTGCCTACGTGAGTAATGTACCCATAGTTGGTATCCTCCCCGAAGGATATTTAAGCTGGCACGTGGTATCCAGCCAAGCTGTGCACACGTTCTATCTGAACGATACAAGCACTATAGATTAAGGATTCTCGATGCACCCTCTACGTCACCCCACAGCTGCGGCGCTGGTCGTTTGCCAGTTACGATGCTTTGACAACCTTCAATGAAGACATGCGCCCTTTCGTTCCGGACCGCGATGACCCTTCTGATTGGCGCGTGGCCACTGCTGAACATGGCACCGGCAGCCGCCGCAGCAAGCAGCAGTCTCGAGTCATGTCTCATGGAGGCCCTGCAGCAGGCCGACAACAGCGCCACCGTCGGCGAACTACGCGCGCGTTGCATGGCGAAACAGGATGAAGTGTCCAACACCGGCACATCTGTGCCGGTCGTTGTGCCCGCTCCGGCGCTAAGTGAGGACGCACCGACTGGCGCGGAACAGCGTCTGGCCCTGGAAGAATCGCTGGACGAGAACCCCTGGGTCATCACCCCGCACAAACCCAACTACCTCCTGCCCATTGCCTACAACAGCAATTTGAACACTGCGCCCTTCGTGAACACCGGCGAGCAGGACGCGATGGAAAAGAACGAAGTCAAATTCCAGATCAGCTTCAAGTTCCCGCTGGCGCGGAACCTGTTCAACAGCAACACCGATGTGTATTTCGCCTACACCAACCAGTCCTACTTACAGGCCTACAGCGAAGGCATCTCCGCGCCGTTCCGCGAAACCAATCACGAGCCGGAAATCATTTTTGCGCACAGTAACGACTGGGAACTCTTCGGCTGGAAGAACAGCCTGCTGATAGCCGGCTTCGACCACCAATCCAACGGCCGCTCGAATCCGCTGTCGCGCAGTTGGAATCGCATCTATGCCAGCGTTTTGTTCGAGCGGGACAATTGGGCGTTCAACATCAAACCCTGGTATCGCCTCCCCGAGGACGAGAAGACCGGCCCGGACACCCAGGGTGACGACAACCCGGATATCTACAAGTACATGGGTTATGGCGAGTTGCGCCTCTTCTACCACAGCAACGGCCATGTGGTCACACTCATGGAGCGCAATAATCTGACTTCGGACAGCAAGGGCGCCGTGGAACTCGATTACAGCTTCCCGCTGTACGGCAAGATGAAAGGCTATGTGCAATACTTCTATGGCTACGGCGAAAGCTTAATCGACTACAATGCGCGCACCAACCGTGTCAGCGCCGGTGTGGCGATCAGCGACTGGTTCTAACGCAAGCCGGCCACAAAGCGCTGGCGACTGCTGACCATGCT
>JBGSOE010000346.1:0-5032 GCA_041739295.1 Thiohalobacterales bacterium | reverse complement strand
AGCGCGGCGGCCAGGTGCCGGCGGCGGCGCAGGCGTGATTTGTTTTTTGAACCGCCAAGTCGCCAAGAACGCCAAGGAAAGAATTTTGAACCGCAAAGGCGCAGAGGCGCAAAGGAAAACGAGTTAACAAGTGCAGCAGTGATTTTTCGTGCGTTCTCTCTGCGCCTTTGCTTCTTTGCGGTTAGAACAGATTTTCTCGATGCCCTTGCGGTTCAATGGAAGTGAATTTGGATGACAATGAAACTCTGTGGTTTTGATGTAGGACTCGACCGGCCGATCTTTGTGATCGCCGGGCCCTGTGTGATCGAGTCTGAGCAGTTGGCGTTGGATACTGCCGGGCTGCTCAAGGAAATGACCGACAAACTGGGTATTCCCTTTATCTATAAATCCTCCTTCGATAAGGCCAATCGCTCGTCGACGCAATCCTTTCGTGGGCTTGGTCTCGAAGCAGGCTTGCGTATTCTGCAGAAGGTGAAGGACCAGATCGGCGTGCCGGTGCTGACCGATGTGCATGAAGATACACCGCTCAACGAAGTCGCTGCGGTCGTCGATGTGTTGCAGACGCCGGCCTTTTTGTGTCGCCAGACCAACTTCATTCAGAACGTCGCGCGTACCGGCAAGCCGGTGAATATCAAAAAGGGCCAGTTCCTGGCGCCCTGGGATATGCAGAACGTGGTCGACAAGGCGCGCGCGGTTGGCAATGACCAGATCATGGTTTGCGAACGTGGTGTCTCCTTCGGCTATAACACCCTGGTGTCGGATATGCGTGGCCTAGCCATCATGCGCGCGACCGGTTGTCCGGTGGTGTTCGATGCGACGCATTCGGTGCAGCAGCCGGGCGGGCAGGGTGCGACCTCCGGTGGTCAGCGCGAATTTGTCCCGGTGTTGGCTCGCGCGGCCGTTGCGGCCGGTGTGGCAGGGCTGTTTATGGAAACGCATCCAGATCCGAGCAAGGCGCTGTCCGACGGCCCCAATGCCTGGCCGTTGCCGCGCATGGCGCAGTTGCTGGCGACGCTCAAGGAACTTGATGCGACTGTGAAGCGCCACGGCTTCGCCGAGTCGGAGTTGCTGGGGTGAACCGAAATTTAGCCACGAAACCCACGAAACCCACGAAACCCACGAAATCGTTTTGATCTTTGCAATAGTGAATTTTCGCGGGTTCCGTGGATTTCGTGGCCAAGAATATTTTTAAAGAACAACTGAATAGATGGAGTTACGATGTCTCAGATCAGCAATATCCGCGCACGTGAAATCTTGGATTCCCGTGGTAATCCCACCGTCGAGGCGGATGTAGTTCTTGAGTCTGGCGCGGTTGGTCGTGCCGCTGTGCCTTCCGGGGCCTCAACCGGCACCCGCGAGGCAGTGGAACTGCGTGATGGTGATGGCAAGCGCTATGGTGGTAAGGGCGTGCTCAAAGCCGTCGAAAATGTGAACGGCGAAATTCGCGATGCTCTGCTGGGTATGGAAGGGAGTATGCAGGCCGACATCGATCACAAACTGATCGAGATGGACGGCACGCCAACCAAATCACGCCTGGGCGCCAATGCCATTCTGGCTGTGTCGCTGGCCACCGCGCAGGCTGCAGCGCGCGAACAGCAGGTACCGCTGTATCGCATGCTGGGCGGTGCGGGTCCGTTCCAGCTGCCAGTGCCGATGATGAACATCATCAACGGCGGCGCACATGCGGACAACAGCGTCGACATGCAGGAATTCATGATCTTACCGGTGGGGGCTGAGAATTTCCGCGAAGCGGTACGCTACGGTGCCGAGGTGTTTCACGCACTGAAAAAGGTGCTGAGCGGACACAAGCTTGCGACTACAGTGGGTGATGAAGGCGGTTTTGCACCCAACCTGTCGTCCAACGAGGCGGCCATCGAAGTCATTCTAGAAGCGATCGAGAAGGCCGGCTTCAAAGCGGGTGAAGATATCTATCTTGGTCTCGATGTTGCCAGTTCCGAATTTTACAAAGACGGCAAGTATGTGCTGGCCTCCGAGAACAAAGAGTTCACGTCGGCCGAATTCGCGGACTATCTGGGTGCCTGGGTCGACAAGTACCCGATTATCACCATCGAAGACGGCATGGCCGAGGACGATTGGGATGGTTGGAAAATCCTGTCTGAAAAACTCGGTGACAAGGTGCAGCTGGTTGGCGACGACCTGTTCGTGACCAACCCGGCCATTCTGCAGGAAGGTATCGACAAGGGCATCGCCAATTCCATCCTCATCAAAGTGAACCAGATCGGTACACTGACCGAGACTCTGGAAGCCATCAAACTGGCAACCGGCGCGGGCTATAGCTCGATTGTCTCGCACCGTTCCGGCGAGACCGAAGACGTCGTGATTGCCGACATCGTGGTTGGCACCGCCGCGACCCAGATCAAGACCGGATCGCTGTCGCGTTCCGATCGTGTTGCCAAGTACAACCGCCTGATGCGTATTGAAGATCAGCTGCGCGATCATGCCAGCTATATCGGTCGCGCGGCTTTCCGTCATCTGTAAGAGGGCAGGGCAACGGTTAACGGCCTGTTGTGAATCCGCTTAGGGGATAACAACGCATGAGCGGGAACGGGTAGCTGGCAACGCGCAGATATAACATTGCGGGGCCGGCCCAAAGAAAGAGCGCATTGCACGGGGCACCCGTGCAGCTTCGCTCCCCGCTGTTGTAATGCGCACCTCGGCGGCTTTTTCAGTAGACTCTTAAGCGCACACCAATACATATTATGCGGCGCTGGCTGATCGTCATATTGATCGCGCTCTTCATCGGTTTGCAGGTCAAACTGTGGGTGGGCGAAGGGAGCCTTGCTGAGGTATGGCGCCTGCATACGGCTGTCGGTGAGCAACGGCTGGATAATGAGCATCTCGCCGAACGTAATGCTGCATTAGAAGCGGAAGTGAAGGATCTCAAGCAGGGTTTGGATGCTGTCGAGGAACGGGCACGCTCCGAACTGGGCATGACCAAGGAAGATGAGGTTTTCTATCAGCTCGTTGATCCAGAGGCGAAATAAAATGGGATCAGGGACGAAGGCACTTACTTAAGCCCTTAAACGCCGTCATCACGGCGCAGGCCGGGATCCAGAACCCGCATCTGTGGGTGAGCCCCTGGATTCCGGCCTGCGCCGGAATGACGAGAAAACGAGAACTTGGCCTTAAGGAACCTCTGATTAATTTGATCAAGCGGGCAGATGCAAGGCGCGGACAGGCGAAAAAACGGAGTTTACACGACGTAAATGAGTATTTTGAGCCTGGCCGCAACGCGGCAGATGCCGCTTCAGCGAATTAATCAGAGGTTCCTTAAGTAAGTGCCATTCGGATCAGGGACGAATGGCACTTAGTTAGCTTCTCAGGTGACCTGGTAGCGTTACATTTGGCCACGGAATTCACGGCAGCACACTGAAAGGCTTATTTCCGTGTTTTTCCGTGGATTCCGTGGCCATCTCTTTTGGTTTTGGACTTAAGTGAGCGCCATTCGGGTCAGGGGCTAGAGGCTAGTGACTAGAGAAAATCTTAGCCCACAACAGCCCCCAGCCTTTAATCTATAGTCCCAACAAAAAACACATGCCATCACATCCCGCCACTTCACCACGTCTCTGGGCCATCGTGCCGGCTGCCGGCAGTGGTCGACGTATGGGCGCGGACATTCCCAAACAATATCTGACACTCGCTGGGCGCACGGTTCTGGAACACAGCCTCATGGCCCTGGATACGATAGACGAGCTGGCGGGCATGGTGGTGGCAATTACCGCGGATGATCCACGCTGGCCGCTGCTGGGGTTGAACTTACAGACTTCTGTGATGACCGCGCCGGGTGGGACAGAGCGTGCCGATTCGGTGGCCAATGCACTCACGCTGCTCAGCGCACGGGCGGCACCCGACGATTGGGTCCTGGTGCACGACGCCGCACGACCTTGCGTGCGCGCGTCTGATCTGCAGCATCTTATTTCACAGCTGTATGACGACCCGTTGGGTGGACTGCTCGCGATACCCGTGCGCGATACCATGAAACAGGCGGATGCCGATCAGCGTTGTGCAATGACACTCGATCGCGATAGCCTCTGGCATGCGCTGACACCACAGATGTTTCGCTTAGGGTTGTTGCGTGACGCGCTGCTCAAGGCGCAAGCGGCGGGTGTGGCAGTGACCGATGAGGCCTCGGCCTTGGAGCACGCCGGACATCAGCCACGGCTGATCGAGGGGCATGCCGACAATATCAAGATTACCCGGCCCGACGATCTCGCGCTGGCCGAATTCTATCTGACACAGCAAGGGCGATTATGAGAATCGGACAGGGTTTCGATGCGCATGCCTTTCGTGAAGGTGGGCGTCTGGTGTTGGGCGGGGTGGAAATTCCACACACGCACAGCCTTGCGGCGCATTCCGACGGCGATGTTGTGGTGCACGCGCTCTGTGATGCATTGCTCGGCGCAGCTGGGTTGGGTGATATCGGTCAGCACTTCCCGGATTCCGATCCAACATTCAAAGATATCGACAGTCGTAAACTGCTTAAGCAGGTCGTGGTCAAGCTTATCGGACAGAGCTTGCGGGTCGTCAACGCCGATCTCACCATCATCGCCCAGGCACCCAAATTGGCACCGTATCGCGATGCGATGCGTGTGGTGATTGCGGAAGATCTGCGAGTGAGTCCAAGTCTGGTCAACATCAAGGCCACCACCACCGAGCAGATGGGTTTCACCGGGCGCAAAGAAGGTATTGCAGCACTTGCCGTGGTGCTGTTGGAAGATGTGATTCAAACTTGAAGTATATTTAAGGAAACTCTGAATAATTCGTCATTCCGGCGCAGGCCGGAATCTAGTGCCGTGAATCACATGGATTCCGGCCTGCGCCGGAATGACGATTTAGTAATTAATCAGAGGTTCCTTAATTTGAAATCACTGCTGTCCGACAGAATACTTATGCGGGAGAAGCAAGATGGTTAATCTTTGCGTGCAAACTTGCTGTCTCTGATGAGAGGCATGGGATGTTCTATTAATGTGAAGAGATACGTCCCTTCTCCCTTCGGGAGAAGGCCAGGATG
>JBGSOE010000249.1:0-2237 GCA_041739295.1 Thiohalobacterales bacterium | reverse complement strand
ATTGAATTTTTAGAGGTGCCCTTATGATCCTGTCTGTGTTTTTTCCGTGTGATTCCGTGGCAAATGCGGTTTATAGGTTCATAGCCTCTGAGGCAGCGTCTATATTTTCATCGATAACCTCGGTGATAGGCCAAAACAGCGTAGGATGATGGTGGTCGACAGCTCTCAGGCTGTTGATTTGTATGCGCGCAGTATCTGTTTTCAGAATACGCCGGGCACCCGACCGGTACTGCGCCGGCCAGCGTTAGATCGTGCGAGGAGAAAGTCATAGCCATCAAAGAGTTCGGGTTCTCGGTGCGTATGCGCAATGCGCTGCGTGACGACCGGGATACTGAATTGCTGCGCTCGGAGCTGTTCAGCATCGAACAACTGAAGCGTCACGCGGTCACGCTGGCCGAGCAGCACAGGATCGATCCGCGTAAAGGGCCGGACCGGTTGCTGCCGCGCTTGACGGACAACGCGCGTGTGCTTTTGGCAGCGTATGACGTCGTGACCACCGCCGCCACGCCGGGACAACGCATCGTTCCGGCGGAGGCCTGGCTGCTCGACAATTTCTATCTCATCGAGCAGCAGATCACACTGGTGCGCCGGCATTTGCCGCGCGGGTACAGCCGGCAGTTGCCGCGCCTGGCGGACGGACCGTCAGCCGGTTTTCCCCGCATCTACGATCTGGCGCTGGAGTTGATCTCCCACATGGATGGCCGTGTCGACAGCGACAATGCCACTCAGTTCGTTGCCGCCTATCAGACCGTCGCGCCCTTGAAAATGGGCGAATTGTGGGCCTTCCCGATCATGTTGCAGCTGGCGCTGGTGGAAAACCTGCGCCGTGTCGGTTTGCGTATCGCGCGTCGGCGCGAAGATCTCAACGCGGCCATCACCTGGGCCGACCGCATGCTCGCGACGGCCGAACGTGAACCGAAACAGCTGATCCAGTTGCTGGCCGAATTTGCCAATGCCGATGTGCCGCTGACCGCACCGTTTGTAGAGGAGTTCTACGCAAGACTTCAGGCGCAGGGGTCCGCGATGGCGTTCGTGCAAACCTGGGTCGAGCATAATCTGCTCGAACAAGGGGTGACCGCAACGCAGTTGTCGGAGGCCGCCAGTCGAACCGCCGCCGCCAATCAGATTTCCATCGCCAACTGCATCGGCAGTCTGCGGTTTATCGGCGCAATGGATTGGCGGGATTATTTCGAGTCGCTCAGTGTCGTCGAACTGACATTGCGTGACGATCCGTTGGGGATGTATGCCGGCCAGGACTTCACAACCCGCGACCGCTACCGGCATGTTATAGAAAATATCGCCCGAGACAGCGCGCTCAGTGAATGGGCGGTGGCACGCGAGGCGATTGTCCTTGCGCAGGCGGCGGCAGAGCAATCCGGTAAGGACGACCGCAGCGCGCATGTCGGCTATTTCCTGATTGACCGCGGAAGGTCGCAATTGGAACGTGCGGTTGGCTGCTGTTTGCCGTTGCGCGCACGTATCAGCCGGGCGAGCCGGGATTTCAGTCTATCCCTTTACCTCGGCTCGATCCTGTTGTTTACCGCGGTGTCGACAGCGCTGGTGCTGGCTACCTCCAGCGGCCTGGTGGGTGACTGGCGCTATGCATTGTTTGCGATCGCCGGCACAATTGCCTGCTCGGCGCTGATCGTCTCGCTGGTCAATCAAGTGGTGACACTGCTGTTGCCGCCGCGTGGGTTGCCACGCTTGGATTTTTCACAAGGTGTTCCCGCCAGCCACCGCACCATGGTGGTGGTGCCTACCTTGCTGAACACCCCGCAAGAGATCGACGCGCTTCTCGAAGCTCTGGAGATCCGCTATCTCGGCAATCGCGATCCCAATCTGTTCTTCGCCTTGCTGACAGATTTCAGTGACGCCGCCGAACAAACGCGGCCGGAGGATGACGCGTTGATTGCTTACGCGCGCGCCGCCGTCGAGGCGCTCAACGCGACCTATCAAGAAGACTGTCAGTGTATCTTTTACCTGTTTCACCGGCCGCGACTGTGGAATCCCTACGAGCGCGTGTGGATGGGATACGAACGCAAACGCGGCAAGCTGGAACAGTTCAATGCGTTGTTGCGCGGCGAGGCGCAGACGGCCTTTTCGGAGATCGTCGGCGATCAATCCGTTCTCGCATCGGTCCGGTACGTCATCACCCTGGATACCGACACGCAACTGCCGCGCGACGCCGCGTGCGCCCTGATAGGCAGCATCGCGCATCCGCTGAATCGGCCCGTGTA
>JBGSOE010000312.1:0-2317 GCA_041739295.1 Thiohalobacterales bacterium | reverse complement strand
CCTGCTGTTCCTGACCTTCTATATCCCCTGTATCTCAACTTTCGCCGTGATGCTAAAGACCATCGGCCGCAAAGAGGCGTTGGTGTCAGTGGCGTTGTCCGTGGCTGTCGCACTAATGATCAGTGGCGTGGTAAGGGCATTTCTGGAATTGGGACAGCATATGGCGGCCTGATTTCACAGCAACTTCATCGTGTGTACGCCCGTCATTTTGAGGTGTTTCGACATGAATTTTACTAAAAATCCACTACTGATCGCGGCCATCACGACATTCATAGGCTGCACTGCGCAACCCCGCTATCAGACTCTATTCCAATATGAACCGCCCACCGATCCCGCCGCACTCCTCTGCCTGCAGGGGTGTGAAAAGAAACTGGAATCCTGCACCAATAACTGCTCGGCAACCTATACCGCCTGCGTGCGGTCAATAGAACCTGAAGTCAGGTCTCAGTATGCCGATGCGCAGAAACGTTACGAAGGCGCATGGACTCAATACCAGCGCGACCAGGAAAACTACCGCCTGAGCCTGTCAATAGGTTATGTAAATTCCGGGGGCTGGTATGGTCAAGGCTGGTATGACCCCTGGTGGCCAGGCGTTTATCAACCCTACTATTACCCACCACAACCGCCAGTACCGCCCAGCTACATCGATGAACTGAGCAAGCTCAGTGCGCAAATGTGTAATCGGGATTGCGCCTGTCAACCTAATTACGATGCCTGTTTTTTGGGCTGCGGGGGGAAGAAGGTTTTGGAGCAACGCTGCATAGTGAATTGCGCACCGGAGAAGTGATTATTGAGCGCGACGGGGAACTCGACTGAACAGAATTATATTGGAGGGTGGGTTAGGCACGTAGTTTCTGCCGTAACCCACCAGCAATGCCACCATGTGCAGATTCGAGAACGTATTGTGTTGCTGCGCAACGCCAGGTGGGTTACGCGCACAACGCTAACCCATCCTACATATGATTTATTTGTTCAGCCCTGATAGCGATCGACTCACGACCCTGAACGCGGCTGACTCGGCCGCCGCTGCGGCCGGCCCTGCTGAGGACGATTCTGCGGTGGACGATTGCCTTGGACTGGTCGATTCTGTGGTGCGCGGTTACCGTTAGCCTCCGATCGATCTGACCCTGCACGATTGCCATCGGCCTCCCGATTACCCAGTGCAGTCACCGGAGACTGACCGTTGCTGGGACGCGGTTTACCCTGCGCTGGCCGAGACTGTGTCGGCCGACCTTCAGACTGCGCAGTCCGCTGCCCTTGTGACGATGGACGTTGACCCTGCGAGGACGGGCGCTGTCCCTGTGACGCCGGACGTTTGCCAGGTGCGGCATTACTGCTGTGATTCGGACGGCCACCGCGCGGCTGACGTTGTTGGCGTTGCTTGAATACCGGCTCGGCCTTGATGGTCGGGTCCGGTGCATAACCGTCGATCACTACCTTGGGAATTTCGTGTTTGATCAGGCGTTCGATGTCTTTGAGGAAATCTTTTTCGTCGACACACACCAACGACACCGCCTGGCCTTCGCAACCGGCACGACCGGTGCGACCAATGCGGTGCACATAGTCTTCCGGTACATTCGGTAATTCGTAGTTCACGACATGCGGCAGTTGGTCGATATCCAGACCGCGTGCGGCGATGTCGGTTGCCACCAGCACGCGCACTAAGCCCTGTTTGAAATCGGCCAGCGCCTTGGTACGCGCACCCTGGCTCTTGTTGCCGTGAATCGCGGCAGCCTTGATGCCATCCTGGCCCAACTGCTCGGCGAGTTTGTTCGCACCATGCTTGGTACGGGTAAACACCAGCACCTGGCGCCAGTTCTGAGAACCGATCATGAACGACAGCAGTTCACGCTTGCGGGCACGATCAACAGGATGCATCACCTGCGAAACCAATGCAGCAGTGGTGTTCTGGCGCGCAACATTGATCAACGCCGGATTGTGCAGCAGTCCGCCGGCGAGTTGCTTGATCTCATCCGAGAACGTCGCGGAGAACAGCAGATTCTGCCGACCACCCGCGCCGTGTTTGGGCAGCAGCGCGAGGATCTTACGGATGTCACGGATGAAGCCCATGTCGAGCATGCGATCGGCTTCGTCCAGAATCAGGATTTCGACCTGCGACAGATCTACATTGCGTTGACCAATGTGATCCAGCAAACGACCGGGCGTCGCAATCAGAATATCCACGCCGCTGCGCAGCGCGGAAATCTGCGGGTTGATGCCGACACCGCCAAAGATGATAGTGGATTTCAATTTCAGATATTTGCCGTAGGTGGCCACGCTCTCACCGACCTGGGCAGCGAGTTCGCGCGTCGGGGTG
>JBGSOE010000240.1:0-3806 GCA_041739295.1 Thiohalobacterales bacterium | reverse complement strand
CCTTATTCAGCCAGTATTGATCGATAATAGGGCATTAGATATCGCATCGATGGTCAACCGCTGATCGGCGCAGTGGTCAATATTCAGCCAGCACCAACAATTATTCACCACCTGTGATCTATATCAATTACCCTGTATTAGAGCTTCTAACTTTCGCTCGAATTATTGTGGATGGTCTAGAGTCAATCGAGCACCTAGCGGTAGATAGAACGATAAGAAGTCGACGCATCGTTCCATATAGATATAAGCCCCCGTCACGTTGGTTACGCTGTCGGTCTTAACTCACGATAGAGGAAAGTCATATGTGCTCACGAATGTTGTGCGTCCTACTTGCCACTGCATTGTTTTCGACATCTCAGGCATCTATAGCGGCGATACAGGTAACTTTTACTCGGCTATACGATACCAACACTACCATCCCAGGGCGGACTGATAAGTTTGCAGCACTATCTGAACCCGCATTTGACAATGATGGGAGCGTTGTATTTATGGGGCGAGGACCAGCAACGACTGGAGATTGGGGGCTTTATACCGACATTGGTGGCGTCCTTAGGCTTGTAGCAGGCCCGAATACGCCGATACCCGGTGGGAGTGGTACTTTTAACGACAGACTATTTAGGTATTGGCTTGACATGGGCGAGATTGCATTTACAAATGGCACGTCCTCTCATGGCATATACAGATATAAGGATGAACGCATAGAAGTAGTAGCCGATAAAAATACGATTGCTCCGGGCACAAGCCTGTACTTTACCAACCTCCTCGATGATGGATTTTGGCCATCAATCTCCAATGGGCAGATTGCATTCCAGGGGGGCACTGGTATTAACCAACGAGGCATTTATTTAGATAACGGTAAGCGTCAAACCAACCCCGTCCTTGCTTGTTGCAGGAAGATTATTGATCGAGTAGGGTAAGTATCGACAGGGAATGTTGGTTGTGTTGGACATGGAGTCGTCCGCGGTTTCCCGTAAGGCCCCGTGCGCAAGGATGCGTCGGGGCCTTGTCATTTGTCGGCGCCGGGCAACAGCGCTTCGATGGCCTCGACGCTATCGGCCTTGGGCAGTTCGGTGAACACCCGCCGCAGATACGCATACGGCTCCAGGCCGTTGGCCTTGGCGGTTTCGATCAGCGAGTACAGATTGGCGCTGGCCTTCACGCCGCACACGCTGTCGCTGAACAGCCAGTTCTTTCTGCCGATGACGAACGGACGGATGGCGTTCTCGGCGCGGTTATTGTCGATTTCCAAGCGCCCGTCGTTGAGATAGCCGATCAGTTTGTGCCATTCGTTGTGCAGGTAGTTCAGCGCCTTGCCGGTCGCGCTCTGCGGCGGTACCTGCGGCAGTGCTTCATCCAACCAGGCGCGCAGCTCATCCAAAATCGGTTGGGCGTGTGTGAGACGATAGGTGTAGCGTTCAGTGGGTGCCGCATGACGCACAACCTTTTCCACGCCATACAGTTTCTGGATCAGCGCCAGTCCGCGATGCGCCAGGCCCCGGCGCTTGTGCTTACCCTGCGCCTTGATCGCCTCATCGAACTTGCGCCGCGCATGCGCGAAGCAACCGATGTGCGTCAAGTTGCCGCACGCGACCACGGCGTTGTAGCCGTCGTAACCGTCGGTTTGCAGTGTGCCCTGGAAGCCATCGAGCAAGCGTTTTGGCACACCGGCGCCGCGACCTGGATCATAGTCATATAACAGGATCGGTTGTTCGGGTGGGCCACCGCGTTGGACCCACAAGTAGGATTTGGATTGTGCGGTCTTGTCGGGCTCGTTGAGCACCTGCACCGTGGTCTCATCCATCTGCACGATGTCATACGCCAACAGCCGATCGCGCAGCAGGTTGATCAGCGGCTGAATCAGTGTACCCGCCTGGATCATCCAATTGGCGAGTGTGGCGCGCGGGATGTCCACGCCGATGCGTTGCAGTATCTGCTCCTGCCGGTACAGCGGCAACGCATCCTGATACTTTGCGACGGTGATGTGCGCCAGCAAGCCCGGCGAGGCCAAGCTCTTGGGGATAGGCTGCGCGGGCAGCGGCGCGGTCTTGATGCAGTGGCCGCAATCACAGGCGTAAGTCTTGCGGATATGCCGCAGCACGCGGATCTGCGCCGGGACGATGTCGAGTTGTTCGCTGATGACATCGCTGATCGCCACCAGCAGTGCACCGTCGTGTGGACAGTGGCGCTCAGCCTCCGGCAGCTCATGGATCACATCGATGCGCGGCAGGTGCTCTGGCAGTGGCTTACGGCCGCCTTTCTTCCGGGGGTGTGCGGCGATGGTGATTGATGTGGCATCCTCATCTGCCGGGGCATCCGCGTCGGCTTCGGCCTCGTTGAACAGACGAATCTGATCCGGCGAGCACTTCTCGCTGTGGGCCGCGTAGCGCTGGGCCAAGGCGATGTTGAGTCTTTCCTGGAGGAGCAGAACCTGCGTCTTGATGCGCTGGTTCTCAGCGAGCAGTTGGGTGTTCTTATCGGCGAGTGACGCGGTGTCGGACTGGAGTTGCGCGTTACGGTGTGTGAGGTGGGTGTTGCACGCCACCTGATCGACCAGCAGCGACTTCAGTGTGTCGATGTTATCCGGCAAGGAGTTCGCGCGTTGTGGCATGCGCGAAAGTATAACAGATGTCGATGCGAAATACGCTATAAAACCCGCGAATAATGTCCACTTTCATGCGGCCGCATCCGCGTGATGTCATAGCCGGCCAACAGCCAATGCAGTTGCTCCTCACGCAATTCAATCACCGCCTCGGACCAACGCCGTGGCCAATGAAAGCGTGCATCTTCCAGTCGCTTGTACCACAGCGCAAAGCCACTGTGATCCCAATACAGAATCTTCAACTTGTCACGGCGGCGATTGCAAAACACAAACACCGCGCCGGAAAACGGCGCGAGACTCATCGCCCCTTCGACGATCGCGGACAGCCCGTTAATCGACTGGCGGAAATCCACCGGCTCACGGTGCAGGTACACGGCTGGGACCTCGGCAAACATCCGCATCGCTCAATCCCGCAAGCCGTGCAACACCTCGATCAGCCAGCGCGGCGATACCGCGATAGGCACGCGCAGCGACAGCGTCGCACCCAAACGGACTTCCACCGCCATCACCTCGATCGGCCGTTGCACGGTAACCGGCACAAAGTCTGACAGCGTTGTCGTGGTGTCGTCGGATACCGCGCCACTCGACAACTGCCGCCGCCGCAAGCTGAAATACTTTGGACACACGCCGCGCGCCCGGCAAAAGGCGGCGGCGTTCAATCCACTCGCGTCCTGCTCCACGAACAACTCACGCCATTGAGCTTGGGTACGTCTCATCATGACCATCTCCTCTCGTGAGAAAATGGCTACGCTATAGGTTCAGGCAACTGCTGGGTAGGGCGTGGTTGTTTTGACGCTTACTATTGAACCCGCAATCGGAGTCGCGGCCTAGGTGAGGATTAATCGTATTCATCGAAATCACCATACTCTCATCAGCACCCCTGACGCTGGCTATGTGTTGATCCGGGTTTCAATGCAAGGCTATTAACCAATCCAACCGAGGCGGTCAAGGAATGCAGCATCGACCTACCCGCCAACCTTGACCTGAAGGTGCATCCGAACTCGGAATGTGTACTGCATATTGTCATTCCGGCCCGTCCAGCCAACCTAGAACTCCCAAGCTCTAGTGGCCATCCAAGTGAGGACGATGGAGGTTGTTGGCTTCCCTGCCGAGGCAACAACTCGTGGTAGAAACGACTCCATGTGCTCGACCTGGGTATCACGTCACTTGGTGCAATGACTTGAGCAACGCAGTCATCCCGAGGGGC
>JBGSOE010000253.1:0-3481 GCA_041739295.1 Thiohalobacterales bacterium | reverse complement strand
GCGTCGGGGTGAGGATCAGTGCGCGCACCGGGCGCTTGCCGGCAGGCAACGGCGTGGCACTCAGGCGCTGCAACATCGGCAGGGTGAAACCCGCGGTCTTGCCGGTACCGGTCTGGGCGCCAGCGAGTACGTCACGACCTGCGAGAATGATCGGGATGGCCTCGGCTTGTACCGGGGTGGGTTCAGTGTAGCCCTGATCGGACACAGCACGGACCAATTCGGCTGTTAGGCCGAGTGCGGAAAATGGCATTTAGGGTAGTACTCCTGGAATGGCCTACGCGGGCAGTGCCCGGGTCGGTCTAGGCGGATTCGCTTAGTGTAGGTTTCGAGGCTACCGGGATAGGTTACCGCGAGGATCGGACGCAGACCGAAGTGCGACCGGATGCGCGGCATCTTACAGACAAAACAACATAATAGCCATCAATGGCGCCGTTCAAAGCCGAATTGCGCCCGGATCACGGCCTTGAGTGCCTGCACCATAAGCCACAGGAACAGCAACGGAAACAGTATCGTCTGCAGCACGAACACCACAATCAGATTGATCGCATGCTCGCTGATGTCAGCTGCTGCCAGCTTGAAGGCTTCGATACGACGCTCGACATTCACCGCATCGGCGGCAGATGCATAGGCGCGCTTGGCGCTGTCCAGCCAGGATGACGTGACATCTGAGTCAGGTGGCGGCGCGGCCTGGCGGTTGATATCACCGATCGCGTCAACACTCTGTTCAAGTTGCGCACGCGAGTCACTGTACTGCGGTTCAAGAAAGGTATTGTAGAGAAGTTCATTGCCTATCGCGATCAGCGGTATTGCGAAACGCAGAATTGTCATCAGCAATGCCAGTCGATAGACCGCGCGTTTAATAGTTTCCGCCACAGGACGTGGCCACCACAGCATAGCCAGCATTGCTGCCAGCAGTACGCCAAGCAAAAGCGTTAACCCTGGCCAGGCCATGACCTTGAGCAACACCTGCTGAATCCCCAGCGAGGTCGCGCTGGCGAGCATGATCCAGGAGAAACGTTCAACAAGGTCATTGATGGGATCAAGAATCTGTCCCGGCGCCAGTACCACGCCAACACCCGCCGGCTCGATAGCAACCTCGGTGCCCTGTGCAACCGAGATCACGCCATTGAGGCCTCGGGCAATGCCGAAGGTGATCAGTGCCCGCGACAGTCCGGCCTGGGTGTAATCGCGGCCCAGATCATCGACCATGCCGCGCCAGGCCAATAAGACCAGAAGCACGGCCAGGGATGAGAGGAACAACTTCCAGCTTAGACGCCACATACGGCTAGCCTAGCACAAGGCCTATCCAGACAAACGCCGCCACGATCCCACCCGAGCGTCCGGATAGCGTATACTTTCGCGGCACGTTTCCGGCCCGGCTATCCCGCCACGGCCACAGGCTCCACGACTACAGGTTTCCCCATGTCAGAAGACTCTTTGACTACTTTTGCGCAACTGGCACTCGCCGCGCCCCTCCTCAAGGTCATCGATGAGGTCGGTTATGAGGCCCCCTCGCCCATCCAGGCTGCGGCCATCCCACCGCTGCTCGAGGGTCGGGACCTGCTCGGCCAAGCGCAGACCGGAACCGGCAAGACGGCCGCCTTCGCATTG
Source organism: Thiohalobacterales bacterium (assembly GCA_041739295.1). Taxonomy (GTDB): domain Bacteria; phylum Pseudomonadota; class Gammaproteobacteria; order Thiohalobacterales; family Thiohalobacteraceae; genus JAHJQQ01. Next base: position 1,870 of record JBGSOE010000253.1, on the reverse strand, counting down.
CCGCTACTGAGTCGTCTGGATCTCAGTATCCAACAACCGCAGATCCTGGTGCTCACACCGACGCGCGAACTGGCGATCCAGGTCGCCGAGGCCATGCAGACTTACGCGCGTCATCTGAAAGGCTTTCATGTGTTGCCGGTGTACGGCGGTCAGAGCATGGATGTGCAACTGCGCCCTCTGAAGCGCGGCGTGCATGCCGTCGTCGGCACCCCTGGACGGATTCAGGATCACCTGCGCCGGGGCACGCTGAAACTGGACAAGCTCAAGGCCCTGGTGCTCGATGAGGCCGACGAAATGCTGCGCATGGGTTTCATCGACGATGTCGAACAGATTCTCGAACACACCCCGGCCGAAAAACAGGTCGCGCTGTTTTCCGCCACCATGCCACCGGCTATTCAGAAGATTGCCCAGCGTTTCCTGCGCGATCCTGTTGTCATCAAGATCGCCACCAAGACCAGCACCGTGGCCGCCATTACGCAGCGTTACTGGCAGGTCACCGGCACCCATAAACTGGATGCACTCACGCGCATACTCGAGGCCGAAGACTTCGACGCCATGATCGTGTTCGTACGCACCAAGACTGCAACCGTGGAATTGGCCGAAAAACTGGAGGCACGCGGGTTCTCAAGCGCGCCATTGAACGGCGACATGAATCAGGCCCTGCGCGAACGCACCGTCGACCGCCTGAAAAAAGGTTCGCTGGATATTCTGGTCGCCACCGATGTGGCCGCACGCGGCCTGGATGTCGAACGTATCAGCCATGTGCTGAACTACGATATCCCCAACGACGTTGAACCCTATATTCATCGTATCGGCCGCACCGGCCGCGCCGGCCGCAAGGGCACCGCTATCCTATTCGTGTCACCACGCGAAAAACGCATGCTCCGTGCCATCGAACAGGCCACGCGTCAACCCATCGAACCCATGAATCTGCCCTCCCATGCGGACATTGCCGACCGGCGTGTTTCGCAGTTCAAACAGACACTCAGCGAGACACTGGAAGCGCAGGACCTAGGATTTTTCACCGAAGTTATCGAAAGCTATCAGCAGGAACACAATGTTGCGCTAAGCGAAATCGCCGCGGCACTCGCCTACCTGCTGCAAAAGGAACGCCCGCTGTTGCCGGCGCCGATGGCGCCGGAACACCCGGTACAATCGGCACCACGTGAGCGCGAGCGCCATCCGCGCGATGACCGTCCACCACGCCGCACTGAACACGCAGCACGCGAACCTCGCCGCGAAGACAGTCGTCCGCCACGCCGCATACGTGATGTCGGTCCTGGCATGGAACGCTACCGCATGGAAGTCGGCCGCGCCCAAAACATCGAGGCCAAACATATTGTCGGTGCCATCGCCAATGAGGCCGGTCTCGACAGCCAGCACATCGACAACATCAGTATCAATGACGACCATTGCACGGTTGATCTGCCGGAAGACATGCCAATGGATGTGCTCAAACATTTGCAGAAGACCTGGATCTGCGGCCAACCGATGCGGCTGCACCGTCTCAACGAAGAGGCCCCCGTTCTTGACAAGCCGCGTCATCCGCGTCCGGATAAACCAACTGCCGGCGAGAGACCCGCGCGCAGAGACAAACCCCTGCGCAGTGACAGACCGGCGCGCACCGATAAACCCTTCCGGGCCGACAAGCCCGCACGTGGAGAAAAACCGGCCAGTGCCGAGAAGCCCGCGAGCAAGGGCAAGGTCTTCCATAATCCCAAGCTCGCGCGTAAAGAAAAATCCAACGATGGCAGCCAGACACTGCGCGTCAGCAGACCCGACAAGACCAAGAAGCCGCGCAAGCCATAGAAACAAAAACACAGCATCCTAGGAGCGGGCTTGCCCGCGAACAGCCCAACCAATTCGCGGG
>JBGSOE010000195.1:0-11526 GCA_041739295.1 Thiohalobacterales bacterium | reverse complement strand
TCCACTATGCAAGGCCTCGCTCGCAACTTCCTTTGGCGGTTCAATCAGCCTTCGCCAGGCTTCTCTAGGTAAGGAGGTGCTGTCGTGCCGTCCCAGCGCGTAGTGGACAAGAAAGGGCGGCAGGTGCAGATGCATCCGTGTGCTGACCGCCGCGATGATCTCAGTGAAAGTCGAGGGCAGTAGGTTTTCGAAATCCGCGCATCGACTATAGGCCACGATCAGTCGCCTGACCTGCCCACTGTGTAGCCGATTGAGCAAGGGCATCTCGGGGATTCCCCGCCTCCTACCGTCGAGCAGCAACAACCGCGTCAACGGGTCAGGCAACCAGCGACGCATTGGTGGCCGATCAGCAGACGCGATATTTCTGATCGACAGATCCAACCATCGTATCTCCGGATCGGGTTTTTCCAGCGCGCTGGGAAGCGCCAGCAGCCAGCGCGACTGGAGCAGACCACCATAGAGCACAGTGGAGAGCAGGATGCGTCCCCACCATTGAGCAGGCGCGAGAGTATCAGGTGGCAGGACGAGCGATTTGACAAAGGCATCGCCAAGCGGTTGCAGGCGGACCATGTCCTGGAACCGGTGGTGTTGGAAAGGTGATGCGGGTGCCGGCGGCAGTGGTGCGGGCAGATGCGGTATAGGAATCTTGAAACGGCCTTGTCGGTTGCCGGCCTCAATGACTTCGAGAAATCGGCGCAAGCGGACGAACCGACTGTCGGGGTCAGCTTGGTCTCCAAGACCGGCAATCAATCGCTGGAACGCTTCTTTCTTCAGTACAATATCGCTGGCTCCCGGCGGGAGTAAGCCAGGCCCATGCGTATATATCACGTTCAGACATTTTTTCTCCTCCGCCGAAAGGGGCGTCTCATCAAGTGTCCATGTGCTGATGTCAGGGTTTTCGAGATCACTACGCGGCCGGAATAAATGTTCCCAGCCAATCCAGATAGTGCCTTCAGACCCTGTATCTCCGTCGCTCATACCTCGACTTCCACCATTCGGTAGTCGAGCGTCTCCAGGAGACTATTCAGGTAAGGGGCGATACCCTGGCGATACCGTTGCGGGTCGAAGGCTGAATAGGGCCCCCATACTTCCTCGCCGTAGCCCCAATGCCCGAAGTGAGCATTTATCAACGTGTGGGGGCAGCCTTCGTGCACCAGGTAAGAGCGCAGAAAATGGCGGCCGGCATTCGGAACTGGCCAATGATCGGCCTCAATAGCATTCAGGCGTTGTTGCAAAGCCATTCCGGTGAGCTCTGCGGGCATCCAGCGCCCATCGTTGTCCGAAATAATAAAAAAGAAGGTCTTGTCGAGCATCAAAACGTACTCGTCCGAGCCGAACTGACTGTAGTCACGCTGTTTGGTTGCCGGCACACGGAGTTCGGTCGGCCAGTCCCCAGGCAAATGACGACGCAATCGCTTCAGGTGGCGCTGGTAATACGCGATCTGGGTCTGCATGCGTTCCGGGAGCCAAACAATGCGGCCATGCGCACCATCTCTGCGATCTTTCTCTTGCAGGCACAGCAACCCGGTAGATGCATCAATTGCGGTCAAATCCGGCACAGGGGTGCGCACCGTCCGAAAACCGGTTACGAGCGCCATCCCCAGGGACGTATACACAGTCAGATTGTTATGCCATGCAATCTGCTGCTCGAAGTCACCTGTTGCAGGCAACTCCTGCAATTGCTGGTGCAGGGCTTTGATCAACGCCCTGACACTTTCAATACGGGGAATCCTGTCGTCCCCCACCAGACTGGGTGGAATATCCACCGGTGATCGACGTTTGAACAGGCCACTTATCGGCTTGAAACCATTGTCACCCAGGAGATACCACAGATCATCCATTACCCTGGCGTAATATTTATCCAGTTGGTTCCGATCGACGGCTGTGTAATAGCGCTGTGTGTGGGCCAACCGATCATCGCGGCCAAAAATGATCGCCGCACGTAAGTGGTCGCCCTCCTCCATCCCTTGAAACCAGCTGGGTAGCAAATCCCCCATAGCCACCATGCGCTGCCAGCGAGAATCCACCCCAACCTTTTCCAGCTCTGAGCCAATATGCGTTCTGAAAACTCGCTCATACAGACTGAAGCGGTGCTTGAACCACTTGTCTTCGACCGCCTCGGGTAAACACTTCCCCACACTCCAGACATCCGACAGAACGATCCGTGGCCAGGTTTCTATTCTGCACTGCCTGTATCGCTCTGCCAGAACATTTCGGTCCGGTGGAACATGCGGGCGCAACCATAGGTTGTGTTTAGGAACGTAGCTCAGCCGATAATCCGACGGCAGCTCGGATACCGTGTGATATTTTGGTAGACGTCGAACTTGTTCAGGTGGCGTCCCGGTGACCAGGGCCACCGCCACCAATTGCAAAGTTTCCAATAATTTATCAGCATTATCTCGGACGGACTTGAACTGCGTTACCGCCTTTTGCTCCTGCGCCTGTTTGTAGCACTTATCTAGTGCTCCCATGATCTGGGCAAAGGTACCGATCCGAATACGTGACCGCCGGGTGGTAAAGCGTTGAACATCCATCACAAGATGTCGGGCCCGAGCCCGGGCGATGGCAAAAAGCGAACCTAATGGTGGTAACTCTCCTAGTTCGTCAGCGGAGTCGGTTAGCTCTTCAATGTCAACCCAGGCCATATCAGGCCTCGAGAACTCCTCCGGGTCGATGCCATCTTCGACCAGGGACTCGGCAACAAGGGGGGCAGGCTGTTGCTCCTCAATGCCGACAGAAACCCAATCCTGCTCAGGATCCCCCCTACCCGGCTCAAAAAACTGCCAAAACTCAGCGTGGTCGCTGTAGAGGTAATTTGGATTTCGTCTGCGCTTACCATGCCCGGACCCAGCCTCACCTGGGGCTCGCCACTGGAAGACGGAGGGGTGCCCCATATTATGACCTTCGTTGAGCAGGTCAGCGAAGGCGCCGTAGCCCTGTTTCAAGTCCTTGCTACCGTTTACGTGCAGCCATTTCAGCTTGTCATAGAGCAGATCTCTATCCTTAACGCTCGAGGCCAAGCGATCCAGCTCCCCGCCCTGGTTAGGCTGGTGGATAGTGCGCAGTAGCAACCCCGATTCATAGATGCGCTGAGGCCGGCTCAATTTCCTTCCCGTATGCTGAAGGTGCAGCCAGGCCCCGAGGTAGTGAGCTTGCAGTAGTTGGTAAGTTTCGAAACGTGTCTCGTTATCGAGCGTGCCTGACCAGAACCACAAGGCACACCAGACTGCATGGTCGGTATACAGGCCTTGCAATGGAGGCCGGACCGATAGCCGCCCTTCCCGGTCTTTTTCAAGAAAAGCCCGCGTCAGGAGTTTCTCTTCCCGGAGGGGATCAGAGGCACGGGTACCAGCGATCAAGGTGCACCATCGACCGATGAGGTCAGAATAGGTGCCTACCTCCGGCGCAACCCCGTTGAGGAGGGGCAGGATTCGCTCTAGGTTTTCGACGATCTGGAATAGCCCGCAGAGCGAGCTGGGCATCTGAATCAGGCGAGCTGCAGCAGTTAGCAGCAGCTCAACATATTCCGGCTGTTGTGGCAAAGCAGCGCGCAGCAAGGGCAAGCGGTCTTGCTGAGCGCGCAGCTGGCGTGGAGAGGCCCCATCAGCGGGACTACCGCTATTGGCGTCGTTGTGACTATCGGAGTGGTATTCGGATTCTTCGCCCGGCATAACGCTAATAGCGCTCATTTTGCCTGGGCCTTGAGCACGGTTTTGTCCGGCGTGCTACGGGCTTATACGATTATATTTTTTAGGATCAGATAATTACAAAGCGTAATCAAGGGCGGGAAAGTTATGTCAAGGTGGTGCAACCAACTGAGCTACGCGCCTGCGAAGGTTGGCAAAGATACAGGATCAGGGCGCCTGGTGGCAAGCCACGAGTGCCTCATAACCGCTCCGAGTCGCCCATTGTGCGGGCCCGTGGCTACTCGTCGGCGAGGACGGCTATGTCGGGGAGCCCCAGCCCCTCCTTGCGAATCTGGTGGATCTGATCGCGCAGCCGTGCCGCATCTTCAAATTCGAGATTCCGCGCGTGCTCATACATCTGCTGTTCAAGCTTTTTCATACGCTGCGCCACCTGTGCAGGTGACAGCCGTGAATAGTCGGCGGCCGGTTCCGCCACTTTGGTACCGCGCCGCGCACCACCCGGTGCCGCAGGATTGGCGCCTTCCATAATATCTGCCACGCTTTTGCGGATGCTTTGCGGGGTGATGCCGTGTTTGAGATTGTGTGCAATCTGTCGGTTGCGCCGCCGCTCGGTCTCATCGATTGCGCGGCGCATGGAGCCGGTCTCCTTGTCTGCATAGAGGATGGCCCTGCCGTTGAGATGGCGTGCCGCTCGACCGATGGTCTGAATCAGCGAACGTTCGGAGCGAAGGAAACCCTCTTTATCGGCATCCAGGATCGCCACCAATGAAACCTCGGGCATATCCAGGCCTTCGCGTAGCAGGTTGATCCCAACCAGCACATCGAACTCGCCCAGGCGCAGATCGCGGATAATCTCCACACGCTCGACGGTTTCAATATCAGAATGCAGATAACGCACACGCACATCGTGCTCGGCAAGATATTCCGTCAAGTCTTCCGCCATACGCTTGGTCAGCGTGGTCACCAGCACGCGCTCCTGCACGGCGACGCGTTTACGGATCTCGGACAGCAGGTCGTCTACCTGACTCGTCGCTGGGCGGACCTCAATCTGCGGGTCTACGAGACCGGTCGGGCGCACCACCTGCTCGACCACCTGCGCGGCATGTTCCGCCTCGTATACACTCGGCGTGGCGGAGACGAAAATGGCCTGCGGGGCCAATCGCTCAAACTCTTCAAATTTCAGAGGGCGATTATCCAGTGCTGATGGCAAACGAAATCCGTATTCGACCAGCGTTTCCTTGCGCGAACGGTCACCTTTATACATGGCACCGAGTTGCGGAATGGTCACGTGTGACTCATCGATAACCAATAGTGCATTGGCCGGGAGATAATCGAATAATGTCGGCGGCGGTTCACCAGCCTGGCGGCCGGATAAATAGCGAGAATAGTTTTCGATGCCCGAGCAGTAGCCCAACTCCACCATCATTTCGATATCGTATTGCACGCGCTGCTGTAAGCGCTGTGCTTCGACCAATTTATTGGCTGTATACAGCTGATCCAAACGTTCGCGAAGTTCATCCTTGATCTCATCAATCGCATCCAGGATGGTTTGGCGCGGCGTCACATAATGCGTCTTGGGATAAATGGTCGCGCGCGGTACCTTGCGTGAGATGGCACCCGTTAGTGGATCGAAATAAGCAATGTTTTCGATCTCGTCGTCGAACAGTTCGACACGTACGGCATCGCGATCGGAATCGGCTGGATAGATGTCGATGACCTCACCGCGCGCGCGATAGGTGCCGCGATGTAATTCAACATCATTGCGAGTGTACTGCAGCTCGGCCAAGCGACGCAGGATCTGGCGTTGATCAACCTTCTCGCCACGCACCAGATGCAGCACCATGCTCAAGTAGGAACGCGGATCACCCAGACCATAAATCGATGACACCGTGGCGACGATAATGCTGTCAGGGCGCTCCAGCAGCGCCTTGGTCGCCGACAGACGCATCTGTTCGATGTGCTCGTTGATCGAGGCATCTTTCTCGATGAAGGTGTCTGAGGACGGTACATAGGCCTCAGGCTGGTAATAATCGTAATAGGAGACGAAATACTCGACCGCATTGTCCGGGAAGAATTCCCGGAACTCGCCGTACAGCTGGGCTGCCAGGGTCTTATTCGGCGCCAGTACCAGGGCCGGTCGCTGCAGTGCCTGAATCACATTTGCGATGGTGAAGGTCTTGCCAGACCCGGTCACGCCCAGCAGGGTCTGGTGGGCCAGGCCATCACCAATGCCCTCGATCAGTCGTCGGATCGCCTCGGGCTGATCGCCCGCTGGCTGCATATTTGATTGAAGGTTGAAATTACTACTCACAGGGGATTCTTAGTGACGGACAGTTACAGTATGATTACGGCCCGATAAAGGTGCGTCGGGCACAAAATTGCCGAATTTATCGGGATAAATACGTGAAAAATACACTCACACTCGCGGCTCGGGTCGGCCGCATCAAACCCTCCCCCACACTTGCCGTCACGGCACGCGCCGCTGAGCTGCGTGCTGCCGGTCGTGACATTATCGGGCTGGGGGCAGGTGAACCCGATTTCGATACACCTGACCATATCAAAGCAGCCGCGATTGCCGCCATACAAGGCGGCCAGACCAAATACACCGCAGTCGACGGCACACCTGCTCTCAAGGCGGCCATTATAGCCAAGTTCGAGCGGGATAACGGCTTAAGCTTCGCTCCCGACCAGATTCTGGTGTCCTGCGGCGGCAAACAGAGTTTTTATAATCTGGTCATGGCCCTGCTCAATCCAGGCGATGAGGTCATCATCCCAGCACCGTACTGGGTGTCTTACCCGGATATGGTGCTGCTGGCCGATGGCAAACCGGTAGAACTGCTTGCCGGCATCGAGCAGCGGTTCAAGATCACCGCGGCGCAGCTAGCAGCTGCGATAACACCCAAGACGCGCCTGTTCGTCATCAACAGTCCTTCGAATCCGACCGGCATGGCTTATACCCGCGCTGAGCTGGACGCATTGGGTGAGGTACTGCGCAAGCATCCGCAGGTCGTCATCGCGACCGACGATATGTACGAACACATCCTGTGGGCCGACGAACCCTTCACCAACATCCTTAATGTTTGCCCGGATCTGGTCAACCGCACCATCGTGTTGAACGGCGTCTCGAAGGCCTATTCCATGACGGGCTGGCGCATTGGCTACGCCGGTGGCCCCGTGGAACTCATCAAGGCCATGAAGAAGATTCAGTCACAGAGCACATCCAATCCCGCTTCAATTTCACAAGCCGCCGCGACAGCTGCACTGAATGGTAATCAGGATTGCATCAAGACCATGCTCACCGCCTTCAAGGAACGCCACGATTATTTGGTGGCTGCATTGAATGACCTGCCGGGATTCACCTGTTTACCAAGCGATGGAACCTTTTATGCCTTCCCGAATGTGCAGGATGTGATCGATCGACTGCCGGATATCAACAACGACGTGGAACTCGCCGAGAAACTCATCTCTGAGGCGAATGTCGCATTGGTGCCAGGTTCTGCGTTCGGCGCACCGGGGCATGTACGACTCTCGTTCGCGACTTCCCTGGATGTCCTCAAAGAAGCCGTGGCACGATTACAGAAGTTCCTGAGCAACAGCGCAAAATAGGCCCGGAAATAGCGTGTCCGGTGGTTGACGCCTCGCGCAACCATCCAGTATGATCTGCGCCCTCTGGTAGAGATATTCCCCGGTAGCTCAGTCGGTAGAGCGGATGACTGTTAATCATTAGGTCGGCGGTTCGAGCCCGTCCCGGGGAGCCACACAACCTTGCTGGGAACCGCTACACCCGGCATGTGAATCAGGTATTCAGGACTGTACTCGATTCGCACCTGATCATCCTCCACGTAGATCCCACTGATGAACGATGAAAAGAAGTGTCGCAGCTTCTTTTCATTGGTCGTGGTGTGGATGATGTCACGAAGAGCCAAAGCGAGATCCGCAACATCCTCCTGACTAACATCGATCTCTGGTGGTTGCTCGGCATCGATGCGCTGCAGTTCAATCTCCAGCTTTTTCGCTTCTGAATTATTCGCTCGCAGCCGGTTTGTTAAATCGGCCATATTCGGTGCATCCTTCCCATACAACTCAAATATCTCAAAGATTTTTTCATTCTTTCGCTGAACAGCGCTTAATTTCTCTACTGTAGCCTTATGGCGACGTCGATGATCGACTGCCCACGATCCGTAGGCCTCATAAAGTTCGTGCAATACGCCTTGCAGGTTTTCCTGCGTGAGTATGTTATCTAGCAGGATATCTAGCAGCCAGGCGTCGAATTCTCGGGCAGCAATCCGGCGGTTGCTGCACTGACCGTGTTTCTGTTTGGCCCTGCAGTTGTAATAGTGATAGCGGCGCGAGCGCCCTTTTGCACTCTCAATCTGCATACTGGATCCGCAGCGCCCGCACTTAAGCACTCCCGTGAAAATGAACGTACTGTGCGGAGATCCGTCGCTAGTCGGCGCGTCCTCTCCCATAACCTTTTGGACTTCTGCCCAGGTTGCCAAGTCGATAATTGGCTCGTGACTCTGAACAATGATCCATTGGTCCGGATCTCTTCGTCTTGCGGTAGCGCGATCGCGGCGCCCGAACACTGTATTCCCGATGACGGTCTGATTGCGCAACAGCGCGGCAATTGCCGATTTATTCCAGGCGCGAGCACGATTCGACAGCCCCTCTTCATTAAGAAAGAGTGCTATGTTTTTTGCACCATGCCCCTGCAAGCGCAAGTTAAAGATGCGACGCACAATATCGACTTCATCTGGCACCGCGCGCAACCGCTTGCGCTTTTCATTATCTCGCGCCGGTGCGGCTTCGAAACCGAAGGGAGCACTGCCGCCATTCCAATATCCATCGTTAGCATTTTTGATCATCGATCGACGCGTGTCGGCAGAAATTTGCCGACTGTAGAACTCGTCGAAAAGCTCCATCACACTTTCAGTCATCCATCCGCCATCAGTGGTACGGTCAATCGACAACGTTACATAGATAATCTCAGTCCCAGCGCGACCAAGGCGCAGCTTGTAGAGCCCTGCGTCGATCTTGTTGCGTGCGAATCGGCTGGTCGACCATGTGATAAAGTAATTAACAGAAAATGCCTCGCAATACGCAATTGCATCCTGAAAGGCCGGTCTATTGTCGGCGCGACCAGAGAGCCCTTCATCGACGAATGTGCAGACAACATTAGCATCGAGGCCTATGGCCTTCGCAATGCACTGCTCCACTTGACTGGCGAGTGGCAGTTCATCCTCGGCCTGGCGAACAGTGCTGACCCGCGCATAGATGATGGCTGTTTTTTTCATCGACATAGCTTATCGGCTCCTGAATTTTTCACTAATCCGATCAATGTGACGCACAGATACATCCTCACACAGTTCTTTTTTGATCCGGTGTCGTATATCCTCTGCCCCTAATCCCTGCGCTACTAACTCCTGAATAAATCGATTGCGCTGATACCTAAGAAGGCGGGTGCGGCGTGGCATCGATACATAGACCGTTGTTCCGGGCATATTGGTCGGGTTCTCATCCATCACATTCCAAAACGTAAGGAAGGCGTCGAGACCAATCTTTTCGGCTAATAGTAGCCATCGCTGATGCATACCCATGGCGCGCAGATCATCGAGACACATTATCTTGCTTTTAGTCGCTGAACCCGGCATGTGAATCAAGTATTCTGGTTTATACTCGACCCGCACCTGATCATCTTCCACGTAAATACCGCTCACCAATAATGAAAAGAAGTATCGAAGATCCTTTTTTTTCATCGTTATTTGGGCGATTCCGCGCAGTGCAGTCATTAAATCAGCAACATCCAACGGTTTTATCTCGGCCTTCGTTTCACGAGCAGCGTCGTGCAGTTCCCTTATTACGCTGACCTGGCTTTCCTCGTTGAAAATGCTTCCGATCAGGACATCTGTGAGCCACGTATCGAGCTCGCGAGCGGGGATATGTCTGTTGCTGCAAAGCTCGTGGCAGGTGTAGTAGTCGCAGTAACACCGCGAGCTAACCTTCTCGCTCTCAATATGCATACTGACCCCACAGCGGCCACATTTGAGAATTCCGGAGAAGACGAACGCGTTAGGTGCGTCTAAGGTCATTTGGTCGCTGCTGACATTACCATGCCCCCCATAACCCGGTGATCCAAAAAATAATGCCGCCCATCGCTCCTCCAGAATTTCGGCTGAGCTAGGACGAGCAGAAGTTTGAAAAAATAGTATTTTGGATGCTTGCAGATCGACCACTCCGACCACGGTAGCTGTATTCCAGCCTTTTAAGGCGATCATCACGTAGGGTAAATCCAGCATCACTTTTCCGCATCTTACATTCGTGCTGATGACGCACAATCTTCCGCGTGCTTATGTGCTCGACAAAGACTTCTCGGCGACTTAATACAAACAACGAACACCGAATCGTGCTGAATGCATTCGGCCCGATTTACATACGGGGTTGCTTCCGGAGAGCGGATTAAACCCCGTATCACGTATCTTGCGGTTGTGCGACCACGTCTAGAAGTTGAGTGTCCGTGTGTGAATAATACATATGTATGACCTTGCGCCTGTGCGTCCTTGAGCGATTGCAATGCGCTAACATACACTTCATACATCACATTCTCATAAGGAACCCATCTATCCCGACGTCCATGATGGAAATCGACCTCGATTATCCCAGGCAAAGAGCGATACTGAGTCCAGTTACCAACACCAGCCTTGAATTTCGCCATTGCGGATCTCCTTCTGGTAGCGTTGCACCACAATTAGGAATTAAGAGAGTACATCAATAACACTCTGCGTTTTCTCACGAAGCAGTTTCAGCATAGAGGACAGGCTTTTAACTGAAATACTTGCATCGGGCCCGACACCATTCGAGGCCAAATCCATGAACGCATCGATACTAGATAGCAGCTCCTTCAACTCGGCTTCTGCGTCTAGTATTTCATCTTGTGACAAGACTGTTTTTGCTGTCTGATTGGGCATATTCGACCCTCCGTATATGGTGAGAACCCTGAATATTGGTGGCGTGACTTAAAGTGTCCGGCCTGATATCAGGTACTCGCTGATACAGTTGAAGAATCCAATAACAATGGCACCGCCTAACGTTCTGGGGTCATTCGTACCTTCACGGGCAATAGCTGCTGCTATGAAACCAAAAGTTCTTTCATTCAGAGGCTCTGATTTGTTTGGATTATCGATAAGGTCGAGGAGATCGAGTGCATATGCCTTTCCGAGGGTTGCATGAGCTTCCCAATAGTTCGTTCGAGGCGGGACCACATCCCACCAAACGATACGACCAGATTCATCTCTTGAGGTAAAGGGTAATTCGTCAACATTACGAGGGGCATTCGATTGTAAAATACGACTAATTTTTTTTGGAGCGGATGAGTTTCCCATGAGTGAACTCCTACTTGATTTGATAACTAACTAGCCCTGTAAAGGGTGGCCGGGCGCTATCAACCGCAAGTAGACGGCCGACGGTTTTCCCAGCAGAGCTGGTCTTGTATCCCCGTCGACGCCCGACCATAAAACCGGTAGGCATAAAAAAACCGCGAATAGTCGGGCGCGGTCCCGCTACTTGAGGTGTTGATAGCACCTATCTCAAGGATAGACTTTATTTTGGCAATTGGGTAGATTTATCTTTCATCAACAAATCCGTCGCAGCTTAACGAACCGAAAGGCTACTGTTTTCGGTCATCTCGATAGTCCACCAGCTTGCCTTGATACCGAACTGTTGAGTTGCGCTTTCGAGTCGAATCCGCCCGATTTTTCAGACTCCCCGATGCAGCTTAAACGTGCGCTGCAGCGACCCGCTCATGGGTCCACCGCGCTGCATGTCCTCGGTGAAGATGCGCACTACCATCCCCGCCGGATCGAACGAGGCCTGCGCATCGGTC
>JBGSOE010000171.1:0-5176 GCA_041739295.1 Thiohalobacterales bacterium | reverse complement strand
GCATGAAGATTCTGCAATTCGCCTTTGGCGGTCAGGCAGATAATCCCTATCTGCCGCACAATCACGAACCTCTCAGCGTGGTCTATACCGGTACGCATGACAACGACACGACAGTTGGGTGGTATCAGACCCTCGATGACCATATCCGCACCCATGTGCATGACTATTTAGGCCAACCCACGGAGCCGATGCCTTGGCCGCTGATACGCAGCGCCTTCGCCTCCGTCGCAACCTTGGCCATTATCCCCTTGCAAGATGCGCTGGCGTTGAACGGCGAGCACCGCATGAATACTCCCGGCGTTGCCAAAGACAACTGGCGCTGGCGCTTCAACTGGGAGCAGATGCCAGAAGATCTTGCAGGCAGACTGCGGCAGCTGGTGGAGCTCTATGGGCGGTAGTGCTTGTGAGTGGAGCGATACCGCGTTTTGCATAGGCGCGCGACTATGTAAGGCTGTTTCAATCCGCGCCCGCTCGTGAGAGCAGGCGATACTATTGATCATTACCAATTTTGGGATGACACAAACTCCCCTCTCCCTAACCCTCTCCCCGCAAGCGGGGAGAGGGGATAACTCCCTCTCCCGCCGGGGCGGGAGAGGGTTGGGGAGAGGGTGGCGAAGTTCTCAAGTCGAGCATATGTATGTCATGCCATCATGTAATGCTCAATAGCAGCCACTGCATATCAATTCCTGAATTCTATTTGGTTTCAATCCGCGCCCGCTCGTGAGAGCGGGCGATACCTTATAGATACGGTTGAGCTTGTCCATTATCCTAAAAAAAACATTTCAGCCATGGAAACACACGGAAGGAACTGAAACACAGTGCATTCCTGGAGCGACTATTCACCCCGTTGCTGGTGATAGCTGTGCCGGCCTGCCTGTGCGATGCTCGCAGACAGGCGTGAAGCTTATGATCTTGTCCGTGTTTTTCCGTGTGATTCCGTGGCAAATGCGGTTTATAGGGTAATACTACAGCCACAGCATGCAGCCGGTCTCGAAGGGATGGCTGAGCAGTTTGTGAGTGGGGAACATGCGCAGTTTGTAGTGCTGCAAGCCGGCTAACGGCGGTATCAGGTCAAGGCGGAATATCGTCTCATCGTTGTCGCCTTTACCTGCGGGTGCAAAGTCGAAATTCCCCTGAGCGATGAAATCGCCGTGTTCGTCTTCGGTGCCGACGACGCATTCCAGACGTACATCGCTGGCCGCGAGGTCATGCAATTGCGCGGACACACTTATCGGTAAGGTGCGACCGGAGTGGATCGTCTCGGGTAATTTTTCGCTCAGATGCAACGATACTTTTGGCCAAGTGCGTCGTACCTTGGCTTTCCATTTCGCCAGTTCCTGTGCGCCGCTGAAGTTGTTGGCGCCCAGTTTTCGACACTGCGCAGTACCTGCACTGTAAAAGTCGCGGATGTAGTCCATCACCATGCGCTGCGAATTGAATTGCGGCAGGATGGATTTTATGGACGCTTTTGACATACGTACCCAGCCTTCGGAATAGCCGTGACCATTGCGCTGGTAGTAGAGCGGTATCACCCGGCGTTCAATGATATCCAACAGCTCGTTACTTTCTTCGCGGTCGCGATAAGCGGCGTCATACTGTTGGCCGTGCGGTGCGATCGCCCAACCGTTTTCGCCGTTGTAACCTTCGCCCCACCAGCCGTCCAGTACGCTCAGGTTGAGTACGCCGTTGAGTCCGGCTTTTTGTCCGGAGGTGCCGCTGGCTTCCATCGGGTATTCCGGTGTGTTCAGCCACACGTCCACACCGGTCACGAGTTTGCGCGCCAGCGCCATGTCGTAACCTTCGATGGGTAGGATACGACCGATAAATTCCGGGCGGCGTGAGAATTCGTGGATCACCTGGATGAGATGCTGGCCGGGTAGATCATTCGGGTGCGCCTTGCCGGCGAACATGAAGACCACGGGCCGGTCGATCTGATTGAGCATGCGCTCCAGGCGCTTCGGATCGGAGAACAGTAGCGTCGCCCGTTTGTAGGTGGCGAAGCGCCGTGCGAAACCGATGGTGAGAATGTCAGTCTCGTGCGGCGACAGATACTGCGTCATGCGGTCAATCAGGGCATCAGAGTAACCATTGCGGGTGCATTGCAGAGCCACGCGTTGACGCACGTCTTCCAGCAGTTCGGCCTTGAGAGATTGGCGCAGACTCCAGAAGCTATGGTCAGGAATCTGGTCGATGCGATCCCAGTAGGCGTCGTTGATCAATTCATTGCGCCATTCACGACCGAAGCGCATGTCGTAAAGGTTCATCCATTCGCGCGCCAGGAAGGTTGCAACGTGCACGCCATTGGTGACATAGCGAATGGGATTTTCACGGTGCGGTATCTGCGGCCAGATGTAGCTTTCCATCTGCGAGGCGACGCTACCGTGGATGCGACTGACGCCGTTATGAAAGCGTGAGATGCGTAATGCCAGCGCTGTCTGGTTGAAACCGTGCTGGTTGCTGGGACTGGCGCCAAGCTGGAGGAACTCCTCCATGTTGATGCCGAGTTCTTTGATGTAATCCGCGAAGTAGGCACTGATCAGATTGTGATCGAAGATATCGTGACCCGCGGCGACTGGTGTATGGGTAGTGAATACAGTACCGGCGGCGACCAGTTCCAAGGCGCCGGCGAAATCCAGCGTACCTTTGCGTACCCATTCGCGGCAGCGTTCCAGCACCTGAAAGGCCGCGTGACCTTCATTGATGTGCCATACCGTCGGTGTCAGGCCCAGGGCGCGGACCGCGCGCACACCGCCGATGCCGAGCACGATCTCCTGCTGGATGCGGGTGGTGATATCACCCCCGTAGAGCTGATAAGTGATGGCGCGGTCGGCGTCCTGATTTTCCGGCAGATCGCTGTCCAACAAATACAGGGTGATATGACCGGCCTTGGCCTCCCACACCTTGAGCATGACGCGGCGACCGGGCATGTCGACAAAGACATGCACTTCCTGGCCGTTGTCGAGTGATGCCGGCTGGATGGCCAGATTAGCGAAATTAGTGGGTGTGTAATGCGCGATCTGGTTGCCGTGGCCGTCGATCGTCTGGGTAAAATAACCCTGCCGATACATCATACCGACGCCGATGAAGGGGATGCCTAGATCACTGGCTGCCTTGCAATGGTCACCGGCCAGAATGCCGAGGCCACCGGAGTAGATCGGCAGACTTTCGTGCAGGCCGAACTCGGCGCAGAAATAGGCCACCAGATCGGTTTCGGGATTGAGATATTCCTTGATGCCGGCGCGCAGTTTTTCCTGGTGATAGGTGTCGTAAGCTGACACGGCGCGGTTGTAATCTTCGAGGAACACGCGGTCTTCGGCGGCCTCATCCAGGCGCTGCTGTGAGATGCGACGCAGAAATAATTTGGGGTTGTGGCCACTGCTTTCCCAGAGTTCGCGGTCGAGACGGAAAAACAGTCCGCGTACCTGTCGATCCCAGCTGTAAAGCAGGTCTTCAGCAAGTTCCTGTAAACGGCCCAGTCGGGCGGGTAGTTGGGGTTGAACTTCGATCGAGAAGCGTGTGCCTACCATAATGATGTCATCGCTCTTGGGCAGCTGTACTGGAATATAGCGGATGTACGACGATTATATGCGTCGAATCCTTTATAACTTTGCAGGTTCCATGCCATTTCCGCGAGAGCGGATACCCGCGTGGAGGGAACAAAAAAATGGTGCCGGGAGCGAGACTCGAACTCGCACACTGTTACCAGCGGTGGATTTTGAGTCCACTGCGTCTACCGATTCCGCCATCCCGGCCATGTCACCGTACCTCCGCGATATCAACGGGGGTGCCGGCAAGGGCGCTAGTATAAGGCATATGGACGGATCGGCAAGCTGTGCTGTGCTACCATGCCGCGCCATGCAACGCAGTGATTTTTCGTTTGACCTTCCCCCGGAACTGATTGCCCAGGCGCCGCTTGCGGAACGTGCCGCAAGTCGTTTGCTGTGCGTGAATGAGCGTGGGCAGATCAGTGACCGCCAGTTCCGCGATCTGGCGCAACTGCTACGCACCGGTGATCTGCTGGTGCTCAATGACACCCGCGTGATTCCGGCACGGCTGTTCGGCGTGAAGGATAGTGGCGGACGTATCGAGGTACTGGTTGAGCGGGTGCTGGATGCACATCGCGTGCTGGCGCAGGTGCGTGCCAGCAAGCCGCCCCGGACTGGGGCGAGGTTGCACTTGGAAGGTGCCGTTGAGGCACAGGTGTTGGGGCGCGATGAGGATTTTTTTATACTGGAAATGGCCGGTCAAGACGATGTCTTGACGTTGTTGGAACAGCATGGCCATATACCATTACCGCCTTATATCACCCGTCCAGACGCCCTTGCCGATCGCGAGCGCTATCAAACTGTGTTTGCGCGTCAGCCGGGCGCCGTGGCAGCGCCAACAGCAGGTTTGCATTTCGATACCGATTTTTTGGAACAGCTGCGGTCGCAAGGTATTTCGACTGCGCAGGTCACATTGCATGTCGGTGCCGGCACCTTTCAGCCGTTACGGGTCGAAAATCTGGATGCGCATGTCATGCATGCCGAATGGGTCGAGGTGAGCGCCGAGACCTGTGCGCGTATTGCCGAGACCAAGGCGCACGGCGGGCGCGTGGTGGCCGTCGGGACGACGGTGGTGCGCAGTCTGGAGACGGCCGCACGCAGTGGAACGCTGCAGCCTTATGCGGGTGACACGCGCTTGTTCATTACGCCGGGTTACGAATTCCATGTGGTTGATGCACTGGTCACGAATTTCCATTTGCCGGAATCCACGTTGCTGATGCTGGTGTCCGCCTTCGCCGGTTACGAGCCCGTGATGCAGGCGTATCGGCATGCAGTTGAACAGCGTTACCGATTTTTCAGTTATGGCGATGCGATGTTAATCGAATGACACAAAGCGAGGTTTTACAATGTCCGAAACGATCTTTTCCAAAATCATCCGACGCGAAATTCCAGCGACCATTGTCTATGAAGACGACCGAAGTCTCGCGTTTCGTGACGTGAATCCACAGGCGCCGGTTCATGTGCTCGTGATTCCCAAACAGCCGATCACGTCGCTAGCTGAGCTAAAGCCAGACGAGATCGAGCTTGCCGGACATCTCTTATCGGTATGTCAAACCGTTGCTAAGCAAGAAGGACTGGACGACGGCTATCGAGTCGTGACGAATATCGGCAGCGACGGCGGTCAATCGGTT
>JBGSOE010000128.1:0-8592 GCA_041739295.1 Thiohalobacterales bacterium | reverse complement strand
TCTGGAAGGTGGCGCGCCAGCCGTCGAGCCGCTGTTGCCGCTGGATGCGGCGGTTTTCCGCCTCCTGCTCGGCGGGATCCACATAGACCTCGGGTTCCACCTCGGCGGCTTCGGGCTCAAAGCCCGATGCCGCCAGCAAACCGCTGCCGATTTTCGCCATGAACGAGCGTACCGCCCGGATGGAAAACGGGGCGCGCCCGTTGGTGTCCAACGGGTTCCGGTTGCCAGCTTGGGTGATGTCTGGAGCGGTCTGGGGCATGCGTATTCCGGGTCGTGCAAAAGGCCGCGGATGTTGCCGAAAAACCGCTGGCGCGGGAAGCGAAATCGTTGCGTTTGAAACGGGCGGTCAGCCCAGGTAGTAGCCGTCCGCCAGTTGCCCGTTCTCCAGCTTGTTTTCGAGGCAATCCGCGTGGCGGTCGAAGATGGCGACGACCTCGTCGTCGGAGAGCCCGTTGAGCCAGGCGATCCGCTCCTCGACGGGCCGCAACCGTATCTCATGGAGCGGGCAGTCTTGCGGGTTTCCGCCCAGCGGGCAGCGCAGGATGCGGGCATGCATGCCGATCCGTGCTTCCTCAACGATACCTGGTTCCAACATGCGCCCGCCTCACTTTCGGGGAGCCATTCTATTTGGGGCTATCGGTTTGTCAACGCATCGATCGGGTCAGCGGGTTTTTTGGCCGGCGGCGACCCGCCTGTTCTTTGAACAGGACCTCTTGCTAAAGCTAATGCCATCTTCAGTTTGATTTCGGGTTTTTGCAGGCAGGATGCCTGCGGTACGTACCGCCGCCATCTTGGCGGCCATGTCCCAAAACCAAACTGAAGGTGGTATAAGCGGCATTCAGGGTGAACCCCTTCCCTTGGAGAGCCGTTCTCGTTTCGATGCCATACCCAACCTTGCAGCCAATGATATGATCAAATGATATTATTTGACATGATATTATCATTTGATGCTATAAGGCGGCATGAGCGGAATCATCCCATGTACATTGAGCCAGGCCATTGTCGCGCAGATGATGGAAATTGCCGGGCTGGTCGGAAAGGTCGCGGGCATGGCGTTGGCCAAGCCATCGCCCAAGCTGCGCCACCGCAACCGAGTTCGATCCATCCAGGGGTCGGTGGGCATCGAGGGGAACACCTGTTCGGTGGCGCAGGTCGAGGCCATTGAAGCGGGCCGGCCGGTGGCTGTTTCCGCGCGGGAGCAAGTGGAAGTGCGCAATGCGCTGGAAGCCTATGCGCGTCTGCCTGCATTTGATCCGCTTTCGATCGACTCGCTGCTATCGGCGCATGCGCAATTGATGGGCGGAGGGCTGATGGTCCATCCCGGTCGGCTTCGCCAAGTCCCCGTTGAAGTCTACATCACGGAAACCGAAACCCGCGCCATGCCGCCGCCGGACCGGGTGCCGGGCTTGATGGAGCAGCTGTTCAGCCATCTGCGCGAGAGCGACGACACGCCGCTGATGAAATCGGTCCGCTTCCATTTCGATTTCGTCAATATCCATCCCTTCGCCGACGGCAACGGGCGCACGGCCCGGCTATGGCAGACCCGGCTGCTGATGGAGTACCATCCCATCTTTGAATTCCTCGATGTCGAATCGATGGTGTTCGAGCACCGGTCCGAATACTACGCCCGCATCCGGGAGGCGCAGGCGGCCGGCGACAGCGCCTGCTTCGCCGAATTCATGATGAAGCAGATCCATGCCTCGCTCGCGCGGCTTTGGAGCGCGGACTGGGCCGTCGCCAACACGGTCGAAGAACGGTTGCGTCTCGCGAAGGACCGTTTCCAGAGCGCCACCTTCACGCGCAAGGAATATCTCCAGCTCTTCAAAACCATCTCGCCCGTCACCGCCAGCCGCGATCTTAAATGGGGCGTCGACGCTGGAACCCTATCCCGTACCGGCGACCGCCGCACCGCCGTCTATCGGTTTGCCCGGCGGTAGCGTATTCGATGTCGCCCGACCCCTGCGCCTGCAATGTAGACGCGGGATCTCTGTCGCAAGCTCCAGAATGGTTTCGCGCTTGCCGCGTTGGCATGAACGCCGAAAGTTGGATGATTCCTTGCCTGCTTCAATGCAGAACGAGGCAAGATGCCTCGTTCGCCTAGTTCTGGATTTTGGTCTTTCACTAGTCGCTTGGAAGCAATACGTTATGACGCATTGGAGTAAGCCCTGCCGCCGCGCGGCGGCTGCAAGCGCATGGCTGCGCAGCCGAGCGGGGGCATTCCTGACACCGGCGGGCGACTGGCGTGGCGCGGGTGAAAACGAAGGGAATGTCGCCCCTCCCAGGGAAGCGTGTCCCCGGACCGGGTTTGCGCGTGATAAGTTTTACGATTAGCCGGAGGTGCCCGGGAACAAAGAGAAGGCGAAGATTCTAGGATTAATTGGCCGACCCCATTTCAAATCACTTGCATCCGCATGCAATATGTCACACTCTACCGCCTTATTGTAATAGGGATTTAGCTATGATGAATACCACGATTCATACAGAGGGTAGATCATGAAAACTGTTGTGCTTCATAGCGGTGGATTGGATTCTACAACATGCATTCTTCTAGCAAGGGAGCGTGGTCACGAAGTTACTAGTCTTGGGATCGATTACAACCAACGAAGTCGAGCAGAATTAGACTACGCTACTAAGCAATGCAAGAAGTTTGGAGTCCCACGCAAGGTCATTTCTGTTGCATGGGACAAACCGCAACGCGAAATTCCCTTAAATCGATCACTAAGTGAGATAGGAAAAGAGGTTTCTTCAGCTTTCCTTCCGGGTCGAAATGCAATTTTTCTTGTTCTTGCATGTGCAGAAGCTGCTGGTGTTGGTGCAGATGAAGTTTGGATTGGAGTAAACACCTTGGACTATTCGGGTTATCCTGACTGCCGTGCGGAATTCATTGATTCGTTTCGAATAATGATAGGCTTAGCTATCCCTGACGGTGCCAAGATTGTTGCTCCACTTCAGAACCTGAGCAAACCAGAAATCGCTCGAGAAGCATACCGCCTTGGCATCAGGCCAGGAGATACATGGAGTTGCTATCGACCTAAGATGTCCGGAGATACATTTGTTCCTTGTGGAGCATGCGACGCCTGTATATTGCATAATCACGCGTGGGATGAAATACTCGCACAGAATAACCCTAATAAGTGATCAGGGAAGTATCAACCGACCTATGGCCAGAATAGCGCTAATTTCATGTGTCAGCTCCAAGCTAGATCACTCAGCTCCTGCTAAATACCTATATATTTCTCCTCTTTTTGTCAAAGCACGTGCGTTCGCGGAGGAGACAGCTGACCGTTGGTATGTACTATCAGCGGAACACCATCTCCTCGCTCCAGATCAGGTAGTCGCCCCTTATGAGAAGACTTTGAATAAGATGCATAAGCCTGACCGAGAACAGTGGGCAAAAAAGGTGTATGCTCAGCTTCAATCGGTTACGGATCCATCTGATTCCATTGTTTTTCTTGCAGGAGAACGCTACCGAGAAGGATTAACTCCCCTGCTTCAGGAACGAGGGAACTGCATCGAAATACCAATGGAAGGACTGTCCATCGGACGCCAGCTCCAATGGCTCACCCGGCGAATACAGTCGGGAAACCGTGTATGTCTCGAGAGATTCTACAATGAACTAGAGCGCCTTCGTAATGCGGAATCAGGGGGAAGAAAGCTTTGTGATTGTTCCGGACAAGATGAATGGCCTGAGCGCGGCGTCTATATTCTATTTGAGCCAGATGAAATTCGATCAAATGGTGCCAGCACACCGCGAGTCGTGCGTGTTGGTACACATATGGTAAGTCGCGGCTCAAAGGCAACGCTCTGGAACCGACTGCGCACTCATAGAGGCCATGCCGATGGCCGAGGAAATCACCGGGCTTCGGTTTTTCGTAGGCATGTTGGAGAGGCCATGATTCAACGATCAAATGGCGCCATCGATATCCCTTCGTGGAATCAGGGACAATCTGCCACAAAAGAAGTCCAAGAAAGCGAAATAGAATTGGAGAAACGAGTTTCTGAGTACATTGGTCGAATGATCATCCTTTGGATTGCTATTCCCGATGAGGCTGGTCCAGGCAGTGACCGCTCGTTCATTGAGAAAAACGCGATTGCGTTGCTCTCTGGAATTGGGCGACAAGTTGATCCTCCTGGGAGTCAATGGCTCGGCAACTCGAGCCCAACTCAAGCAATCCGCGATTCTGGTCTATGGAATGTCGATTTTACGGGTTACCGTTTCGATACACGTTTTATAGATGTGTTTTCACAATATGTGGATGCGATAGCTGGTAATAAACCACTTCCAAATAGCTCTATTGCCCCGAGAGATTGGTTTCTCGCTGATAAAGGAGTGATCGGTCGCGGACAAATGTTCCTTTTTGAGGAGGATTGAATGAATAATTTCACGGATTGCCAAAAAGACATATTCAAGTCATACGCTCGACCTATCGTCCATATGCGCAAACAGATTGAAGCACAGCGTTTCGGGATGGTATTTGGATCAGGTCTGAGCAAGTCCTTCAAACTTCCCATGTGGACTCAATTAGTCGAAAGCATAGCAAGCGATTCTGCAGTTGAAGGGAAAGACCTTCTCGATAAATTTGGACAGTCAAAATCATTGCCCTATCAGACTGAACTTCTACTGCAACATTATAAAAGACGTAGGATGGATAAAACTACTAAGAAGCATCCTAACGGCAAGGCATTTGAATATCAGATAATCGCTGAATGGCTGCGGCTTGTTGCCAAGCATTTGTATAAAGATGCTCCAGCAAACTTTAAAGATGCCCTTACTACACATCCATATATTAAGAGATATCTTCCTGTAATTCGTCAAAGCCACTTAACCGTGACGTACAACTTCGACAACTATTTGGAGCGAGCGCTAGCAGAAACCCGGTCAGAAGAAGAGGATAAAACATCACGGGGATATGAAACTGTTACGAATCCGTTTGCTCAATTCCGTAGACAGAACTCTGTTGTATTCCACCCCAATGGCTTTTATCCACAGGAATTGATGGAAGTCCCGATGGATAAATTCATCTTTTCCGAAGCCTCATATGCTGAACAGTTTCTTGGTGTGTTATCAGGCAATCAAACAGCCTTGACCAGTCACTTTGCAAAAAACACTTGCCTGTTGGTCGGTCTATCGCTGGAAGATGAGATGCTCCGTAACCTCTTGATTCTAAGTGCAAGTCTCAATCCCGGAAATTACCATTACTACGTTCATTTTCTAAAGCCGGATGACGTTTTGGATGATCATGAGAAAGACGCAATTAAAAGAACCAACTTTTATGTGTACAACTTAGTAACCCTGTTTCTAAAAGAAGAGGAGATTGCTGCACTCGGAACATTGATCGATACTAAAGACTGCAAGGATGAAGACATTTGCGATCTTTCTGATCTCGTAGGGACACCAGCCCTCTATTGTTATTATATGACAGGTCCCATGGGAGTAGGCAAAAGCACAGCAGTCAACCAATTCCGGAATCTAGTCGTTCTTGACGAATGGCTGGAAGAGCGCTTGCCAATTTTGGCTAAGGGTTTCAGAAAGTTAAAGCCAGATGAACGAAAGACAGCTGATAAGTGGATTGCAGATCAATTTAAACTAAAAAATGCCAATCTCCGTAAATCTCGCGTTGGCATCTACCTGATTGACCGCCCCCCCTTGGATCCAATATCATTTACACCCAAAGCAAACCAAAAGGAGAAAGCCGATGCTTTGCTAAATTCATTATGTGAGGGGGATGGTTGGCATGTAGTTTCTGGAACGGTGATATTGCTAACCGGAGATACTAAAGAGCTTGCAGCTCGAATTATGACAACAGGGCGAACGGACTACAACCCAGGTGCGTTAGAGACGATGACAAAGGCTCTGTCGAAAATATACCGGATGAAAGGCACAAAAACAATAGATACTCGTGGCTTAGGCATTCCTGAAGTTACTCGAAAAGTAGGAGAGATTATTCATCTTGAGGATTACGTTCCATGCAAGCTGGAAAGCCGTCTGAAGGCATTTAAGAACGGGACTGTGTCGGTGGATACTTGATCAGGAGAAGGCAATTCAATGACTAATCAAACAACCGATCATCGTTTCCGTTCGCGGGACGAGAATCTCCGTTTATATCTTGCGGGGCCGCTATTCAGTGCGGCAGAACGGGAATTCAACAAGAACCTCAAAAGTATGCTGTCTCCGTTTTTCTCCGTTTACTTGCCGCAGGAAGACGGCGGATTAATGGTTGAGATGATTGAAAAAGGCATGCATCCCCAAAGGGCGGCACAGTGTGTGTTTACGATGGATGTTAATGCCATTGATGAATGTGATGTTTTACTAATCATACTTGATGGCCGAGCTGTCGATGAGGGCGCATCATTCGAACTTGGATTCGCCTTCGCTCGCGGCAAAGAATGCTTTGGCCTTCGTACAGATCCTCGACAACTACTTGCAACGGGTAACAATCCAATGATTGAGTCACCTCTTAGACATATTTTCGAGGATGTTGATAGTTTAATCTCATGGGCTAAGGAATATGGATTGCGTGACGTACCGTTATCTGCCCCTTCAAATGCAAAAGAAATATTAACTGTGTCTTCTGTTAATGCTCGATAAATCTCCCATTACAACGGCCTCAAGTGAAACCGTCGACATAATAGTTCGAGCGTGCCTTGCGCAACACCCCGAGTTTAGTAGTGAGCATCTTTGTGTTTTTATGGTTCCGTTTCTCGCAGAGCAATCTCTTGAATCCCAAATGATTCAACGCATTCGATCAACATTGTCTGATCTTTCTTTATTGAAAACCATCCCAATGGCTGAAGTCGATGTGCAAATTCCTATTCCGAAAGAAACTCAGACTGAACCACTATCCAATGCATCATTCTACTGTTTCGTCCTTCAAACACGGTCGGTTGAAAAAGCACGAGATCAGATCAAAAAAGTACTATGGAAGACAGAAATAAATGATCCTCAAACTGGTGATGCAGAACTCGACCAAGTGGCAGCGAGTGAAGCCTTTAAGATAGCATTTTCCCCGGAGCGGAGGGATGATCTAATAACTGAACTAGCCTTCTCGGCGATCAATCGTTCTCTTAGCACAGATATTATATTCTGGCGGTCACACCCCCAAAAAAACAAAACAATATCAACTCACTCATTCGACCACGGCGGTGGCCACTTCTACCGATTTAGACTGAATTTCGCAAAGCTTTCAAATGTAGTGGGTCAGCTAAGCCAACTGAACACTTTCCTTCTTGCTCTTACCGATGATTGTCCCAACCACTTTTTTAAGCAAGGTCCTCGAGTATCTGCCAGAAAATGGCTCATGTATCCTCAGGCAACGCGCGTACCCGAGAGTGACCTCCCTCGACTTGCAAGAGAAGGAATTGAGATGGCGAGATACAAAGGAGCACATGACAATGTCGAGGTTCATTGTCTGGAAACTGATAACAGCACTGTAGCAGTCGAGGTTCCTATTTGGTGGGAGCGATCAGAAATGGGATTGTATGCACATTGTTTCCCTAATAATGGCCCTTTGAGTGGACACATTGATATTGTGAGAGTTAAAGACTCATGTGTTGAAATATGGGATTACAAACCGGACATCGTGGAAGCGCGAATGGTTGGGATGCAGGTATTGATATATGCCATAGCTTTGGCCATTCGAACCGGTATACCACTCGGTCGATTTAAATGTGGCTACTTTGATACGGAATCCGCATGGATATTTTCTCCAAGCATAGTAGAACTGGTCTGACTTTGATGCCTTTGTGTTTAACCCATCAATGCACGTCCTCGCCTCGGGCCATGTTCAGGTCGTGTTAGAGGGAGCGGAAGATTTTGGATGCGGTTCGATGAAATGATGTTTTCTGCCCATCCAGATACCCGCTACTCTTTTCTGCAACTGCCCTCTATCTCCGTGTACCTAAGGGGAACCGAATTTCCCATTGTACTGTTTTCACCACTGGGTTTTCCGGATGTAGGACTGCTTACCCCGAAGGGGAAGCGGCGCCGTGCGAGAGGAGGCCATTCATGCGGGCAACGTTTCCTTCACTTCGTTCAGGTAAACGTTCCTACACCAAAACACCTCTGTCCCTGATCAAGGATGGTACTTCAATGGTTTCCGCTCCCCTCAGGAAACAGCTGTAGGATTGCTTACCCCGAAGGGGAAGCGGTGCCGCGCGCGAGGAGGCCATTCATGCGAGCAACGTTTCCTTCACTTCGTTCAGGTAAACGTTCCTACACCAAAACACCTCTGCCCCAGATCAATGATGGTACTTCAATGGTTTCCGCTCCCCTCAGGAAACAGCTGTAGGACTGCTTACCCCGAAGGGGAAGCGGTGCCGTGCGAGAGGAGGCCATACATGCGGGCAACGTTTCCTTCACTTCGTTCAGGTAAACGTTCCTACACCAAAACACCTCTGCCCCTGATCAAGGATGGTACTTCAATGTTTTCCGCGCCCCTCAGGAAACAGCTGTAGCCTGTCTTTCGCTGTCCGCGGGTAAAAGTGCCTTGGTTGCTCCATTTCTCCTCATAGGTCTGCCCCACATTTCTTTTTCAGCTCTTCGAGCCGAGGGGGCGGCTGGTCGGGCAAGGTCAGGTTGAGTTGGTGCAGCAG
>JBGSOE010000119.1:0-1830 GCA_041739295.1 Thiohalobacterales bacterium | reverse complement strand
TTTACGTCCAGCGGCGAGTTGCGTAGCCACACTGGGGGCGCTACGTGCGGTCGGACTGAAAGAGGCATTGTTACAGAAGGTGCACCCACCAATGCCTTTAGAGCCATCACGGTTCGGGCAGGTAAATCCTGCGTTGATGGCGAGCTTATGCACCCGTTCGCAATAGCGAACGAGTAAATCCTGTCCAAAGGTCGTTACATAATCGGCCAGTGTCATGAAGGGAGATCAATCTGGATTTGCAATCAATGTGGCGCAGACTGTCATACAGAGATCCAGGTCGATTTGACCTGGGTCAATGGTGGCTGATTGGCCCCTTGCTAGATTCGCGCAGGCTGCCATTTATCAAGGAAACCGTTATGTCTCTAGCTGTTTCGCCTTCCGCTGATACGAAAGCCACTGTGTTTAGCAATCTACGAGATCACGAGTCATATCTCCGTTGGCGCGACTGGAAATTCAGTACCCTGCCGCAGGAGCTCGGTGATCTGGTGGTTGAGGTTCGAGATCCGCGCCGATTGAGCGCTTCAGAGCGGGAGGCGCTGGTTCATCGTTGCCAGCGTAATAATATGGCGCTGTATGTGAGTCAGCTCGGTAGCGATCCCGATAAGGATATTCCACGGCTGTTAGGACAGCAGCTGGGTCTGCTGCGATTGGATCACAACTGGTTGGCCGATGATGACGGCATCACCTCGTTGGCTGTGAATGCCGAAGGTGCGCATCCGCATTATATTCCCTACACAGATCGCCCTATTCATTGGCACACAGACGGCTATTACAACGCAGAAAATCAGCAGATTCAGGGGCTGTTGCTGCACTGCGTGCATCCCGCCAGTGAGGGTGGCGAGAACGCACTGCTCGATCCGGAATTGGCCTATATCTTCTTGCGCGATGCTAATCCCGCCTATATCGAAGCCCTGATGCGTCCAGACGCAATGACCATCCCGGCCCGTGAGCAGGGCGGAACCGATGCGCGTCCGGATAGCGTTGGCCCCGTATTTTCTTTGCATCCAAAGACGCGTACTCTGCATATGCGATATACAGCACGCACGCGCAGCATCAAGTGGTCGCAAGACTCGCTGGTCCAGGAAGCAGTACATTGTCTGGAGGGTTTGCTCGCGAGTGATCTGGCCTATATATACCGCGGCCGTCTAGAGGCAGGAATGGGCCTGGTCAGCAACAACGTGCTGCATGATCGGGCCGGTTTTAAGGATTTGCCGGGATTTCCGCCACGACTGCTGTACCGGGCACGGTACTACGATCGTGTTAGTGAAACGTAGGCAGTATTTCACACCAGGGGTTTACCTGGGAGTATGTCTGTGGCATAACGCCACGCATGAAAAAACACACTCAAGTTACAGCCAAAGCATCAAAGTCTACTGGTAAACTCACGCAGGCAGAACGTGCCGATCGGCACAAGCTGTATCAGAAGTCGGTACAGGATACTGATTTCGAGTTTGACTTCGTCGATTCAACCTTCAAACGTCTGCGGGGTCGTACGGCTCACCGGTTGCGCGAGGATTTCTGCGGAACGGCGGCCATGTGCTGCGAATGGGTGCAGAGACGGCGCGAGAATCATGCCGTTGGTGTCGATCTTGATGCCGAAGTACTTGCCTGGGGGCGTGAAAATAATCTAGCTAAGATCACACTGGGTGATCAGCGTCGCGTTACACTGGTCGAAGGTGACGTTCTCAATGTTGATCTGGAGCCGGTTGACCTGTTGTTGGCCATGAATTTCAGCTACCAGTGTTTCAAAGAGCGCGCCTTGCTGCGGCGCTATTTCGAATGTGCCCATAAAGCGTTGGTCGATGATGGTGTGTTTATCATTGATGCCTT
>JBGSOE010000220.1:0-15439 GCA_041739295.1 Thiohalobacterales bacterium | reverse complement strand
TCCCCTCTCCCCGCTTGCGGGGAGAGGGTTAGGGAGAGGGGAGTTTGTGTCATCCCGATTGGTAATGATCAATAATTAGCATTCAATGTACTCTACATTTTTTTCAACACGAGCCGGGATGGCGAATTGGTCATGGTCTTGAACATCGAAATCAAACTATTTCGGAAAAATTATCTTTGCGCCTCAGCGCCTTCGCGGTTCAAAAATATTTTCCTTGACGTCTCGAGGTCCGCCTAAGGTCTTATTGATAATCATCGCATAGGAAAATGAATGGAAGAACAGGTCGGTCAACTCTGGCACCGTGTCATCACCCGGATCGCGCGCAGCGATTATCCGGCGGCGGCCGTCACCCTTGATAGTGTACGGCGCCCGGTGTCAGTGCTATTCCGTGCTCTCGGCGGTGATGGCGGCCTGCGCATCCAGTCCGCGACCGGTACCGACTCTGCGGTGCGGCGCGGACTACTCGCGCGCATTGCCGGATTGGGTGACAAAGTGGAATTGGCCTGGCGCGATGATCAAGCCTTGCGGTTACCGGAAACCCTGGCGGTTTTTCCCGAGGCAGAACGCAACCGTGAACTCTATCTCTGGCTGGCCGCACTGGCGGCGCAGGATGCCGCACTCGATTTACCATGGCTTGCCTACAACCAGGCACTCGCGCAAACGGCGCTGGAACGTTTTCCGGGTTTGCGGTCACGCTATCAACGTCTGGTGACGGCGCAACTCGCACTGCGTCCAGATCTAAAACGCCTGCCCGCTGACGAGGCCAAACAGGAACAGGCAATACGCGCGGCGTTGGAACATCCTGGCAGCGTCGACCGTTTACCAGTGGCGCGTCGGCCGCCACAGCCAGTGGTACTCTGGCTGCATCCCTTTCCACCCCGGACCACACCGGACACTGCGCGCGCTCCGCAAGAAGAGTCTGCGGCTGAAACCGGTAACAGCCAGTGTCGTGATGATCAGCGACGCCGTGCCGCCGAACGCGTCGCCGCGCCAGAACGCGACCGTGGCCTGATAGCGCTGCGGCTAGAGGCCCTGTTCGGCTGGGCCGAACACGTCAAGGTCGATCGCGGTACCGAAGACAACGAAGACATGGAAGAAGCCGCGCGTGAAGCCGAAGACATGGACGTACTCAGTGTGGCACGCGACCAGCATCGCACCGCCACCCGCATTCGTTTTGATCTGGACCTACCCTCCGCCGCTCACGATGACCTACCGCTCGGCCCGGGCATTGCATTGCCTGAATGGGATTACCGCAAACAAGCCTTGATCAAGGATCATTGCCGACTGCAGCCGATGCTCGCGGCCAATGCGCCACCGATGGAACTACCGTCACAACTCAAGCGCATCGCCCGACGCCTGCGCAATCAGTTTCAGGCATTGGCACCGTCGCGCGTATGGCGACGCGGTCAGACCGATGGCAGCGAGCTCGACCTTGACGCCTGGTTGCGATTCGCTGCGGAGCGTGCTGCTGGCAGTCATACCACCGATCCTGGACTGTATCGTGATCTGCGTGTCGGTGATCGTGACTTGGCCTGCCTGTTGCTGGCGGATTTATCACTATCGACGGATGCCTGGATCAACAACGAACAACGCATTATCGATGTGATCCGCGACAGCCTGTTTCTGTTCGCGGAAAGTCTCGCAGGCACCGGCGACCGCTTTGCGATATATGGGTTTTCATCCCGTTACCGCGAGCATGTTCGCTTCCAACACATCAAGGCCTTCGCGGAGACCTACGATGCTCGGGTACGCGGGCTCATCGGTGGCATCCGGCCGGGCTTCTACACGCGCATGGGCGCTGCTATCCGTCATGCCAGCGTGCTGCTCAGCCAACAGCCCGCCAATCGCCGCTTACTGTTGATCCTCACCGATGGCAAGCCGAACGATCTCGATCATTACGAAGGCCGCTACGGCATCGAAGACACGCGCCATGCCATCGCCGAGGCGCGCCAGCTGGGTCTGCAGCCCTTCTGTGTCACTATCGATCAGCGTGCTGGAGATTATCTGCCGCATCTTTTTGGCAGCAATGGTTACATCGTCATCCGCAAACCCGC
The DNA here is from genome assembly GCA_041739295.1 of Thiohalobacterales bacterium. GTDB lineage: Bacteria > Pseudomonadota > Gammaproteobacteria > Thiohalobacterales > Thiohalobacteraceae > JAHJQQ01. The sequence goes on along the minus strand of JBGSOE010000220.1, from coordinate 13,385 downwards.
AGAATTACCACGGCAGTTGCCGCTGTTGTATATGCAGTTGACGCATTGATCTATGAATGATGCTTAAGACATTTCGGATTTATCTATCCATCGTCATTCCGGCGCATGCCGGAATCCATGGAATCCAAACACTGGATTCCGGCATGCGCCGGAATGACGGTTACATAAGTTCGATTAAACAACACACGTAGGCCAACCGTATGTTCAACTGGAACACCTTCACCGCCGCACCTCACCGCATGATGATGTTTGCAGGCAGCCTGCAGCTTGTTCTGACAATTACATTTTGGCTGGCAGAACTGCTGGCACGGTATTTTGGCATTCTGCCCGGCATCACACCCGTGATTCCCGCAACCTGGGCGCATGGCTATCTGATGCTGTTCGGTCTGTTTCCGTATTTTATTTTCGGTTTTCTGATGACCACCTATCCGCGCTGGATGAATGGTCCACTGGTTGAACGTACGCGATACATCTCTGGTTTTCTGTGCATGGCGACTGGATCGGTGATTGTGTATGCGGGCCTATTCACGCACACGACCTTACTGGCCGCAGGCGCCTTGCTGCATACCGTCGGCTGGCTGATTGGCATCAGCGAACTCTATCGTGTGTTCCGCGCCGCACCTGGCACGGAAAAATCCCATGAGCGCTATCTGAATCTGTATCTGCTGCTTGGTGGCGTCGGGATGCTGAGTTTCGCCTTCGGCACAGGTCTGGATAGACCATTATTGATTCAGATCGCACTGACTCTCGGCTGGTGGGGCTTTCTGTTGCCGCTGCTGGTCACGGTCGCGCATCGTATGCTGCCGTTCTTCAGCAGTGTGGTCATCAAACCTTATACCGTTGTGCAACCGGCCTGGATACTGCCGGCACTACCGCTGCTGATCGCAGGACATGTCGCCTGCGAGTCGTTGGATCTATGGCAATGGCGCTTCCTGTTCGACGCACCCTTGGCTGGCATCGGTGTCTATCTCAGCGTCCATTGGGGATTCCGACGCAGCTTTCAGGTACGTCTACTCGCCATTCTGCATATGGCCTTTCTCTGGTTCGGCATTGGCATGGCGCTGTATACGCTCGACAGCCTGCTGCAACTGTTTGCTATTAATGTCTCACTGGGACGCGCGCCCCTGCATGCGCTCGGTATCGGTCTCGTTGCCAATATGACATTGGCCATGGCCAGCCGTGTCAGCCTCGGCCATTCGGGACGGCCACTGGTTGCAGATACCTTGGTATGGATGTGTTGTTGGGGACTGCAACTTACCGCGTTACTGCGCGTGATCAGCGATCTGCCCATGGGCAATACGCTGTTCGGACTGCCTACGCCGCTCTGGGCCGCTCTAGTCTGGTTGGCAACCGTATTGTCATGGACCTGGCGATTTGCGCCGATCTATCTGCGGCCGCGTGTCGATGGAAATCCTGGCTGAAAGATTACAATTTCCTCACAAATCCGCGTTTCGCTTTGGTCCCCATAGGGTTACCCTCTTTCAGCAGCATCACCTGAGGAGGGACCCGATCATGAAGCACTCCCGTCTATTCGTTGCGACAGCGTTGATTTTGATCCTACCCCTGAGCAGTTCTGCCGGTTGGCAGGATCTGCTGGATAAACTACCCACCAGTACTAAATCCACCGGCACTGCCACAAGCAGTAGTGTATCCGCACTCAGCAGCGCGGAGATGAGTAGCGGCCTCAAGGAGGCACTCGATACAGCGACGAACATCGCCGTCAAACAGCTCGGTCAGAACGGCGGATTTCTCAACGACCCGGCGGTGCGTATCGGCATGCCAGACAGTCTGGAGTGGGTTGAAAAGGGACTGCGTTTTACCGGTCAGAGCGCACTCGCAGATGAATTCGTTGGCACCATGAACCATGCCGCCGAACAGGCGGTGCCGTTGGCGCTGGAACAGTTCCGTGCCGCCATTAGCAATATGACAGTGACCGATGCGCAGGCCATTTTGACCGGGCCGAAAGATGCCGCCACACAATACTTTCGCAAACAAAGCGGACCAAATCTGCGCAAGCAGTTCATGCCCATCGTCAGTAAAACCACCGCCAAAGCCGGCGCCACCTCAGCCTACAAAAACATGCTCAATAGCGCCGGACCCGCGGGTGGATTGATGAATTCAAGTTCACTCAACCTTGATGAATATGTAACCGACAAGGCGCTAGATGGGCTGTTCACTAAAGTCGCCGAGCAAGAGGCACAGATTCGCACCAATCCAGTGGCCCGGTCGACGGATCTGTTGAAAAAGGTGTTTGGCGCGGTGAGCAACTGAAGGACGTTTAACTATAAACCGCATTTGCCACGGAACATAAGCTTCACGCCGGCACCGCCATCACCCGCAAGATGGTGAATAGTCGCCCCATGAAGGCACTGTGTTTCAGTGTCTTCCGTGTGTTTCCGTGGCTGAAATGATTTTTAGGTTTAAAGTTACCGCGCCCCTCTCCCTGGCCCTCTCCCGCAAGGGGAGAGGGGATTCATGGCTTGATATCCGCTGAAAGTTTTCCTTCATGTTTGGATAAAACCGTACACAAATGTGGAAAGTATTGCCTCACTAGAAGAGAGACGGCTTTTGTGAGGGGAGTTGAATATCACCTGATTTTAATACCTCTCTCATTCTGCCCCCTCCGGAAGAAAGAGTGTTCTGCATCAACATCCCCTACCCTCTCGCTCTGCGCGTTGAATACTGGAAGCCTGCTGCAAAAAACGGCATCATGACCGCAAGAATAAAAATCCCGAAGGCCACGGTGCGATCTCGTTTATGGATCTTCTGCTGTCTGGAAAACTACTGTTCCTACTGCTCGTAGCCAACGGCGCGCCGATATTGGGGCGACTTTTATTCGGTACACGCTGGAGCCAGCCCGTTGATGGGGAGCTACGATTCATCGATGGAGAACCACTCTTCGGCCCCTCCAAGACTTGGCGCGGCATTATCGCTGCCCTGCTGATCACACCGCTGTTCGCGTCGTTACTTGCATTACCACTGCTCCTTGGGGTGTTGATCGCCACACTCGCCATGCTCGGCGATCTGTTATCGAGTTTTACCAAGCGTCGGCTGCGCATTGCACCCAGCGGCATGGCAATCGGTCTGGATCAAGTGCCGGAGTCATTGCTGCCACTGTTGGGCGCGGGGATATTTCTCGGCATAGATTGGTTTGCGATTGCGCAATTGACCCTGATCTTTCTGATCTTGGAATTGCTGCTCTCACGGATACTCTATTGGCTGAATATACGCAAACAGCCGTATTGAATCATAGCGAAGGAAACTCCGAGTAAATCGTCATTCCGGCATTCGCCGGAATGACGATTTAGTAATTGATCAGAGGCTCCTTAACTGCGCACCAGCTTATGCACCGTGATTTCAGCAGGGCAATTCAGCCGCACATCGACTACACAGGAACCCGAGCCTAGCGACGTATAGCCTTGTAATTTTCGGAACTTCCAATTGCCACGGCACATCGCGCGTGGACAGTTGGCATTGCACGTGATGGGTATACCGCCTGGCAGGCATATTTGCCCGCCATGGGTATGCCCACACAACATTAAATCGACGTCGGCATAGGCGGCATGCTGGTAGATCTCCGGTGAGTGCGTCAGCAGAATAGACAGTGCCTGCTCGGGAATAGCCTGGGTGGTTTTTTCCAGATTATCCGCCCGGTAGTAGTGCGCATCATCGATGCCTGACAGGTAAATGCTGTTGCCGTTACGCTCCAGCAACACCGTCTCGTTCATCAAGAAGCGGATATCCATATCCTCCAGTCCCGGCAGCATACGGATGCTATCGTGATTGCCGAGTACAGCATAGACCGCGCCATTCAGATGCGGCCGCACCTGGCGCATGCCATCTAATGCAGCCGCATAAGGCCCAAAAGTCTCGGCGCGGAAATCACCGGTCAACACACAGATATCGTATTCCACCTGGCGTACCGCTTCGATTAGCGCATGCGGCATATCCGGAGTCATATCCAGATGCAAATCGGAAATATGCAGAATGCGATAACCCTCAAACGCCGGCGGTAACTGCGCCAACTGAATTTCATTCTGGCGAACCTGAACGGCACGGGCATTGCGCCGCCCGCGCCCATGCACACCCATCAACCACAGGATGCCGCGCATCAGTCCGTGGATGGAATACCAGTTTTCGATGTGAAAGAAGGTGCGGCCCTGACCGAAGATGCGTGCTTCATAGTCGGTTTCAATGCCGAGACGTTGATTGAGATGCAGCCGGCCGACACGTGCCTCCAGGCGTTTGCGCATGGCATCATCTAGCGGTGGACAATATCTGGATTCGGAATTAGACACTACACACTCCTTACCGAGACGTTAACACAGCTTTAGGCGAAGAACATCTCGGCACGCTTGGCGTCTTGGCGGTTCATTATCAGACAGCAGCGTTAATCGGGATGATGCGGTTCGCTCCGCTCACCACACCCTATACGGGACGTCATTAGGTATCATGCAGCTATGTTACCGATCCTGATCATTCTGGGTATAGCCCTGGCACTATTGGCCTGGCCCTGGCTGCGGCGGCAGAGGCGCGAACGCAGACGCGCCGTTCTGCGCCGGCAACCTTTCCCGCCAGCCTGGTCTAGGTTACTCACCAAGCAGGTCCCACTCTACGCGCGCCTGCCACCTGCGCTGCAAGAACAGCTGCACGGACATATTCAGGTATTGTTGGACGAAAAGGATTTCCATGGCGCGGCCGGGTTTGTGGTCACCGACGCCATGCGCCTGATCATCACTGCCCAGGCCGCCCTGTTATTACTCAACCGCCCAGTCGACTACTACCCCCTGCTACACAGCATCGTTCTGCACCCCGCCGTGTTTGTGGTCAACCGTGAGACCTGGGATGCAACTGGCCTGCATCACAATAATCGTCAGGTGCTGAGCGGGGAGTCCTGGGAACAAGGGCAATTGGTACTGTCCTGGGATGACAGCCTCGCCGGCGGCATGAACAGCGACGACGGCTGCAATGTGGTCCTGCACGAGTTCGCCCATCAACTGGATCTCGATTCCGGGGCTGTCAATGGCATACCAGGGCTACGCTCAAAAACCCAACAACAGGCCTGGACGACTGCCTTCAGCGCCGCCTATGCAGACCATTGCGCACGGGTCGATGCCCGAGATGAGACCTGGCTGGACCCCTATGCCGCGACCAGCCCGGCAGAATTTTTTGCCGTGATTACCGAGGCCTTTTACGAGCTGCCGCAGGCCGTTCAGGCACAGTATCCACAGGTATATGCACGGCTTTGCGACTATTTTTGTGTCGACCCCCTAGCCTGGCGGACAATCTGATCTGGACGCGCTACAGGTTCCTGGACTTGCCCAATCCGCACCGTATACTGTGCCCCCGAACAGGCCGATCCCGCCACCGGGCGGCGACCGAAACCTGTCCTAATCCATCATGCCTCAGCGCCCCGTCAGAGACTGACAGGTCAGTGTCGAACGACGCTTGACGGCACGTGGGCATTTAACCGCAACAGGCACATGCACAAATCCAGTTTTCTAATCGCTATCGCCATCGCCACCCTGACCATCATGGGCTGGGCCCTGTTCAACCGACCGAACATGGAACCAGCCTGGCCGGAGACCATCCAGGGCTTTGCGTTTTCGCCCTATCACTCAGATCAAGCCCCGCTCTGGCGAAAATTTCCGAGCGTCGAACAGATTGATGCCGATCTTGCGCTGCTCGCGGGCAAGACCCACTCGGTGCGCACCTATACAGTCGAAGACAACCTGGGAGAAATCCCCCAGCTAGCCAAGAAGCATGGCCTCAATGTCGCGCTGGGCGCCTGGGTCGGCCCCAACGCCGATAAGACCAAGATTGAAATTGACCGCATGTTGCACATCGCGGCACGCTCCAGCAATGTCGTGCGCATTCTGGTCGGCAACGAAGTTCTGCTGCGCAACGACATCCCCATCAAGGAGCTCATTGCGTACCTGGATTACGCCCGCAGTAAAATCAAAATACCGATCAGCACCGCCGAGCCACCTGATATCTGGAAAGAAAATCCGGAACTGGTCAAGCATGTGGATTACATCGCTGTGCATCTGCTGCCCTATTGGCTAGGCATTCCGCTTGAAGAAGGCAGTCAATACGTCTTCAACAGCATCAACGAACTCAAACAACTTTACCCGAACAAGCCGATCGTCATCGGTGAGGTGGGCTGGCCCAGCAATGGCCGTACCAAACAGAACGCCGTGGCCTCCGAGGCCAACGAGGCCATCTTCCTGCGCCGATTCCTGGATCTGGCCGTGCGTGAAAAATATGTCTACTACGTCATGGAGGCTTTCGATCAGACCTGGAAGCGTGAAACAGAAGGTGCAGTAGGCGCCTACTGGGGTGTGTATAACGTCGATCGGGAACCCAAGTTCAAGTTCAAAGATCCCATTGTTGAGATCCCCGACTGGCCGATCCTGGCGGGAATTTCCGTAGGCATTGCACTCATCGTCTTCACATTACTGCTGATCGACAGCAATCGGCTGCACGACCGTGGCCGTAGCTTTTTGGCGCTGGTTGCTTATGTTGCCGCGACCGCTGCGGTGTGGATCATCTACGAATACCTGCATCAATATATGACTGTCACCAGCGTGATCGTCGGCGCGCTGTTGATGATCGGCATGATCGGCGTCATCGTCGTACTGCTGGCAGAGGCGCATGAATGGGCCGAGGCCCTGTGGATACGCGAGCATCGTCGAATCTTTAAACCAGAGCCGGTACCCGATGATGAATTGCCGATGGTGTCGGTGCATGTACCGGCCTATAACGAACCGCCGGAGATGCTGATCGAAACACTGAATGGCCTCGCGGCACTCGACTATCCGCGCTTCGAAGTCATTGTCATCGACAACAACACTAAAGATCCGGCCATCTGGGAACCGGTGCGCGAGCATTGCGCGAAACTCGGCGCTCGATTCCGTTTCTTCCATGAGGATCCCCTGCCTGGCTACAAGGCGGGCGCGCTGAATTTCGCGCTACGGCAGACTGACACAGCAGCGGAAGTGATCGCCGTAATCGACAGTGACTATCTGGTGCACCCGCGCTGGTTGCGCGATCTGGTACCGCAGTTCGTCAATCCGCGCATCGGCATCGTGCAGGCTCCGCAGGATTATCGTGACGCGCGCGAGAATGCCTTCAAGGCCATGAGCTATGCCGAATACCGCGGCTTCTTCTACATTGGCATGATCACCCGCAACGAGCGCAATGCCATTATCCAGCACGGCACCATGACCATGGTGCGCGCATCGGCACTGAGAGAAGTCGCCGGCTGGGCAGAATGGTGTATCACCGAAGATGCGGAACTCGGCCTGCGCATCTTCGAAGAAGGACTGGAAGCGACCTACATCCCGAAGAGCTACGGCCGCGGGCTGATGCCGGACACCTTCATCGACTTCAAAAAACAACGCTATCGCTGGGCCTTCGGTTCAGTACAGATACTGCGTCGACATGCGCGTAATCTGCTGACGGGTGGCAATGGGAAACTCACTGCCGGTCAGCGCTATCACTTCGTGGCCGGCTGGCTGCCCTGGCTCGCCGACGGCATCAATCTGATTTTCAATATGGCCGCGTTGTGCTGGTCGATCGCCATGCTGGCGCTGCCGAATGAAATTGACCCGCCATTGCTGATGTTCTCGATTCTGCCGCTGGCATTGTTCGTGTTCAAACTTGGCAAGCTGGTCTATCTGTATCAAACCCGTGTCGGCGCGACCACAGTACAGACCATCGCTGCTGCATTGTCCGGACTGGCACTGACCCATACCATCGGGCTGGCCATGCTCACTGGCTTCTTCGTCAAGAGCAAGCCCTTCTTTCGCACACCCAAACAGGCGCACAAACAAGCGTTGTTCAAGGCCTTGAGTGCGGCACGCGAAGAGACACTACTGTTGATCGCCTTATGGCTGGCCGCAGGCAGTATCATCAACAGCTTCGGTACGGAAACGCTTGATCTATTGATGTGGGCGGTGATGTTGTTACTGCAATCCGTGCCCTACCTGGCTGCCTTGATAGTGTCGATCATCAGTGCATTTCCGAAACTGCCTTCCACCTGGATCGGCGAGACTGGCAGCATGTCGGAAGCGGCACGTACATTGTTGAACCCGCCGGCAGCGCAGGGTTAAGCGCAGAGAGATTTGGTGCGGTTCGCTGCGCTCACCACACCCTGCAATAATCCGTAGCCCGGGGGCACGGAGTGAATCCCGGGTTTCGCATTCGCTCAACCCAGGCTACTCACATCTGAGTCAGGCATTTACATCCAGCACCAACTTGCCCTGCACATGCCCCTGTTCGATGCGCCTGTGCGCCTCGGCGGCTTCACTCAAGGGCAACACCGCGCTGATGTGCAACTGTAATTGCTCCGCATTCAGATAGGCTGCGCAGCGATCCAGAATCTCGCCCTGATGCGCACGCGCGTGCGGCAGGTCGTACAGCATCGGCGTCAACATCAAAACAAATCCGATGCGTAGATTACGATTGCGCGCCGCTTTCCAGACCACGTCATTACCAGGATCGAGCAGCGTCACTACATCGCCATAATGCGCCGTCACTTCAAGGCTGCGGCGGAAGATATCGCCACCAATACTATCCAGCACAACATCAACGCCGCGCCCCTCCGTCCAGTCGTTGACCGCAGCAACAAAATCCGTCTGTTGATAATCGATAACATGGTCCGCGCCCAGACCACGCACAAAGTCTGCCTTGGCGCTCCCGCTCACCGTTGTGCAGACCCGCGCACCGGCCAGTTTGGCCAGCTGTATGGCGACATGGCCCACACCCCCTGCACCGGCATGCACCAACAGCGTCTGCCCCGCCTTCAGATGGGCGCGATCGAACAAGGCCTCCCAAGCCGTAATCAATATCAGTGGTCCGGCGGCGGCTTGCAATGCAGTCAAGTTCGCGGGTTTACGGCGCGCCACTGCCGCGGGGACGACCGTGTATTGTGCATAATTACCTTGCTCTCCCCCCAGACCACCATGACAAAACCAGACCTCATCACCGAACTTGAGGTCGCTCACCTCGGAGCCGCACTCGATCACTTCGCCTGCACCGTCGCATCCCAGGACAGCTGACTGCGCACCGGGTACCATCAGCCCACGACTACGCAGCTTGGTATCAACGGGATTGACGCCGGCACCGTGCAGCCGCACCTTCACCTGGTCAGATGAAACCAGAACGGGTTCCGGCAACTCCTGCAGTTGCAGCACCTCAGGGCCGCCCACCCCGGTCATCAGCATAGCCTTCATAACAATTCCTCCTGATATTTCAACGCGTTTTTATGCTAAAGGCACAAGACAGATGGCCGCTAGGATTCTTGAGGGCCAGCGCAATCGACCATATTTTAGTCGTTTACCGATGCCTGCCGCACGACACAGAAACCCGGACAGCTTATGAAGAAATCACAGAAACAGAATTTCGCCACCGCCATAAGGGCGCTACTGCTTATCGCCTTCATGGGCGGCGTTTTGTTCGCCGCAATAAAACTCTCGCCTGGCGACCACTTCGCCGACAACGAGCTGCTTAAGGACGTTTCGGACAAATACCGTTACTGATCTACTGCCAAATTCAGCAAGCCCTGCACCACAACGTTCATTCGTTATCTGGCAAAAAATACGGCAAGACCTTTTCACGCTCATGGGGATCATTGCGTGCCACAATGGCACGCGCAGGTTCGTCAATACTGAGATTGATAGCCTTATGCGGCAACCCGGGCGGCACGAATAAAAAATCCCCCGGCCCATTGATCACAGAATATTCCAGCTGTCTCCCGTAACGCGTTTCGACACGACCACTCAGCACGTAGATCGCGGTCTCGTAACCATCATGGATATGCGCCTCGGATACCGCACCCGGTGGTATCACCACCAAACTCATCGATAATCCCAGCGCGCCAGCCGTCTCACCCGAAATGCCGACAAAATAAGGCAGGCCTTGCAACGTCACCGTGGCTGCCTTTGGTCGAATACAAACCAGTTGCTGCAATGATTCCGAGGGTAATGTATTGGTCATAACCAGTCCAAGATGTCAGTTAGCGACTTCATCCAAGTTGCGTCACTCCGGTAAATACTGGAATACCGGTGCACCCATTTATCAGTAGTCACACAAGAAATTCAAGTCCCCACACCCTAGCAGGAGCGGCCAGGCAGTTGAACAGGCGCATCAAGGTATATGCTAACTGCTGTAGCGCCGACATCCCGACGGTAATATCCAGCTGTTGCAGATATTTAACAACCATCGCTAGGCCCGCCACGCGCCGAACGGTATGATCGGCACAGAATAATCTACCTATGGAACTGCCAGGATGAATTCAGAAAAAGTTGTCTTCGCCTTCTTTATCGTACTCGCCCTGACCCTCAATTTCGGTTTTGTCGTTGGCGAGTTCAGCAACCCGGATCACCACAACGCCTTTGAGTTGTTTTGCGCACTGGTAGTCAGCCTGATAGCCACGGTGCTCAAATTCGGTGATCGCACGCATATTGGCGCGGTGTTACTGGCCACCAGTCTGGTGGCCGATCTGCAACTAGTGATCGCCGCTGTGGTCTGGGGTGTCAGTGTCTACGGCATGGGCGATGGACTGACACCCGTTATCATGGCCGACATCGTTTCGCTAACCAGCGGTGCATTGGTTGCTAATTTTGCTTCAGTGATTCTGCTGATCACGGAAACGGCCATGTTGCGTCGCTAAGCACCTTCGATGCAGAACATCATCTTCGTCATCCTGCGCCGCATACGGCGACCGTTGATCGCATTGATCTGCGCCTATGCCGTTTCTATAATGGGTTTCACGCTGATCCCCGGCGCCGATGCACAGGGCAATCCCTGGCGCATGGATTTCTTCCACGCCATTTATTTCGTCAGCTTCATGGGCTCGACGATCGGTTTCGGTGAAATACCCTACCCGTTCACCGGCGGTCAACGCCTGTGGGCTACCGCCACAATTTACATCACAGTCGTCACGTGGCTGTATGCCATAGGCTCCCTTCTCTCCATTATGGGCGACAAGGAATTCCGTCGGGTGATGGCGTTTTCCGCCTTTTCACGTCAGGTGCGCAGGTTCCGCGAACCTTTTTATATCATCTGTGGCTTTGGTGACACCGGAACCCTGCTGGTGCGTGAACTGGCCAGTCGCGATATCGCCTGCACCGTGATTGATATTGATGAGACCCGCATGCATGCCCTGGAGATCGAAGGGTTGCCCGTAACAACACCCGGCCTGTGCGCCGATGTGAATGAGGCCGACGCACTGATAGCAGCCGGCCTGCGTAACCGTTACTGCCAAGGTGTGGTCGCGGTTACCAACTCGGACAGCACCAATCTCAAGGTGGCAATCACCACCAAATTACTGCGCCCACGACTCCAGGTAATCTGCCGCGCCGAGACCCAGGACACCGCGAAAAATATGGCCTCCTTCGGTACTGACCATATTATCAACCCCTTCGATACCTTCGCCGACCGTTTCGGCATGCTGTTCCATTCGCCGGCCATGCATCTTGTCTATGAATGGGTCACCGCCATCCATAACACGCCGTTAAAAGATTTTCTGGTACCGCCACGCGGTGTCTGGGTGCTGTGCGGTTTTGGTCGGTTTGGAAAAGCAGTACGTAAGCACCTGTCCTTCGAAGGTGTACAAACGCGCATTATCGAGGCCAATCCACACGGCACCCAGACACCAGACGGCGCTGTCATCGGCCGCGGGACTGAGGCCGACACCCTGCGTGAGGCCAATATCGAGAATGCAGCCGGCATCATTGCCGGGACCGATGATGATACTAACAATCTGTCCATTCTGATGACGGCCAAGGATCTCAACGGCGATCTGTTCACCGTGGTGCGACAGAACCAGCGCAGCAATGACGCCTTATTCTCCGCCGCGCATGCCAACCTCATCATGCAACCCAGCACTATCATTGCCCGCAGCATTCTATCGCTGATCATCACACCGCTGCTGACAGATTTTCTTAAACTGGCAAGGGAACGCGACGAGGATTGGGCAAACATCCTGGTCAGTCGTGTTACTGGTGCATTAACGGAGAGTTCTCCGCAGTCCTGGACGTTGAAAATAGATGCCGTGAAAAGTCCCGCAGTTACCATGCTGCTCGATGAAGGTACCGCGATCAACATTTCCCATATAACAACAGACCCCAACGATAATAATCGGCGACTTCAGTGCGTCCCGCTTCTACTCAAACGCGGACATCATTTGGAGTTGTTGCCGGACATGGAGACATCGCTGCAGAACCAGGATCAATTATTGTTCTGTGGGGTCGATCCCGCGCGCCTGGCGATGAAAACCACGCTCAGAAATTTCAATGTTCTAAATTACGTGCTCACCGGCATAGACCGTCCCAGCGGTGTGGTGTGGCGCTGGCTGACACGCAACAAGACCGCCACGCCGGTGTAAACACGCCCGTTATGACCGCGGCATCCGCTGATCCGCTGGCAACCCTGCACGACCCTCTGGTACGCGATCTGGCCTGGGCCCTGTTCAGTGCGCCGCTACTGACACCTGAGGCCGATGCCATCGACTGGCCCAACCATGCTAATTCAATGCAGCGCCTGCAACGACTGAACACTGACCCGACCCCGCTGCATAACGCCGTCATGGCGCTGCGCTCAGGTCGCATAGGGCTGTATTTCGAGGCACTGTGGCAATTCTGGCTTGCCGACAACCCAGATTATGTTTTATGTGCGCACAACCTACAGATCCACGCTGACCGCGCCACCTGTGGCGAACTGGATCTGATTGTGCAGGACCGACGCAGCGGGCAACTTCAACACTGGGAACTGGCCGTGAAATTCTATCTGGGCATTGGCGACACACGCGCCACTTCTGCTTGGATCGGACCGAATGCACAGGATCGACTTGATCGTAAACTGCAACATCTGCGCAATCATCAACTGCCGCTACTCCAGCATCCGGAAACACAGGCCGTGTTGACAGCGGCCGGCTGGGACATCCAACGCCAGCGGTTAATTCTGAAAGGCCGCCTGTTCTATCCACTGCAGAAAACCTCACCTGCCCCAGTGGACGCAGCAGCCGATCATCTGCGCGGCTGGTGGGCACAGGGCGAGGATTTTATCAGCCATTCCGCAACCTCACCGTTGCATTGGCAACTGCTAAGCCGTCAAGATTGGCTGGCACCTCGGCGTCGTGAATCCGTAGATACTTTGCATACAGCAGAGGAATTGATACGCACGTTGGACAATCTTCCGGATCAGCCACAGTGTATAGCTGGATTCGCCAAAGGTGATGAGTGCTCGCGGGGGTTCATCGTGCCGGCAGGCTGGCCTAGTCATTAGGGATCTTTGTTGGGAAATGTCGGACGCGCGGCTATCGCCGCTGAATCCGACCTACGTGTTTATGCAAATCAAACGTAGGTCGGATTCAGGCCGAA
>JBGSOE010000219.1:0-3136 GCA_041739295.1 Thiohalobacterales bacterium | reverse complement strand
TCTGCGCGGCATTGATGATATTGGGACACAGATCGAGAGCCTGTTGCGGCCGCTGCCTGGTACGGCCTCGGTGTATGCCGAACGTACCGGCCGTGCGCGTTACATCGATATCGATGTCGATCGCGATGCGGCGGCGCATTTCGGCTTGAGCGTGGCGGATCTGTATCAGACGATCGCCATGGCGGTCGGTGGCATGAATATCACCTATACCGTGGAAGGACGCGAGCGTTATCCGATCAACGTGCGTTATCCACGCGAGGTGCGGGATTCGCTGAGTGCACTGCGGGAGTTGCCGGTGTTTCTATCCACCGGTCAGCAGGTGCGTCTGGACGATGTCGCGGACGTCGCGATCAAGGATGGTCCGGAGATGATCAAGAGCGAGGATGCGCAGCTGAATGGCTGGGTTTATGTCGATATCAAGGGCCGCGATCTGGGGTCGTATGTCGCCGATGCCCAGCGTGTCGTCGCCAATCATGTGCAGTTGCCGCCGGGTTATTCCATCAGCTGGGCTGGGCAGTATCAGTATCTCACCCGGGCGGCGGAACGGCTGCGCTACATCGTGCCGTTGACCCTGGCCCTGATTTTTCTGCTGTTGTATCTCACCTTTCGCAATATGACCGAGGCCATCATGGTGATGGGGGCGTTGCCGCTGGCGCTGGTCGGCGGCGTCTGGCTGCTGTATGTCCTGGACTATCAGCTCTCGGTGGCGGTCGGTGTAGGTTTCATCGCGCTGGCCGGTGTCACCGCCGAGTTCGGTGTGGTGATGCTGGTTTATCTCGACCAGGCCATGAAACGCCACCAACCCACCACACTGACACAGTTACATGCTGCGGTGATTGAGGGTGCGGTTCTGCGGGTGCGTCCCAAGGCCATGACGGTTGCGATTGTGATCGCCGCCTTGCTGCCGATCATGCTGGGCAGCGGTACAGGTTCGGAAGTCATGCGCCGCATTGCCGCGCCCATGATCGGCGGCATGATCACGGCGCCGCTGGTTTCAATGCTGGTTATTCCGGTGCTATATGTGCTGTGGAAGGCGCGGGCATTGGTCAGTGACAGCGCCGTGTGAACGATACACTTTCATCGTAGTCAGGTTTGTGTGTGATCAATAATTATTTGTCATTGGCAGGAGGGGGTATGAACAAAACGCATTCGCTGGTACTTAACCTGTTGAGTATCACCTGTCTGGGGTATGGGGTGATGGTGTCGGCTGCTTCGGATCAGGCGCAGGGTGCACCGCAACTTCAGCCACCGCCCGGAGTATCTCAAGCGGCGACGTCTGAAACACCATCGGGCGCTGCCAAGATTGAGGTCGATCCCGTGGTGAAGACCCTTGTTGAATTGGCGCGCCAAGGCAAAACGGAACTGCTGCTCAAACTGGTGGAATCAGAAACGGATGTGAACCAGGCGGATGAAACCGGAACGACGCCCTTGCATGCTGCCGCTGAGACTGGTCATCGGGACATCATTGAGATCCTGCTGAAACACAGTGCGAATGTTAATGCCAAGGACAAACGTGGCATGACGCCATTGTTGCACGCCGCCGCCAATGGCCACGATGAGATCGTCAGCTTATTGCTGGACAAGGGCGCACGGCTGCAGGCGCAGGATATCGGCGGGGCCGATGCACTGATGTTCGCCGCCCATAGTGGTCATTTGTCCACGATGCGACTGCTGCTTGATAGAGGTATTGCCATTGATGTCGCCGATGACGATGGCACCACCGCGCTGCTGGTCGCGCTGCAAAGCAAACAGCCGGACGCCGCGCGAATCCTGATCGAGCGCGGTGCCGACGTCAATATCGATGACGAACTCGGTAACCTGCCGTTACCCCTCGCCGGTAGAATGGGCGAGGACAGTATCGTCAAATTGCTCATCGACAAAGGCGCCAACATTGAAGCGCATGATGGTCAAGGCAATACACCATTGATATATGCCATCTGGCAGAAAAACCTGGACCTCGTGAAAGTCTATCTCGATCACGGGGCAAGCATCGAATCCGGCTTCATGCAGGGCGCTCGGCCCTTGATGGTTGCTGCCGGACTCGGCAACCGTGAACTGACGGAATATTTCCTAGCCAAGGGCGCGCAACTGGAGGCACGTGACGGTTCAGGATCCACGGCGCTTGTGTATGCGGCCCGTACCGATAAGGCTGACATCGTTAAATACCTGTTGAAGCGAGGCGCCGACATTGATGCGCGTGATACCTGGCAGCGTACCCCGCTGATGATTGCCGCTACCGCGGGCAGTCTGCAAGCCCTACAGGTGCTGCTTGATGCACATGCCGACATCGGGGCCAAGGACACCATGAATCGCTCGGCTCTGTATTGGGCAATTGAGCAGAAACGCACCGAAGCCGCGCAGCTATTGCTTGACCATAAGGCATCGGCAAATGATAGCGACAGCAAGGGTGTCACCTCGTTGATGCAGGTCGCTTCTCTGGGGAATGACACGCTTGCAGCCGCCCTGATCGACCACGGCGCCGACGTCAATGCCCGCAGCATGGGTGAAGTTACGGCGCTGATGTTTGCAGCACTTACCGGACAGGTGAAGGTGCTGAGGCTATTGCTCGATCACGGCGCGCAGGTCAATGCGCAAGATGAACAAGGCCGCAGCGCCCTGTTCTATGCCACGGGTCGTGGCTTTGCTGCCAGCACGAAACTGCTGCTCGAAAAGGGGGGTGATCCCAATCTGACCGATAAGTTCAATAAGACCCCGGTGGACTACGCGCTCGAAGCAGACAAAATGGCGGTGGTTGATCTACTGAAGCAACACGGCGCGAAAGTTCCCACTGCGCAGACGCCGTCGAAAGTACCGGTTACTGACACGATAGACGCGCCTGGAAAACACGACTGACGAGATAGAGGGGTAAAGTCAAAGTCGAGGAGCAGAGGTTACCTGGCACTGCAAGGGTAAGCCATGAGCCTTTTGTCATAGGTTTTAGCTGGCCGCCGTCAACGGGACCTCATACTTCACACTGACTTTAAGCCGCCTATGTTTTGACTCTGGATAAGCTTTTGGTTGAAGATGAGAGGAGGGTGGGGAAACCGTCGGCACTTTAACCTATTGATCATTACCCATCGGGATGACACAAACTCCCCCTCTCCCTAACCCTCTCCCCGCAAGCGGGGAGAGGGGA
>JBGSOE010000057.1:0-10294 GCA_041739295.1 Thiohalobacterales bacterium | reverse complement strand
TCCGCGCATCGAACGGCGCCACCACGCGCGCGGTCTGGCCTGGCTGAATCTGCTGTACAAAACCGGGAATCTCGATACGCCGCATCAATGTGGTCCGGATGACCGGGGCTGTCTTGACACCCAGACTGTTGATCACTTCCGGATCGACCTGCACCGTCGGTCGCCTGGTCTCGGGCGAGCCAGTAGCCATATCCATGCTGCCTGCCTGGTCCGGGGCGTGGCCATGGTTATGATCCGAACCGGCATCATTTTGCTTCGCCATCACCAGCGCCATACCGCATATCGGACAGGTGCCAGGTTGATCGGAAATGATCTGGGGATGCATCGGACAAACATAGGTTGCATGCGCCGGACCATGTGAGTCTGCGCTCGCAGGATCCCCGTCCGAAATCTGCTCCAATACGGGCAGCGGTTCCGCGGACCCATAATAGCGCCCCGCTACCACCCCCAAGACGAAGGTGACACCAACGATGATCGACCAGCCCCACATAGATCTATGCTGCATATATCTTCAATCCGCTGCTACGATGTCTATACCTGTCGGCATTAATTGCCAGAGCAGTCGGCGCGTCCCCGTTAAGACTCCTCCTGCAATCTAGGGAAGAGATTAACATCGAAACAAAGGTGATAACGACAGATCAATCTGCGCGTAGCATTTTTAGTTTGAATCGGGGCGCGTCGCAGTCTCATATGAATAACTCTGGCTTCGAGCTCCATGGCGACACTGCAATACATATTAAAGATGCGGTGGCGTTACAGCCTCTGTATCTGCATACAGTACAGTTGCTGTAGCGCCACCGCGCGAAGGAAACACCTGAACTGAATCGGGGCCGAGCCTAGAGTCCCGCGCCGCAGAACAAAAACGGCGCGGGACTCTAACACTCATTCATTTAAAACGTCAGTTCCGACAACACACCTCCGAAGCCAGGGGTGTAGTTGGTGCCCGGACCGATTTCACCATTGCTGAAGAACCGTTGCGAACCCACCGTGTAGAACGACGCGCCGTGCGGCTGCGCGTTGCCAGCATTCACCGGGCGCGCCCCGTTGGATGGCCACTGCTTGCCAGCGTAGCCGAAGTCCATGTCGATGCAACCCGTCGGCGAACTCGAATCCCCGGAGTTGAAGCGGCTATCAAGTTCCAAGTCACCCTTCCAGACATTCCAGCGCATCATGCAGACAGTGTCGTCGCCGACCGATCCGGTACCCGGCAGGACACTGGCCCAGCCTCCGGTTTTGTTCGGCAGCAGATTGTTGTCGTCGAGTAACTGGAACGCCGCACCCAAGCCACCCGGCGGCACATCACCGGGATTCGGACCGCCTGGCGGATAAGAGTTTTCATGGCCCGTGGGTGCATCGCCAACATGCCAGGCATGTCCCAGACCGAGCGCGGTGAGCAGATTGTCGACGTCCTTGATAGCGTACTTACGCAGGTCCACGAAATAGTTCGATGTCGCGATATAGCGATCATAGGCATCATGAACCAGGAAGTGTGGCCCACCACGGCTGGTCACGGCGTCCGGATGATCATCAGCTGTACCCACGACACCGTCTTCGCCCACACCGCTCAGATTGACCTGGTCAACCAGCTTCGGACAATCACCTTTGCCATTGTTCGGCCAGAACACTCCACCGTGATTCTCGTCGCCCGGATTGTGATACACGAGACCGCTCGGGCCGAGGGTCACTTGTTGACCCAAAGGCGAGGTTGCGCCGGTATTGTTCCAGGCCGCTGCCGGGGCCGCATCGCACTTGAAGCTGTTTCCCTTGGCCAGCAGCGCACGGATATCGAGTACCGCCAGACGTGAGTCATGCTCACCCGTGTAGTCGCGGTTGTAGATCGGATCGCCGGGGCGTTGGATGCCGGATATCGGCATGATGATGTAGTCATCACCCTGGGTGACGGTGAATACCGAGGCACCGGTGCAGGCACCGAAGTCATACACCAGTTTGAACTCCGGCTTCATCACCGTGATATCGGGCGAATAGTACAAGGCACCACCGCACATCGAGGCGACGAACATGCCCTTATGGTTGTGGTTGTGTGTCGTGCGCATCGCCATCAGGCCTTCCGGCTCTTCGTGAATCTGGTTGTCCTCGTGGCGCGGACCATCCGGCATCTGCGAAATGGCATAAGGTCCGTCACTGAGATGACCGACATCCCAGAAGCGCACGGTCGTGCCCAGATCCTGGGCCGAGGTGGCCGGACCTTCACCGGACCCGGTGATGGCAAGGCTCACTGGATCCGCATAGTCGGAATTCACCATGATGCCGCCGCTGGTGTAACCAACCTTGTGGCCGTTCTTGTCGCCCTTGACGCCTTTGAGATCGGTACGCAGACCGATGCCATGTGGATGCGCGAGCAAACCGGTATCAGGACCCTGATTGATACCTGTATCCAGATTGACAGCGCCGGTGTCATGGCCGATCTGGTTGAACGGCGCAACACCCGGCACACACAGTGGCTGACCGGTGCACTCGCCATTGCCATCCACGCCGCCAAACACAACCTGGGTGCGCGGTGCATAGCGCTTCGGCCCGAGCATATCGGTGCCATTGACGTACTTGCCGTGACCGGGAACCGGTTGTGCAGGCACGGCACTGTATTCACCGACCACGACGCCCATGAGTGGATCCAGTTCCTGGATGCCGCCCGGCGTGGTGAGCACGGGTGGCAGACTGGCCGTCACCGTACCGCTGCCGCCGCCGAAGTTACCGCGACTGCTGCCATCGCCCATCATGGTCGTGTAGTAATGACCATTGGTCGGATTCCATTCCAGGTCATCGGTACCGGTGTAGGTGTGATTCGTCGCACCGCTTACCGTCAGACCGCAGAGATTGGTCGTCTGGTCGGCATGCAGCGGAATGTCTTCCAGCGTGCTGTGGGGCGCCGGTTGAATATTCATGGGATCACTGATGTCGCAGCCGAAAATATTCGCGCTGATCAGACCGCCATAGTAGGCAGTAACTTTGCCATCTGGAAACACCGTGGGCACGACGCTGTGGTGATGCGCTTCATTGAGTACCGAGGATGGCGCGGGTACGACCGGTGGCAGACCGTTGGTGGCCGAATTGAAATTGGGAACACCGCCGAGGATGTCATCATCCAACACACCATGGTTCGGTAATCCCAATGCACCGAGCGCATCGTCGACGAAGTTCTCCGTCGCGGACAGCAGGTGCTGTCCGTATACCGCTGGCGCTTCGGCCGTGTTCACAACATGACCATAGGTCGGCGAGACAGGGTTGGCGTCAATCACCGCAAGGAAATCGGCATCCGGCAAGGCGCCCGCCGGTAAACCGAGGAGACCATCGAGTGCGCTCTGGTTGTTGCCATCCATGTATTGATCGGATGACCAGACGATCAGGTATTTTGGTGGCCCGTCGAACCAGGCCTGCGCGCTGCCGGTGACAGCGGTCAAACCCAGTCCCAGCGCCGCGGATATTGCACTGCTTAGCAAGCTTTTGTGAGTCATCAGAGTATCCCTCCGTGAATTTGCGCGGGTTTGGCGACACGAGGAACGCCTGATGGCAGCCTTTCCTGGGTCGCTGAACTATGCAGTTGCATGTGGCGCCAGACCCGGATTCCTCTCAATATCTTCCGCTGGCCAAATACGCCCCGCCTTCTTACGGCAAGACCTATGCCATGCCGCAATAATCATTAGATTTATCATATAGATACGACGCTGGCGCGGAGGATGTTGCATAAATACTGGGGATTGTAGCGTCAGATGCAAAGTATGCCGACAATGGCAATGATCAGGGAACGATAAATTCCATTTTTAACAACAGGTTGGCAGATAGCTCACACGAGTCGTTAAGCATACAACTAGTACGACTCCAGCGCGCATAAAGTAAGGAAATAGCTATATACAGGTGAAATGACTGTGTCGGTATTTTTTGCAGTTTGGATACGTCTATGACAGATTGTCATGAAATTTTGGCAGGGTTAGAAAATAATCCTGTTGTTAGTGTATTAGTACGCAATGTCAGGCGGCGTGACAGGCAGAAAGTTCCGTAGCCGAATATCGCTGCCCATGGCACCGCTACAAGTGCTCGAACTAGAACTATATTTACAGCCTAGCCGTGCGATTAAAGAGGACCTCACGATGCCACCCCGCAAGCCTGTTTCCCTTGAATTGCAGAGCATCATCGATTCGCATTCCAATCCCTTCGTGCTCGTGGATGAAAACTACACCATCGTCGCAGCCAACAAGGCCTATGCCAATGCATATGGCGTGCCGAGTGAACAGGTTGTCGGCTGCAAATGCCACAACGTCTCCCATCACTTCGATACGCCCTGCTTTGAACACAACGAACAATGTCCATTGTCGACGGTGCTGAAATCCCAGCAGGCCTATGAGGTTCTGCACATTCATTTCGATCATCACAACTGCCCCGAACACGTGCGCGTCAAAGGTCACCCGATTACCGGTGCGAATGGTCAGCGTTATGTTGGTGAAGAAATCATCCGTCTCGCCCGCACCGCGGAACTGGACTGCGAGGGGCAGGAGCTGATGGGGACGTCCAAGTCGTTTCGCGAATGCATCGATGGACTGACGCGCATTGCCCAGATGGATGCCAATGCATTGCTGTATGGCGAGAAAGGTGTGGGCAAACACCTCGCCGCCCAATACGTACACCGTCGCTCATCCCGCGCCGGTCGCCCGTTTGTGCAGATCGATTGCAGACGCTGCGATGAGACCCTGTTCGAAAGGGAACTGTTCGGTCATGAACGTGGTGCCTATGCCGGATGCGTCGGTCGGCGGCACGGATTATTGGATGAGGCGGAAGGCGGCACGCTATTTCTCAACGAGATATCCGAACTGCCCCTGTCTACTCAAGGGCGCTTGGCCAGCGTGATGGAAACCGGGATGTTTCGCCGCATCGGTGGCCGGGAATCCATCAAGGCACAGGTACGCATCATCAGTTCCACAACCAAACCACTGCAGGCGCTGGTTGGGACAGGCAAGTTCCGCGAAGACCTCTACTACTGCGTCTCAGAAGTCAGCAAACGCATCCCGCCGTTGCGGGAACGCCGCGAAGACATAACCGCACTCGCGGATGCCATACTCGTACGCATCAGCAGTCCCACCAAAAAGCATTGCCATATCAGCGATGATGCTCAGGAGAAATTGCGCAATTATGATTTCCCCGGAAACATGGTGGAACTCCATAACATACTGCAAAATGCGTTATCGACAAGCCACGATGGTTTACTGCGCGCAGAACATATCAATCTCGAAGAATCATTCGTGGAAAACTCACAAGGCGTCAAGTCCACTCATGCTGACGAAACGGCATCGCTCAAAATCATGGAGACCGAACACATTGGCAGACTGCTGATTAAACACAAAGGGCACCGTCGCCATGTGGCCGACGAACTGGGCATCAGCGAACGCACACTCTATCGCAAACTCAAGGAATATCGGTTATTCGACATCGGTCATATGTGATCACTACAACGTCTTTGTGCCAACAGTCTAATCGCAGTACTTATGTATCATTAATGGAATACCGGTAAAAAAAGGCCCCGCTTGGGGGCCCTTAAGATGTATTAACGATGTTATCCCACCGCTTCCATATCCCGCGCGTATTTTCCATCGCGCGCGAGGCCATTCAATTGGCTGCGCTTCAACAGCGCCTTCTGCGCCGCGGCAGCGTTGCTTTCCTGCCCCTTCCATGCGGCCAGTACCGGCGCCTGCAGCGCCCGCCCGTAAGAGAAGCTGACCTGCCACGGCTGAGGACCCATCGCGTTCATGGCGTTAAGGTGGTCGGTAGCCACTTCAGCACTCTGCCCGCCGGATAAAAATACGATCCCGGGAACTGCTGCCGGCACATAGCGTCGGAGGCAACGGAGTGTGGCCTCGGCCACCTGCTGCACACCAGCCTGCTGCGGGCACTTCATACCGGCGATCACCATATTCGGCTTGAGCAGCATTCCTTCGAACACCACACCGTGGGCATCCAGTTCGGCAAATACTGTCTCCAGCACGCGCGACGTTACCACTTCGCAGCGATCGATACTGTGCGCGCCATCCATAAGCACCTCCGGTTCCACAATCGGAACGAGACCGACTTCCTGGCACAGCGCGGCATAACGCGCCAGCCCGTGCGCATTGGCGCGGACGCCAAACAATGACGGCACGCTATGCTCGTCTATGTCGATTACCGCACGCCATTTCGCGAACTTCGCACCCAACTGCTGGTACTCGACGAGCCGATCACGCAGGCCGTCCAGGCCTTCGGTGACCCTGTTGCCAGGTTGCAGTGCTAGTGCAGTCGCGCCCTTGTCCACCTTGATCCCGGGCGCGATCCCGCGATCTGACAGCAGCTTGGCAAAGGGAGTGCCATCGCGGGTGCTCTGACGCAGGGTTTCATCAAACAGGATCACGCCACCGATATAACGCTCGATACCCTCGGTGGTAAACATAATTTCGCGATAACGGCGGCGGCTTTCCTCGGTGGATTCAACCTTGATCGAATCGAAACGCTTCTTGATCGTCGGGCTGCTTTCGTCCGCTGCCAGCACGCCCTTCTGTTTCGCCACGATGGCGTTTGCAACTGATTTGAGTTCTTCGATGTTCATTGGATGTATCCCTCCATTGCCGCAATCCGATTACGCAGTGTTTCGACTTCTTCCAACAACTCCAACGCCAATGCCGCACCCGCCAGGTTCAGACCGAGATCAGACTGTAGACGCTCAACAATGCGCACGCGGCGCAGGCAGTGGCCGCGGAAATGCCACGTGGTCTGGTCAGCGCCAACCGGTTCAATGACGCCTTCTTCCACCAAGGCCAATATCCACTCAGCGGGCTTGCCACAGGCACGGCAGAGTTCGCCAATAGTAAACTCGGTAGTTTCTTCAACAATGATGCCGGTCAAGATAGTTTGATTGGTCATAGCCTAAATCCCCATGCCAGCACGTGGGTTGAACGCCAGCTTGCTTGCCATCTCTTTATAGAGCGCCTTGTCCTGTTCGCTTGTGGCGGGTGGCGCCATTACACTCAAGGTCACATAGATATCACCAGGCGGATTGCCTGGAATGCCACGACCTTTCAGGCGCAGCTTGTTACCGCTGTTTGAACCCGCTGGAATTTTCAGATCCACCTTGCCGCTGGGTGTAGGCGCTTGCACCGTTGCGCCGAGCGCCGCCTCCCAGGGCGTCACGGGCAGATGCATATACAGGTCACGGCCTTCCGCACGGTAGAAGGGATGAGGATTGAAATGAATCTCCAGATAGAGATCACCTTTCACACCCTGACCCATGCCGGGCGTCCCCTGGCCGACGAGACGAATCTGTTGACCTTCTTTGATGCCCTTGGGGATCTTCACGTTCAGTGTACGGTTGATTAACCGTACTTGGCCATGCTCATCCAGCTCCGGCGATTGCAGGCTGATACTGCGCGTGGCGCCATGGAATGCATCGTCCAGATCCACCACCACCTTGGCATGATGATCCTGACCGCGCGCGTTGTACTGAGCGCCGAAGCCGGCGTGCGCTCCATGCGCCTGGCGACCAAACAGCTCTTCAAAGAAGTCACTGAAGCCGGCCTTATCCGCATCCGTAAAACCACCACCGCTAAACTCAAAACCGGAATCCCAGTTAGGTGGCGGATGAAAATCCTGCCAAGCTTTATAGTTGGCGCCGAGATGATCGTAGGCGGCGCGTTTCTCCGGGTCCTTGAGCACCTCGTAGGCCTCGCCGACTTCTTTAAAGCGCGCCTCTGCGTCCTTTTCCTTGCTCACATCGGGATGATATTTTCGCGCCAGCTTACGGTAGGCGCGCCGGATATCATCCTGAGAAGCATCCCGATCCAGGCCAATGATTTTGTAGTAATCCTTATACTCCACAGGCAACTCCGTTTTGTGGCATAGCGTTATACCAATCTAATCCCAAACATCGGTAGATATTCCGGCTGCTCTAAGAATAGCGCAAATGTAATCAGACCTGTTTACGCTCAGAGTCATTTCAGTGACGCTGATCACCCAAACTGCTGATCACAGCACCAATGACAGAAGTCCCGCCAATCCAAACAGGATCAGGTAAAACGCCACAATGAAGCTCAGCAACCTTGGTCATAATAGAATTGAAATACCCGCCTGCAACGAAATCAGCGGCGAGCCAAGCATGACATAACTCATATTCATTTCAGCATTCCTTGAAGAAGCAACCCACCCGCTGCCAGTAACCACAGTGGCATAAAATAATTTCAGTGATCTGCTCCAGCTGGAATTTATTCCGGCTCGACATGAATAGATACATCTTTCACGCTAAACTTCTCTCCCAGCAGCGCTTCTATATTATCGGTAATTGCATGTGCTTCCTCAGTTGATAAGGCCGGATCAACGGTTATCACCATATCCACTGCCATTTCAGAACCCATCCAGCGCGAGCGTGTACGGGTAACGCGCTTGACACCTTTCACGCTTAAGGTTGTAGACCTTAAGTCTTCCGGATCGATCGCAAACTCATCCGCCAGAACAGGTAATGCTCTTTTGAACAGACTGAATGCCAGATACATAATTAGCGCGGAAACACCCAGCGCGCAGGCCTGATCCAGCCAGTAATAGCCCATGGCGGATAATTGCCAACCGGCTATGACAGTGGTTGTAATTAATACATCGGAGAAAGTGTGATTGGCATCGGCGAGCAGAATATCCGATTGCAGTTTTCGCGCCCAACGCCGTTGCCAGGTGGCAACAACAGTATTAATGGTTAATACCAGCAGCATCATTAAGAGTTCTGTCGTGCCGGAAACAATCTCCACTGGCTCACGCCGGATCGCGTGCAAGGCAACCTCAAATGCCAACACAGTAAGTAGTGCCGCCAGACCAAATACGGCCAGTGTTTCGAATTTACGGTGACCATAGGGATGTTCGCGATCTGCCGGCATAATTGACAACCGAATAACAAACCACGCGACAACATTATTGGCCAGATCAGTGAGGGAATGGACCGCATCACTGATGACAGCCAGTGAGCCGGTCGTAAGACCGACCATAATTTTGATGAGCAACACAGCCAGATTGGCCGATCCCTCGATCAGGATGATGCTTCTTACTTTCCGGTCTCTTGATGAAAGACTCATGTCATGAAAGACAAATAACCCAATCAAGTAAAAGCATAGCCCTGTTTGTCAGCAAACGGCAACGTTAATTATTATCAACGGACATGATGGCTATTGCCTGTCGTAAGGGATACGGCTGATCTTTATATCCAAGGAAAATACAAGAATAGTGGACCCGGTAATAGTGGGCATACACATGTTTACGCGCGAGGTGGATCTGCCATTCAGCTTACACTTCCCCGCGGAACCACCCGCCGACCTCTGTAAGCTTGAATTCAGCATCTCTGCCCATACTACTCCTTACCTATTTCCAGCGTGCCATCGAGCAAGTGAAACACCAGCTTTTCCATCCCGACAAGGCGAACCGCGGTGAATACAACATCATTTCTGGATCAACTTCTCAAGAGTGGCCGTGCTCTACTTGAGCTCGGAGGTCTGGCAAAGGGCGGCGAATCTCAACCCGGCCTTTCCGGAGATCTTGGCCGTGGCGCGCTGATGGGTGGTGCTCTAGGTCTGCTGCTGGGCAGTAAACGTGTGCGCAAGCTCGGAGGAAATCTGATCGCTTACGGTGGCATGGCCGCATTGGGTGCTGTGGCTTACCGCGCCTACGCCGAATGGCAACGCAATAATACTGGCCAAGCGGCCGCGGGGACATCACCGCATCAGGCAGGCGGCCAGATCACCGCGCTGGAATCCGAAACACATAACCGTGCAGTACTCAAGGCACTGGTGGCGGCCGCCAAATCCGATGGCCATGTCGATGACCGTGAACGCGAACTCATCGAAGCTGAAATCACGCGCTTGAACAGCAGCCCCGAACTTGCAGCCTGGCTGGGTCAGGAACTGCGACGCCCCCTTGACCCGACGGACGTGGCGAGTGCAGCGACCAGTCCGGAACTGGCGGCGGAAATGTACTTCGCCAGCCTGCTCGTGACGGACGACCAGAGCCCAATGGAACGGATATATCTCGACGAACTCGCGCGGCAGCTCAATTTCGATGCGGGGTTAAAGGCGCAATTAGAGATACGTGCGCGTGAGTGAGGCTAAGCGCTTGCATGGAAACCGAACCGTCGAAACTCAATCTTTCGAGTAGATCTGCGCACTGATGCGCGTGAACTCGCCCGCCCTCTTCTTCATCCCTTTCTCAGCACCATGTTCTCGCTGACGCCCTGGCTGGCGACGTCGCGCACGTCCTGGACGAGGACTAACCCATGCAACAGAAGTAC